>JBBCIV010000033.1:0-51003 GCA_037189665.1 Phycisphaerae bacterium | reverse complement strand
CGGTTTCCCAAGGGTACGCCCGACAAGGACAGTTGGGTCGACTGGCTGAAGATCTACGGTCCGTGGAAGGAGGCGGGCTTTCGTACCAATGTCTGCGTGCAGTGGCATGAAAGGGACGTCCCCGCAAAGAACTGGACCGATCCCAAAAAGCAGGCCTATGCCTACGGCCATGCGTTCGCGAGGTATTTCGGATCGAAGGGGCAGAACCTCGTCGAATCCATTGAGATCGGCAACGAGCCCGGCACGAACTACGACGATGCCGTCTACCACGCCGTCTTCGAAAACATGGCCCGCGGCGTCCGGGCGGCGGATCCGAAGATGAAGATCCTCACCTGCACGACGAATGTTGAAGGTGATAAATACTCCAAGCCGCTAGCGCCGTTCGTCAAGCACAAGAACCTGTTCGATGTCATCAGCGTTCATCAATACTCGATGATCGAAGGCTGGCCGACGTGGGAGCGTGTCTATCCAGAGCATCCGACGGTGCCGTATCTGAACGTCATTCAGAACGTGATCGATTTCCGCAACAAACATCTGCCCGGCAAGGAGATCTGGCTGACCGAGTTCGGCTACGACGCCAGCACCAAACCCGCGACGGGAACCGGCACCTTCGCCAAATGGAAGGACGTCGACGACGACGCGCAGGCCCGCTACATCGTGCGATCATTCCTGCTTTTTGCCGCGATGGACATCGATCGGGCGTACCTGTTTTTCTTCGATGACAACGACGAGCCGTCGTTTCACGCTTCCAGCGGAATTACCCGAAAATTCCAGCCGAAAATGAGCTACTATGCCATGCGCCATCTCTACCAGACGCTTGGCGAGTACCGGTTCAGCAAAGTCCTCATGAAGGAAGCGGAGAAGGCGTACGCATACGAGTTCGTGAGTGGGAAAGACGTGAGAGAGCGGATCGTCGTCGCATGGTCGCCGACGGACAACAAGACGGCAGAGAGCAAGCAGACCATCAAGTTGCCGGGCAAGCCGATCAGTGCCGTTCGCATGCCGATGGAAGACGGCGATGCGCCAACAGTGGATGTGAGCGACTACAAGGCGGGGAAGCTGACGCTTTCGATCGACGGATCGCCGGTTTATATCCGAGTGCGCGTGCCTTAATGGTCGCCGCCGCGGAGATGGTGATGGATCGATCTACGTGTTCCCATGATTGATCAGCGCGCGCGCGTTACCGGCGCAGCGTATTGGTGTGGTCGAGGGCGCCGAAGCGGCGGTTGCGCTGGCTGAAGGCGTGGATGGCGCCGTGAAGCTCCTTCACGCCGAACTCCGGCCATAGGACGTCGCTGACGTACAGCTCGGCATAGCTGATCTGCCACAGCAGGTAGTTGCTCACCCGCATCTCGCCGGCGGTGCGGATAAGCAGGTCCGGGTCGGGCCAGCCGGCGGTGTAGAGGTGGTCGGAGATGGTCTCCTCCGTCACCTCGTCGGGCAGCAGCTCGCCGGCTTTCACCTTTTCGGCAATCGTTCGCACGGCGTCGGTGATCTCGGCCCGCGAGCCGTAGTTCAGCGCCAGCACCAGGTTCAGGCCGGTGTTGTGCTTCGTCTCGTCGAGGGTGACGTTCACCTCTTCCATCACTTCGTCCGGCAGGTTGTCGAGCCGGCCGATCTGGTGGAAGCGGATGTTGTTTTCCATCATGGTCGATCGCTCGGAGCGGAGGTACTCGATGTACATCCGCATGAGGAACGACACCTCGTCGATCGGCCGCTTCCAGTTCTCGATAGAGAAGGAGTAAAGCGTCAGGAAATCAGGCCCGCCATGGTGCTTGTGGAGGCGGGCGCACTCGGTCACGACCGTTTTGACCGTCGTCGCGCCCTGCTGGTGCCCGGCGGTGCGTTCCGAACCCTGGCGCACGGCCCAGCGGCCATTGCCATCCATGATGATGGCGATGTGACGCGGCATGCGTTCGGCGGGGATGTTCAGCGGTGTACTCACGATCAGGCCAACCCGGTTCAAATACGCACGCCGGGCAGGCGACAACGCATGTCTGATTGCCCGCCTGCCCGACGCGCGGTGATTTGATCATACCGCCGACGCTTCTTCAACGTGAAGCAGGTGATATTCGTAACCGTCCACTAACGCCTGCCAGGTGGCGTCGATGATGTTGGCGCTCACGCCGATGGTGCCGAAGAACTCGGGGGGGTTGCCCGACGACGCGTCTTTTCGTCGCCATTCGATCACCACTCGCACGGCGGCGGCGGATTCGTCGCGGGTGTTGACGACGCGAACCTTGTAGTCGATCAGGTGCAGGTCGGCCAGCGCGGGCTGGTGGTCCTTGAGCGCCTTGCGCATCGCCCGGTCGAGCGAGTCGATCGGGCCCGAGCCCTCCGCTACGCGGTGCTCGGTCACATCGCCAGCCTTCAATTTGACGGTCGCCTCTGCCACCGGCGCGCCCGATTCCTGCCGCTGCACGCTTACGCGGTAGTGGCCGAGTTGGAAGAAGGGGTGATATCGCTTGATCTCTCGGCGGAGCAGCAGTTCGAAGCTCGCCTCGGCGCTCTCGAACTGGAAGCCGGCATGCTCGAGGTCCTGCACGCGGTTGAGCACCTTGCGCAGCGTCTCCTTGTCGTTCTCCAGCTTGAACTTCTTGCCCGCCTTGGCGGCGATGTTGCTGGCGCCGGACAGCTCGCTGACGAGCACCTTGCGCGTGTTGCCGACCGATTCGGGCGTCACGTGTTCGTACGTGCTCGAATCCTTCTGCACCGCGTGCACGTGCATGCCGCCCTTGTGGGCGAACGCCGACTGCCCGACGAACGGCTGGCCGTTGACGGGGTTCATGTTGGCGATCTCGTAAACGTAGCGGCTGACCTCGGTCAGCTTTTCCAGCGTGCCGGGGCGCAGGCAGTCGAGCTTGTACTTTAGTTGCAGGTTGGCGACGAGGGGGATCAGGTCCATGTTGCCGCAGCGTTCGCCGACGCCGTTGATGGTGCCCTGTGCGTGCGAGGCACCGGCACGAAGGCCCGCCATCGCGTTCGCCAGCGCCACGCCCGAGTCGTTATGCGTGTGCACGCCGATCCGCGCGCTGGTCTTCTGCTTCACCGTCGCGACTGCTTCGGCAAGCTGCTCGGGCAGCGTGCCGCCGTTGGTGTCGCAGAGGCAGAGGACGTCGGCGCCGGCGCGCTCGGCTGCCTGCAACGTTTGGATCGCGTATTCCGGGTTCGAGCGGAAGGTGTCGAAGAAGTGCTCGGCGTCGTACACGACGAACCGGCCGGCGCTCTTCAGGTGTTTGACGCTGTCGAAGATCATCGCGAGGTTTTCCTCGAGCGAGACGTTCAACACGATCTTCGCGTGGTAATCGCTGGTCTTGCCGACGACCGTCACCACGGGCGTTTCCGCCGCAAGCAGGGCCTTAAGCGTGGTGTCGTCCTTCGCCTCCACGCCGCGACGACGCGTCATGCCGAACGCCGCCACCCTCGCGTTCTTCAGGTTCACCTTGCGGATTTCCTTGAAGAACGCCTCGTCCTTCGGATTGCTGATCGGAAAGCCGCCCTCGATGTAGTCCACGCCCAGCTCGTCGAGCTTGATCGCGATCTGGATTTTGTCCTGCAATGACAGGTTGAATCCTTCGCCCTGAGTGCCGTCACGCAGGGTGGTGTCGTAGATCTCGATGCGATTGGTCGCGGACATGTCGAACTCCGTAAACGAAAAAACCCCGCCGACAGGCAGGGCTTTGTTGATCTTCTTCGGTCGCGGTACAAACGATCAGCCCTGCACGATTTCTCGAGCATCAATAATGATGGTGGCGATCGTAATCTTCCGGGCCATGGAACAAAACACTATACGAAACGCGGGGCTAACGTCAAATTTCCGTCCGACGCTGTGTCATAAAAGGCGTTGGCAGTGCTTGATTGGGGGCGTTGGCAATACGTGAAAAGCAGCGTTCCAGCGTGTTATGGCAAAGCCCGTCGGGCGGCTTGGGGGAGGCGTTGGAGCAGGATCGCAGCAACTGGTCGATCGGGCGCAGGTGGTCGGGGAGATCAAGCTTGGCGTCGTCGACGTCGTCGTCTTGCATTTGAGTTCCGTTCCGTGACCCAATTCCGTCCGTCGCGTCCGAAACGGACGTGGAGCCGGAGCGGCCGATGGAGGCGATTCGAGTTTCCATATCAGTGCGACGCTTTCACGCCGCCTCCGAACAGGGCTTTGCCCAAATTCGTCCCGGGACATGTAGCCCGTCGGGCATCACGCGTAGTTCAGGCGCGCGCTGGCCAAACGGACGAGCCGGATTAGATCAACAGCCTTCCAACCGATCAAGGTCCGACAAGATTTGCTTGAGTCGTCGTCCCGCGGATCGATCATGACCTGTCTTCTTACATACGATCAACCTGGCGTCGGGTTCGCCGATTTCCAGATATTCGCGAACTGCTCCACCGCGGTGTGCAGCCGCGATTTGACCGTTCCGAGGGGCACGTTCAGCACCTCGGCAATCTGCTTGTAGGGGATCTGGTTGAAGTACGCCAGCACGATGACCTCGCGCAAGTGCTCTGGCAGCCGCTGGATAGCACTCTGAACGCGGTGCTGCAATTCTTCCTGTTCCAGGTGGGCGGTGGGGCTGGATTCGACCGACCGCATGAGGTCCATGTATTCGTTGCCGTCGGCAGAATGGGGATCAATTGCCGCATGCAGAGGCATGGCTTGTTTTCGGGCGCGGGAGCGCAGGTGGTCGCGCGCCTTGTTGGCGGCGATGGTGAACAGCCACGGACGGAATGTTCGGCCGGGCTCGAACTGGCGTGCGGACTGAAATATCTGGATGAACGATTCCTGGAACACGTCCTCCGCCGACGCGCTGTTGCCGAGGAAGCGGGCCAGGAAGTGATACAGGTCGCGCTGGTATCGCTCGACGAGCGCGGCAAACGCCTGCCGATCGCCTGCGATGAACGCGGCGAGCAGTTGCTCGTCACTCAGCGTCTGAAGGGTTTCTCGGTTGCCATCCATGCGACGCCTCCTTCCCCAAGTCCGTCCGCGGCGAGCCTCCGGCGGGCTTCTCTACTGCGAAATCGCCGCTCCTGTCGTATGATAGCCGTGATGAGTAGTACGACGGGCGACAATCCGAAGGTCGAATTTCTCGGTCTCCAGGCCGGCGATTTCGACGCCGCCGTGCAGGGTTGGGGCCTGCCGAAATTTCGCGCACAACAAGTCAGGGACTGGGTTTACGGCAAATTTGTCGTTGACCCGGAGCGCATGAGCAACCTGTCCAAGCTAGATCGTGAAAAGTTGCGCGAGCTGGTCAGCTTCGGCAATTCCAGCACAAGCGTTCACCAGAAGAGCGAGGACGGCACGCAGAAGCTCCTGCTCACCTGGCCGGGCGGCGCCCAGGCCGAGACGGTGATGATCCCCGACGACGACCGCCGGACGGCATGCGTGTCGTCGCAGGTGGGGTGTCCGGTCGGCTGCAAGTTCTGCGCGTCGGGCATGGAAGGCGTGAAGGGCAACCTGTCGGCGGGGCAGATCGTCGAGCAGGTGATGGCGCTCAACCAGGTCATGAACGCCTCCGGCGTGCCCCCAAAAGACGGAAAGTTGGAGCGGATCAACCACATCGTTTTTATGGGCATGGGCGAGCCGCTGGCCAACTACGCCAACGTCATGCAGGCGATCCGCGTGCTGCACGATCCAAAGGGGCTGAACATCAGCGCCCGGAAGATCACCATCAGCACCGTGGGCGTGCCGGTCCGCATGAAGCAACTGGCGGAGGAAGAATTGCCGCTGAACCTCGCGATCTCCTTGCACGCGCCGAGCGAGGCGGTACGCCGCGAATTGATCCCGTGGGCGGAGCACTTTTCGATCGACGAAATTCTCAACGCCGCCCGCTACTACTTCAACAAGACCGGCCGCGAGATTACGTTTGAGTACATCCTGCTCTCGGGCGTCAACGACCGTCCCGAACACGCGCGCCAGCTCGCGACGGTCTGCAAAACCGTCCGCGCTAACGTCAACCTGTTGCGGTACAACGAGGTGGAGACGCTCCCGTTCCAGCGGCCGAAGAGCGACGCGGTAATGCAATTTCAGGAGATCCTGCGACGGGCGGGCGTGAACGCGCACGTCCGAAAATCCCGCGGCCGGGACATCGCCGCGGCGTGCGGGCAGCTTCGACGCCGCGAGAACGAAAAACTCGTCAAACTTGGGGCATGAACGAGTTCAGTCGCCCGCTTCCGATTGCCGACGAAATGTGAACACCTAAACGCCATCATGATGACATTGCCGCACTCCGCCATCCTTCCTGATCGCCGTGACCATGACCGCCGCCCACGTGGTTTCACGTTTGTCGAACTGCTGGTCGCGATCGCGATCATCGGTTTGATCCTTGCCAGCGTCATCCCGTTCGTGATGGCCAACCGCGAGGCCGCCCGCCGCGTGGCGTGCATGGACAACCTCAAGCTGATCTTCTACGCGATGGCCAACTATCAGACGGCCTACCTTGAGTACCCGCGCACGCGCTTCGATGCGTCGAACTCCGCCTGGACCGCGTACACCGGCAGTGACGACGCGAACCCGTTCGCCTCCGGCACCGGCGTGCAGCCGAACGACGTCACCGCGCCGCTGTGGCTGCTGGTGCGCATCGGCTACATCACGACGCCGTCGGTCTTCGTCTGCCCCTCGAGCAATGCCAGGCCCGATCCGCTCACGAACGCCGCCGGCGTGAAGGTAGAACCCAAGCAGCGGAGCAATTTCCGCTCGAAGATGCACCTGTCATACTCGTTGTTGTCGCCGTACAACCGGAATCGCGATTTCTGGAACGACACCCTGCCCAGCCGTTGTGCGTTGATGGCGGACATGAACCCCGGCGTGGAAGGCCCGCGCGACGACGTCACCGGTCCTGCCGCGGGCGATCCGCCGGAAGTGCAGGCGCAGGCCAACAGCAACAACCACGGCAAGGCTGGCCAGAACGTGCTCTACGCCAGCGGTAGCGTGTCGTTCGAGCCGCATGCGTTCGTGGGCATGGAATACGTCGCCCCCGGCACGCGCGACGCCAACGGCGCGCCCGTCACCCCGCGCACCGGCGATAACATCTACACCTCCCTGACCGCCACCCCCAACACCCCTGATGGCCGTTCTCCGACCGACGGCCCCGGCGCGTTCGGCAAGCCCGTCGGCCCGAGCTGGAACTACGACAGCTACCTGCTGCCATCCGACGATGAATAGCCCTGGTTTCGGGTTGCTCCCGCGTGAGATCAATACGCCCGCAGGAACTGCACGAAGTTTTGAAGAATCTTATTCGTCACGCGTTCGTAACGCGGGTAGAAGGCCTCGGTGTCTGCCTTGATTTTGGCTTCGCCTTCGGGGCCGAGGACCTTGATCAACTCGTCCTTATTGCCGGCGACGAGGGCGTCGATGCCGGGGCGGTCGAGCTCGATGTGGTACTGAAAGCCGAAGAGGCGGTTCTTGAAGCGGAATGCCTGGTTACGACATAGCCGGGTGGTGGAGAGCAACGAGTTGCCCGTGGGCGGCGGGGGCGCGGGCGGCGGCGGGGCGTTGGGAGGCGCGGGAAGGCGCGGGAGGTCGAAGGTGTCGAAGTGCCAGTGGAACATCGGCGTGCCTTCGATGGCGCCGTAGAGGATCGGCTCGGTCCCGCCGGGGAAGGGGAAGCTGACCGGCGCCCAGCCAAGTTCGGGCAGCGGCTCGTGCGGCTCGACTGGCTTCGGCGGCTGGCCGGGGCCGGCGGGGGGCGCCATCTTCACGTTCGGATAAACCTTTGCGCCGCCGGCGTGGGCGATCAGCTGCGCGCCGAGGCAGATGCCGAGCACTGGCCGATCGAGTTCGACGAGTCGCTTGAGCAGCGCGGCTTCCTTCTCCAGAAACGGATACTCCGGCTTGCCAATGTCGGCCACGCCCATTGGTCCGCCCATCACGATCAGCACGCGCAGCTCGTCCAGATCGGCCGGCACTTCGTCGCCCTTGTACAGATGACGCACCTCGGTGGGGATGCCGAAATCACGGAAGACAGGGATGATTCGCCCCGGCCCTTCGTGGGCGACGTGCTGGAGGATGATGGCCTTGCTCATGAGAAAAGCGATGATCGGGTTTCATTGCCGACGGGTCAAGCAAGCCCTTATCTCCGGGCGATTGCCGATCGTCGCAGGGGGATGAACGCGAAGAAACGAAGAGGCGAAGAAAACCGATTAGTGGTTTTCTTCGCCTCTTCGTTTCTTCGCGTTTAATCAGCTTTGAGCCCGCGCCTGTTCTTCCAGCCGTTGGATCAGCTCGCCGGCTTCCTCTTCGCGTTCGCCGAGGTGCGACGACCACGCCAGTCGTTCGTTCTTGGCGGCGGCGCGTTCGATGCGGCGGCAGGCGGAGATCACGGTGCTGTGGTTGCGCTTGCCCATCTTCATCGCGATCTCGGGGAAGCTGAGCTTGCTGGTCTTGCGGACCAGGTACATCGCGACGGATCGGGCGAGGGAGATCGTCCGCTGGCGTCGGCCGGACATCAGCTCGCGCATCTCGAGGCCGAAGTAGTTGCAGACGCTGTTGAGCACGCTCTCGGGCTTCACCGGTGCGACAAGCTGGCGATCGAGGTCGCCGAGGGCTTCCTGCGCCAGGCTCACGTCCACCGGCCGGCCGGTGAGGCGGGTGTGGGCGGTGATGCGGGTGATCGCGCCTTCCAACTCGCGAACGTTCTGCGTCACGCGGCGGGCGACCCAGGCGATCACCTCTTCCGGCAGGTTGATGCGGTTCCGCAGGCTGATCGTGCGGAGGATTTCGCACCGCATGTTGTAGTTCGGCGGATCGACGCGGACGACCATGCCGCTGACGAAGCGGTTGATCAGCGATTCGCCGAACTCGTTGATCATCTTCGGGTGCTCGTCGCTGGCGAGAACCACCTGCTTGCCCATCGCCTCGATGGCGTTGAACGTGTGCAGGAACTCTTCCTGCGTCGCCTTCTTGCCAGAGAGGAAGTGCACGTCGTCGATCACCAGCAGGTCCAGCTCTCGCATCTTGCGGCGGAACTGGTCCACGCGGTTGTTGCGAAGGGCGAGCAGGAATTCGTTCGTGAACTCCTCGCCGGTGACGTACATCCACTTCTTGGCGGGGTGGTGCTGGATGAACTGCTTGCACAGTCCTTGGAGCAGGTGCGTTTTGCCGAGGCCGCATGACCCGTGGATGAACAGCGGGTTGTACTGAGCGCCGGGAAACTCGGCGACGTAGGTGGCGGCGTTGTAGGCGAGCTGATTGCTCGGGCCGACGATATAGGTTTCCAGATCGTGGCGAAGGCGTCCTTTGCCCTGCACGCTTGGACCGTCGTGCGGGCGGATCGCCGACGCGGTGGCGGAGGGGGGGATCTCCTTGCGGATCGGACGCGTGGCCAGCTTGGAGATGGCGCTGTCGCCGGACTCATGCAGGCGGCTGAGATCGGGCGTGAAGGAGATGTTGGCCGGGATATCGCGTGTTCCGGGCACGTATCGCTCGCGCTGCGGGCCTGCGACGCGGGGGGGCTCTGCGGAGGATTTGCCGTTGCTCGTCAGCGGAGCGCTGGCGTTCTTGGCGTCGAACAACTGCGGCATTACGTTGAAGCGAACGGGAACCTGGCAGCCCATCACTTCGTGGGCCGCCTCCTGAATCGATCGCTTGAAGTGGGTGCCGATCCACTCGGAGATGAAATCGTTCGGCACTGAAATTTCGATGGCGTCGTTTTTGACTTCGAACCGGGTGGAGTTGTGGAACCACACCTGATACCGCTGATGCCCAACCCGTTGCTGAATCGCTTCTGCCAGACGCGTAACTTGACGGTCTTCGACTGCGATGAAACTCACGTCGATCTCCTTCCGATGGACGGCCGGCGTCTCACGCGCCTGCGGCGCGACCGAGAGAAACGCAGGCCTGGAACCGCACAGCGTTCCGCCTGGCCGCACAACACGCGGGCAGGTCTTCCCCGGAACGCGGGCGACCGTTTCATCAGCTCATCCGTGAGATCGAATCCATTCGACTATCGCCGGGCATTGGCACCCGACGCGGCAGGTCAATCGTCTCCCCGACGCATATGATGTGGAATCATCCTTTTTCCACACCACACCTCCTGCCAAACACCATCCGTGAGGTCCACCGAAAATAGCCCCCCGTTACAGTACTGGCAAGGCGAACTTTATTGGATTTTCCGTGCACAACGATCGGAGGGCCGGGATTGCCGGGGCGTTTGAACTTGAGAAATATGTTATCAACGCGTAATCCCCAGCTTTATCGGACATGTGGATTTGCTGGGGACAGTCCCGGCCGGTTATTCGGACTACGTCGAATGCGAGGGGCCTGCGAAAAATCGGCTTCCGTCAATCGCGCTCCAGGTCGCGCAGGGGCACGCCGTCGAGGGCGGCGATCTGGATTGACTCGTGTTGTTTGAGGTCGACCGCGCCATCCACGGTCAGCGTTTTCGAGTCGAACCGCTTTACCACCGGCCGATAGGGTGAATAAGGGCTGAAACCGACGACGACGCATTCCTGCCCGTCCGATAATGTCACCCGCCTGCCCGGTGAAAAAGGGGGGACCACCTGGGGTAATACTGCCACCACCTCCGGGTCGAGCCAAGCGCTATACCGCGTTCGCAGGAGGTGCAGCACACGGTAGTTCGTCAATCGCGTGCCGTCGGCCGCCCTGGAGGCGCGATCAAACAGGTTGGCGACGGTCAGGATGCGGGCAAAACAGTGGATCTGAGAGCCGTTCAGCGGCGCTTTGCCCTCGCCACGCTCGATCTGCGGAAAGCCGGCCCCGTCGAAATGCTGGTGGTGGTGCAACACCGCCGCCGCCGCCGTGGCATCGGCGCTGCCGCGGACCATCTCGAAGCCGTACTGGGCGTGCTTTTGCCACTCCGCGAGCTCATCTTCTTTCCGCGGCGGATTCAGCGAGTGATATTTGCGCAGCGGGGCGGGCAGCTTGCTCTTGCCGATGTCGTGCAACATTCCCGCCACGCCCAGGCTCGTCACGTCCTTGGCGACGTGGGCGGGGAGGCGCGATCGCTCACGGATAAGGTAGGCGTCCAGTTTCAGCCCGATCACCAGCGCCAGATGCGCGACCGCCGTCGCGTGTTCGACTTCGTCGTCGGCCTTGTTCAGCACGTCCAGCATCATCATGCTGGCGGGGTTGCCCATCATCGTTTTGACGAAGTTCCGCGTGGCCTCAACGTAGGCGGTGTATTTCACCACCGGCTGCGTGCTTTTCTCGTTGGCGGAGATGGTCGATTTGACGTGTTTGTAGATATCCTGACGCTCGGGCGTCAGTTGCGCCATGATGATCGGATCGAGGTCGTCCAGGCCCGGAAAATCGACGAAAATCTGCGTGACGCCCAGCGACCGAAGGCGGGAGATGATCGGCTCCTCAAGCACGAAGCCGGCCTTGAGCAACTCCTGATCCCGAACCTGCGGGTTCATCACGCCCAGCGCCAGCTTGTGCCCCGGCTTCACTTCTTGGATTGGAACGATAAGCACGTCCGGCGAATTGTAACCTAAATCCTGCGCGTCTGCCCCCGAACAGGCGTGCGGAATTCATCAGACGTTCAGCGGCTGGGCGCTGAGGTTTTCCAGCAGGCCTTTGACGGTCATCATCAGCGTGGGATGGACGACGTCGGGAGCGATCATTGTCAGCGGCTCCAACACGAAGGCGCGCTGGTGCATCATGGGGTGGGGCACCATGAGCTCGTCGCTGGAGATGATCTTGTCGGCGTAGAGCAGGAGGTCCAGATCGATGGTGCGCGGATCCCATTTTTCCCGGCGGTTGCGGCCGAGGGATTGTTCGATGGACATCAGTTCGTGCAGCAGGGCGTGTGAGCCGAGCGTGGTTTCGATCGCGATCGCCCCGTTAAGGTAAGGCGGCGAGTTCGCCGGCCCGCCGACGGGAGCGGTTTCGATCAGGGGGGAAATTTTCACGATCTGGATCTGCTCGTGGGCGCTCATCGCCGCGATGGCCTGGTAACAGGATTTGGCCCGATCGCCGAGGTTGGAACCGATCGCAACATACGCCGTTTGTCCGCCGCCGTTTCGCATGGGGGGTATCTTAGCGACCGCGCGCCGATCGCGGGTTCGGAATTCGCCCGATGGCGGTCTGAAAAGCATGTTTTTTGGCTGCGACGGAGTGAAACAAGGGCGATCTCCCCGGTTTGACACCGTTTTTGACCACGGATAAGGTTTTGTTTTCCCCTTAACCCAATCATGGAGGTTTAACACCAATGGCAATGCAAGAATGGGACACGTTGAAGCAGTTGGTCGCCGAAGCCGAGGAAGACGTCGCCAAGGCAATCGGTGGCAACAAGGCCGCCGGCACCCGCGCCCGCAAGAAGATGCAGGACATCAAGGCTGCCGCACAGGAAGTCCGCAAGAAGATCCTTGAAGGCCGCGGCGAAGCCGAGGGCGAAGCCCCCGCAGCCCCGGCCGCCGACGAGTAACTCTCGGACTCCCGACCTTCTTTCATCACGAATTCAGACAAGGAGACCGCGAGACAAGGCGAGACAAGGAGATGAGGTCCGGCACGGTCCTCTCCGCGTCTCTCACGTCTCGCGCGTCTCCTTGTCTTGTCCGTTCGCCTCATCCCGCTTTGTCACCGGACGACCGCTCATGCCTCCTCAATTCCTCTTCGACCTGGCCTCCATCGATCTCGACCACGTGCTCTTCGGGCCGGAGGAAATCCGCAAGATCAACCCCCAGCGCGGCGACATGGAACACCTCGACGCCGTCATCTGGGTCGACCCCTCCCAAAACGGACTGGTGGGAAAGAAGGTCATCCGCGACGACGAATTCTGGGTGCCCGGCCACATCCCGGGCCGCCCGCTCCTGCCCGGCGTCATCATGATCGAGGCCGCGGCGCAGCTCGCCTGCTTCTACACCAAGCGATACGTCGGCCTCGACGGCTTCATCGGCTTCGGCGGGACGGGCGAAACCAAGTTTCGCATGGAAGTCCGCCCCGGCCAGACGCTCTACCTGCTCGCCAAGCACACCTGGACCCGCCATCGTCGCGTCGGCAGCAAGGTGCAGGGCATGGTGAACGGCCAGCTCGTGTTTGAAACCGAGATCATCGGCGCACAGATGTAATCCGACGATATTCGTTCGGCGCCATTCCCGTCGCCCGGCGGAACAGCGTGCTGAAGTTCGACAGCGTGCCGTACCCGCTCCGCGCCGCCACGTGATACAACGGCAGATCGCTGTGAACCAGCAGGTGACGCGCCAACTGCAGGTGCGATCTCCAGATCTCCTCGTGGATCGTCCGCGACAGGTGTTGGCGAAACTTCTGCTCCAGCGACCGCCGACTGATGCCCGCGAAGCGAACGACTTCCTCAATCCGAACCGCGCCGTCCGCATGATCGTGGATGAACCGAAGCGCCGCCCGCACGTCCGGATCGCGTACGGCGGTCAGGTCGCTGGAGGATCGCACGATCACCCCGCGCGGCGCGATGACCATCGGCTGCGCCAGCGGCGGCTTGCCGTTCACCTGCGCGACCATCTCGTTGATCGCGTGGTAGCCGCGCAAGTCCATCGCGCTGTCGACCGCCGACAGTGGGGGCGTGGCGAACTCGCAAAGGTTGGTCTCGTTCCCCAGCCCCACGATCGCGACGTCCTCCGGCACGGGAATGCCGGCGGCGGTGCATTCGGCGCAGAGGCGGTCGCCGAGCTGATTGTCGGTGGTGAAGATGCCCAGCGCTCCGGCCCGGTCGCGCACCTGACGCACGAGCGACCGCCAGCCACTATCGGGCGGGTCGTCCGGCAGGCTGAGCGTGGTGACCGCCAGGCCCATCTCTCTCGCGACTTTGGCGAACGCCGCGTGCCGCTGTTGGTGATACAGGGGTCCGACGATTCGGAGCACCGCCAGGTCCTGCCGGCCGTGCTCGATGAGGTGCTCGATCGCGAGCCGGGCCGCCGCGACGTCATCGCTCAGGATGCTGTTGGCAGGCACGTAGGGCGAGTTTGCGCTGGTGTTGATCGCCGGACGTTTGTATCGCCGCATCCGCGCCTCGAACGCCGGCACGCCGCCGTGGTAGATGACGCCGTCGTACGGCAACAAGCCGAGCCGCGCTTCGGTGATCTGCAACTTCGTCACCGATACGCCTGACCGCGGATGTTCGCTCAGCCACCGCGCGATGCCCGACAGCAGCGTCTGCGCAAAGCCGCTCTGCTGCTCGATCACCGCCGCGATCCGAATCCGTCGTTTCCCTGCCCGCATCGGGCATCACTATATCTTGCGCCATTGAACTTTTCTGCGCTATGGTTCAAACGTATTCAATAATGACGGGGTAAGCTTCTCTCGCGTATCAGATCAAAGACGACGAGGAGGAAATGCGATGGAGAAGCGAGCTCGGAACGCAGCGTTGGCATTGCTGGCCGTCGGGATGACGGCGGTTTCGGTGGAGGGCGCACTGGTTTCGTACAATTTTGAGACGAACCTGTCCGCCAGCGGCGGCGACGTGCAGGCGACCGCCAGCGCGTTTGCGGCATCGGTGGACGCGACGACCGAACGGTTGGCATCGCCACCGGCGATCGTCAACGCCGGCTCCGCCGCCGCGAGTGGGGCGGTGAACCGGTCGCGCAGCTTCGTTCCTACGACCGCCGCCGGCGCTGCCGCCCCGGGTAACACGGAATATCTGACGTTCTCCATCACGCCGCCAAGCGGTCAGAAGTTCGACCTTGATACGCTCGTATTCGACCTCGGGTCGGCGGGAGCGTCGGCGCGTGGGTACGTCGTGCGATACAGTTTCGACAACTTCGCCACTGCCGGCATCGACCTGGGCACCGTCAACGCGCCGCTCGCCGAGAACAACTACGGCCGCCATGCGATCGCGCTGCCCGACAAGGTGGGCCAGGAGACCGATTCGACCGTCACGTTCCGCTTTTACGGCTTCACGCCGAACTCGACGGCGTACATCTACCTCGACAACGTCACGGTGAACGGAAGCGTCGTTCCCGAGCCGGCGATGATGTCGATGCTGGGGCTGGCGTCGGCTGCGCTACTGGGGCGTCGCAGGAAAAAGTGAGGGCCTATGACGCGCTGTCGTCGTGGATTCACGCTCGCCGAGCTGCTGGTCGTGATCGCCGTCATCTCGATCCTGGTCGCGATGCTCCTGCCCGCGGTGCAGGCCGCGCGGTCGGCGGCGAAGGGCGTGGTCTGCGCGAGCAATCTTCGCCAGTGCGGCGTGGCGCTTCGCCTCTACGCAAACGAGAACGGCCAGCAGGTTCCGGTTCGGCGCGTGAAGGCGTCGCAGATCATCGCCTGGCCGATCTTTCTCACCTACGGCCGCGATCTCGCGGAGTCGATCACGAACGGCCAGGTGTACGTGCAGCGTGGCCTCTCGCTCTGTCCGTCCAATCCGTATTACAACGACGATCTGAAGATCGCCTCGCCGACGAGCGTTGGCTACGGCGTGTACCTCGTCACCAGCACGTCGCGGGCGCCGTTTACCAATAAGGCATTTCAGCGCGACGTGACGATCGACCCTGACTGGACCGCTCAGATCCAGCGGCTGACCGCCTTGCCCACGCCGGCCTCGACGACGATCTGGATGGCCGACAGCATTTCGCGCCACGGATCGAGTTACGGCGGCGGGGGACACATGCACGGCAACTTCAGCGACTACGGCCGGGCGCAATACGACTCGGCGATCCACCTCCTGCACCGCGGCCGGCGCGCCAACGCGCTGTTTTACGACGGGCACGTCGAAATGATGTCCGACACGCAGATGCGGTTCGACACGTCCACGCGCGTCCGCTACTTCTATCCCGCGGTCGGGCCGTATTACTCGATTCCGTGAGGTCGCACGGCAAACCAAAGCCTCGCGCGGGACTTGGCCGCGCGAGGCTTGTGGCGTATTCGCGTTTTTGGGTTGCCGGGTCGGGTCGGGCCGAGCCGATCAGTACACGACGTTGGTCGCGTCTTCGATCGTCTGGATGACGTGGCGGACGTTGAACGGCTTCTTGAGGTAGCCGTCGAAGTGCCCGCTGTTGGCGGCGAGGGCCTTGAGCTCTTCTTCGCTCATCTTGCCGCTCATCGCGATGACCTTGGTGAGCTGGAGGTCGGGGTTCGACTTCACCAGCTTCGCCACCTCGCGGCCGTCGATGTCCTTCAGGTGCATGTCCAGCAGGATCACGTGCGGTTTGCTCTTCTCCGCGGTGATGCCCGCCATGAAGCCGCTCTTGGCGACCTCGACTTCGTACTTCGCCTCGTCTTCGAGGATCTTCTCGAGCACTTCGACGATGTCCTGCTCGTCGTCCACGATCATCACGCGGGTCGCGCCGGTCATCAGTCCGTTCAGCGGCATCCCGTGCTGCTTCATGAACTTGATGAGCTGCGCAAGCGGAATGCGGCGGTCCTTCGAGCCGGGAATCCGGTAGCCGGTCAGGGCGCCGGAGTCGAACCACTTGCTGACGGTGCGCGGCGCGACGTTGCAGATCTTGGCGACTTCGCCGGTGGTCAGAACGTCTTTGAGTTTCGTCGTAGCCATTTGCATTTTCTCCCGAGGGCGAACAGTCGCGTCCGCCGACATGGGATATATCGACTAGCCGTCTGCGTGCTTTAGTTCGAACGCGCAGATTTTGCGGGACCGGCCGTCGACACCGTCATTTTCCATCGATTTATCGGTAATGGCCAGTCCTTTTGCAGTGCTTCATCTGACTGTATCGATCATCGCGACGCGGCGTCGACAGCTTTGCCGGAAGGCGAGGGTGTCCAATAATCAAGCGGCGGGCGACGTCGAAACCGCGGGGGCGTTCGCCCTTGCCCCGCCCGCGATATCGCCGGATACTCGGTAGCATGCACGTTCTTTATGTTCATCAGAACTTTCCCGCGCAGTTCGGGCATATTGCCAGGCATTTGGTTCAGAAAATGAACTGGCGATGCTCCTTCGTTTCCGAAACGCCCGGCGGGATGGCCGAGGGAATCGAGAAGATTCAATATAAGCTTGGCGGCGGGGCGACGAAGCAGAATCACTTTTGTACTCGGACGTTCGAGAACACCGTCTGGCATTGCCAGGGCGTTTACGATGCCCTTGCCCAGCGGCCGGAGGTGAAGCCCGACCTCATCGTCGGGCATAGCGGGTTTGGATCGACCCTGTTCCTGCGAGAGCTGTTTCCCGATACGCCGATCATCAACTTCTTCGAATATTACTACCGCTCGCACGACGCCGACTCGGACATGGATTTCCGCAAGGACCTCGGCTGGGCCGTGCCGGAGATCAAGTACCTGCGCAGCCGCTGCCGCAACGCGATGATCCTGCTGGACCTGCAGAACTGCCAGATCGGCTATACGCCGACGAAGTTCCAGAAGAGCCGCTTCCCGTCCGAGTATGACCAGAAGATTCGCACGATCTTCGACGGCGTCGATCGGAACATTTATCACGGCTACGAAGGCACGCTCCGCCCGGCGGTAAGTGCGCGGGGCGTGCGAAACATCGCTGGCATCGACGTGCCGGCGGACACGCGCGTGGTGACGTATGTATCGCGCGGGTTCGAGTCGATGCGCGGGTTCGACGTCTTCATGAAGGCCGCCAAGATCATCTGCGACCGCGACCCGAACGTGATCTTCCTGGTCGTCGGCACCGATCGCGTCGCCTACGGTGGCGACGAGAGCTACACGGGCGGCAAGAGCTTTAAGCAGTGGGTGCTCGAACAGGACCAGTACGACCTCAGCCGCATCAAGTTCGTCGGCCGGCTTCCCACGCCTGAGCTTGGTCGCACGCTGGCGGCGAGCGATCTGCACATTTATCTCACCGTCCCGTTCGTGCTTAGCTGGAGCATGATGGACGCGATGAGTTGCGGCGCGGTGGTGCTGGGATCGGACACCTCGCCGGTGAAGGAGATGATCCGCGATGGCGAGAACGGTCTGCTTGCCGACTTCTTCAACCCCGAGGCGTTCGCCGACAAGGCGTGCGAGGTGCTGCGCGATCCCGACGCGTTCCGTCATCTCGGTCAGAACGCCGAGCGGATGATCGCCGAGCAGTATTCGCTCGACGCGGTGCTGCCGCAGATGCTGCAGCTCTACGAAGACGCCGCCAACACCAAAGCTGGCCTGGAATCCCCACATCAGCGAGGCGAACCCGCGCCGCTCAAGCCGCCGAAGGTGGACAAGCCTCGCACTCCGTTCGCGGGCAAGGCCGCGAGCATCAAGCCCGCGGACATCGTCACCGGAAAAGCCCCGCCGAAGGGCTGGTCGCCGTTCAGAGGCTGATCCTGATCATGAAGCCGCAGAGCTTGCTCCGCGCGATCGCGCGCTTCGACGTTTCCAAACGCGCGGAGCAAGCCCCGCGGCTTCACGGGGTTACTGCTTTGCTTCCAGCTCGCTCCATCGTGCGTAGAGCCGATCGACTTCCGCCTGCGCCGCGCCGAGCTTGTCGCAGACGTCACGCAATTTCGCGTGGTCAACCAGCACGCCGGGATCGTTCATCTGCGTCTGCAACGACGCCACCTTTTCCTCGGCCGCGTGGATCGCGGCCTCCATTCCGTCCCATTCCTTCTGCTCGTTCCACGTGAGCTTCTTTTTCTTCGCAGGCGCGGGGGTAGGGTTCGATTCGCCCTTGGCTGGCGATTTCTTCTCCGCCGGCGCGGATCGCGTTTGCCTGCGGGCGGCTTCCCACTGCGCCAGTTCGGCGTACAGGTTTGCGTTGCCCCGGCCGTCGAGGGCGAGGATTTCGGTCGAGAGGCGATCGAGCAGGTAGCGGTCATGCGTGACGAGGACGACCGAGCCGGGGAAGTTTTCGAGGCTGGTTTCGAGCACGTCCAGCGTCGGGATGTCAAGGTCGTTGGTCGGCTCGTCGAGGATGAGCACGTCGGCTTCCTTGAGCATCAGCCGCGCGATGAGCACGCGCGCCTGCTCGCCGCCGGAGAGCTGGTTGAGGGGGAGGTCGAGTTGCTCGGTGCGGAAGAGGAATTTTCTGGCCCATCCGTTCACGTGCTGGGATTGCCCTTGGAAGCTCACCGTGTCGCCGGTGGGGGAGAGGGCGGATCGGAGCGTTTGCGCCGGATCGAGCTGTTCGCGGTGCTGGTCGAAGAGCACGATCCGAAGCTGTTCGGCCCGGAAGACCGTGCCGGCATCGGGCTCCAGCACGCCGGTCAGCAGACGGATGAGCGTCGATTTCCCGCTGCCGTTCGGGCCCAGCAGGCCGAGCGTTTTGCCAGGCGAGAGAACGAGGTCCAGATCGCGGAACAGAGGTTTGCCGCCGAGCGATTTGGAGACTTTTCTGAGTTCGACGAGCTTCTTGGTTCTCCGGTCCGACGCCGTGAAATCGACCGCCGCCGAGGTTCGCGCAGCGTTGCGCGATTTGAGGTCGGCCAGGTCGGTCATCATCTCGTCGGCGCGGTCGATTCGCCCCTTGGCCTTGGTCGTGCGCGCCTTCGCGCCCCGGCGAAGCCACTCGATCTCCCGCCGAACCGCGCTCGCCAGCGCCTGTTGACGCCCTTGCTGGGCGGCGAGGAAGTCCTCGCGCTTTTCCAGAAACTCGCTGTACGTCCCGCGATGGCTGAGGAAGCCGTCGGGGTACGCGCGGTCAAGCTCGATGATGCGGTTGCCGATCGATTCGAGGAACCGCCGGTCATGGCTGATCGACATCGTCGCGAAGCTCCCGCCGGCGATCGTTTGCTCCAGCCATTCGATGCCGTCGATATCGAGGTGGTTCGTCGGTTCGTCCAGCAGCAGCAGGTCGGGCCCCTTCGCCAGCGCGGTCACGATCGCCAGCCGCTTGCGCCACCCGCCGGAGAGCGAACCCACCAGCGCGCCGGCATCCGCAAACCCCGCCTTCGCCAGCAGCAGGTCGGCTTGGACGTGCCGCTCGTGATCATCGAGGTGGTCGTCCACCGCGTCCGCCACCACGTCCAGGCAGGTGTTGTCCCGCGGCAGGGCGTCGCTCTGCGCGACGTACGCAGCCCGCAGCCCGCGCTTGGCGACGAGGTCTCCGCCATCCGACGATTCGAGCCCGGCAAAGATGCGCAGCATCGTGCTCTTGCCCGATCCGTTCGCGCCGATCAGCCCGACGCGATCGCCTTCCTCCAGACCGAGGGTAATCCCGTCGAACAGCAGTCGAGGGCCGTAGTGCTTCACCAGGTTGCGGGCGGTCAACAGCATGGCGCTAGTGTCGAGGGCGGGAGCGCGAAAGTCGAGCGCACGCACAACGCGTCATCCGCCGCTCTGCCACTTCTTGATCGCCTCGATCGGATACAGGAACTGGACGACGTTCAGCGTCAGGTTGTCCTTGATCCAGATCGCGCAGCCGATCTCCATTGCCAGGTACAGTCCGATCGACCACCAGATGCCCACCGCCCGTGCGACGAACCAGCCGCCGAGGCAGGCGATCAGGTCGCCGAAGCTGTTGGCGACGCTGTCGCCGGTGTACCCGACTGCCGCCGTCTCGGCGCGGTAGCGGTTGATGGTGAAGGGCGTGTTCTCGAAGATCTCCCACGCGATCTCCAGCAGCATGGCCGCGAACAGCCCCCACATCGGCTTGCGGCGGAGCACGCCCCAGTTGAACCAGAAGAAGAACACCACGCCGTGCAGGAAGTGTGAGAAGACGTACGGATCAGCAAAATGCTGGGAATTGTGCGGCCCCCACGCGTCGAGGACCGCCGGCTTCCAATCGCCGTGGGCGCACCACCACACGCGGCCCATTGAACGCAATGTCACCAATGCTCCAACGATCGCCGCCGCCACCAATATCAGCGGCAGCAAGATCGGCGATCGGCTTTCAGCTAGCGGTAACGGCTCCGGCTCAGCGGCGGCAATAGACATTCAGGCAATGCTCCTCGCAACGTTCGCCGGCGGCAAGCAGTCGTTCGGCATCTGGTCCCGATTCGAAATTTCTACTCAAGAAAGAGATTGTTTTTGGTCGTATTACGAAGACGTTTGGAATAGGTTAGCATAAAGGGTTCATGAGTCAGAGGATCACGATTCATCGCCACGCGGACCTTCTCCGTGCCCATGGTCTGGACACGGTGGAGGCCATCCGCGATCTGAACGCCTCGCCGTTCAAGGTCTATCCCGGCCGGCGTGACGTAATCCGGCTTAAGCTGGATGGGGGAAATTCAGACGCGGCTCGGCCGCCAGTGGTCCTGTTCATCAAGCGGAACTGGGTGCCGTATCGCAAACACGCGATCGTCTCGCTGCTGAGACATGGACGGGTGCTGGGATTCGGGGAGCGCGAGGGAAATAACCTGCTTCGGCTGGATCAACATGGCATCTCGGTCAGCCGTTGCGTTGCCACCGGCGCGATCGTGAGCGGCGTTGACGAGCAATTCAGTTTTTTGATCACCGAGGCGGCGCCGGGCGAAGCGCTGGACGACTGGCTTGCCCACGAGCCCGACGAACTGCGCCGGCGAGCCGTCTCGGACGCGTTGGCCGCCGAATTGCGCCGCGTTCACGATGCCGGATTTGCGTTGCCGACCTTGCTGGCCCGACATGTGTTCGTAACCGTGCCGGACGACCTGAATGCCGCCGCGCCGACGATGACGTTTATCGACATCGATCGGCTTGATCGTCCCTTGTTCATGTTCTGGCGGCGGGCGAAGGATTTGGCGCACCTTCACCTGTCGGTTCCGTTCCGCCGCGCGTCGATGTACGAGCGGTTGCGACTGCTTCAGACCTACAGTGCCTCGCGCGCCCGGCGTTTGCTTCCGCTGATCCGAAGTCGTGCAGGCTACCTGCTGCAGCGGCGGCCGGAGCGATCCGAGCCGTTCCTTCGAGGCCTGCGCGAAGACGCGATCCAGAGGCTGCTCGACGAGGCGAACGGCTACGCGGTCTGGTCGCGATGGCGTCGCGTCACGCTCACGGTCGCCGGCGTCGCGTTCGTCGCGACGGCGGTTTACTTCACGGACATGCTGCTGGACACGGCATGGTTCGAGCGCGAGGTGGAATCGCAGACGGATGACTGGGTGGCGCACTTCTTCGCCTTCCAGCGTGATTTCGGCGGTTCGCTCAGCTTCGCGTTGATCTCCGCCGTCATCCTGCTGATCGCGCTGGCGATCTACGCCCATAAGTTCCGACATCGCTAGGCGTGCTTTCCTGTGCCAGGCAGATCGCGCGCGCGTTGAACGCCGTGCCGCGCGGGAGGAACGACAGGTTGGCCGGAACATCCGCGCGCTGTCATCGCGTCCGCCGAAAGTTCATCACCATCACCGTAAAGGCGACCGGCACGGCAGCAATACACAGCCATTTGAGGACGCGGACGATTGCAAGCTCCGTCTCGCCAAGAAACGCGCTCATATCCATCGGTGGCCGGTAGGGCAAATGCTCCAGCTTGTGCAGGAGGTATGCCGAGATCATCGCGAACACCATCACGGTCACCGCAACGCTGCGGGCCGACAATGCGGGTCGCGGCGCCGATTTCCGGTACTCAAATATCTGCTTCTGTTGCATCGTCCATCCACGTCTTTAACAACGCCCTCGTATTCAAACTCTTCCTCGACCGCCTTATGCCAGCATCGATGATCGGCCTACGGCAGACAACGCCGCCGCCGCCGATCGTTGATCGGGCGGACGATTCACGAATCCTCTTGCTGTCGGCGGAATATTACTCGGAGCATCACATGCTTGGCGAGTACGCACGACCTGCATTAGCCGGCCGGAATCAAGCTCCGCCTTGCAGTAAGCCGTCATAGCAAGTTGCCGGCACGGTAAAAAAAGGCGTTTCCGCCCGATGAATGAGAGGGCGGGCGAATGCGGGTGGCGAAATACGGCGCGTTCGGCAAAGGCCAGGCGGTTTCTCGGTAGCGATCAGCAATGCATAAGCTTCCCCCCTGACCTGAGCGAGTTCATCCGTTCCGAGCTTCGCCGACTCGCCCCGCGACCCGCAATCTGGTATTGAATGGGGCAGCCGCGATTGCGTTGATGCTGGAAACTGAAGATCTGCAACAACATCCTCCGACGCAACGCCGTGGGTTTGCCGACGGGTATGCGCCGCTCGCCTCCGCGGACGAGATGATCGAGCCGGACGGCTCGCTGAGGCCGCATTGGCGGATGTTCGTCAGCATGCTGGACGACCTGGGGCCGGACGAGCTTCAGCGACGTTGGCAACAGGCGCGGCGGTTGATCCAAGACAACGGGATTACCCATAACGTCTACGGCGATCCGAACGGGCTGGATCGGCCGTGGAACCTCGATTTTGTGCCGCTGTTGATCCAGACGGCGGAGTGGACGTCGCTCGGCGAGGCACTGCAGCAGCGCGCCCGGTTGCTGGATGCCTTGGCGGGCGATGTGTACGGCAGGGCGGAGACGATCCGCGCGGGGGTGTTGCCGGCGGAGTTGATCTGGGCAAACCCGCAGTTCCTGCGGCCGTGCCATGGGCTGGACCTGCCCATGAAGCGACACCTCCACCTCTACGCCGCCGACCTGGTGCGGATGGCGTCGGGGCAGTTCGCGGTGCTCAGCGATCGCACGCAGGCGCCGTCGGGGGCGGGGTATTCGCTGGAGAACCGCATCGTCCTCTCGCGCGTGCTGCCGAACGTCTTCCGGCAGTGTAACGTGCAGCGGCTGGCCCCGTTCTTCGTTGCGCTTCGCAACACGCTGACCAACCTCGCCCCCGCCAATCGCGATAACCCGCGCGTCGTGCTCCTCACGCCGGGGCCGTACAACGAAACGTATTTTGAGCACGCGTACCTGGCGCGATACCTCGGCTACACGCTCGTGCAGGGCAACGACCTGACGGTGCGCGATGCGAAGGTGTTCCTGAAAACGCTGTCGGGGTTGCAACGCGTCGATGTGATCCTTCGCCGCGTGGATGACGATTACTGCGATCCGCTGGAGCTGTATCCGGCGTCGTTCCTCGGCGTGCCGGGGCTGATCGAGGCGATCCGCGAGGGCAACGTGGCGGTGGCCAACGCGCTGGGCACCGGCGCGTTGCAGGGGCCGGTGTTCCTGCCGTTTTTGCCGCAGTTGTGCCGGCATCTGCTGGGAGAAGAACTGCGGCTGCCGTCGGTGCCCACGTGGTGGTGCGGCGACGACGACTCGCGCCGGTACGTGCTGGATAACCTGCCGTACCTGGTGCTGAAGCCCGCGTTCCCGTCGCGTCACACGACGCCGCTGTTCGGCGGATTACTGTCGAAACACCAACTGGAAGAGTTGTCGGCGCGGATTCAGAAATACCCGATGCAGTTCGTCGCGCAGGAACACGTGATGCCGACGACATTGCCGAGCCTTGCCGGCGAGAGCGTGCAGCCGAGGCGGTTCGTCGTCCGCGCGTATCTCGCCGCCACGCCGGGCGGGTACACCGTCATGCCCGGCGGGCTGACGCGCATCACCGACACGCCCGAGTCGATGGACGTCTCCCTGCAAAAGGGCGGCGGCAGCAAGGACACGTGGGTGCTGGCGGACGCGCCGGTCAGCCAGATCACGCTGCTGGCGCAGAACACCGAGGGCGTCGAGCTCTCCCGAGGCGGCGGCGACCTGCCGAGCCGGATCGCGGATGATCTGTTCTGGCTCGGCCGATACATCCAGCGCGCGGAGGCGACGGTGCGCGTGGCGCGGGCGGCGCTGAACCGGCTGTTGGATCAATCGGGCGAGGCGGCGCGGTGTTTGCCGGCGCTGTCGCGCATCTGCGTGGGCGTCGAGCTCGACCCGGCCGGCGGGGCGATCGATTGCGAACTGGTCGAAGGCCTGATCGGCATGGCCCGGCCGGAGGGGCTGCGGAAGACCGTCATCAACGTGCACCGCCTGGCGCGGCTGCTGCGAGACCGCATCTCGATCGACGCGTGGCGCATCCTCCAGACGATCGAACACGACCTCGACGAGTTCACCATCGACGCCGACGAGCCCACCGCCGGGCTGGCGGAACTGCTCGATAAGCTCATCGTCAGCTTCGCGGCGTTCGTCGGCCTCTCGACCGACTCGATGACGCGCGGGCAGGCGTGGCAGTTCCTCGACATGGGGCATCGGCTCGAACGGGCGCTGGCGATGTCGCGCATGCTGCGCGAGATGACGATCGAATCGTCCACCAACGACGCGCCGATGCTGGAGGCCGTGCTCGAGATCGCCGACAGCTCGCTGACGTATCGAAGGCGGTATCTCACGCATCTGGAAACGCATGCGGTGGTGGACCTGTTGCTGTGCGACGAATCCAACCCCCGCGCCGTCGCCTTCCAGGCGGCGGCGATCGAAGAGCACCTGCTTAAGCTGCCGCACGACGCAGCCCACCCGTTGCAACTGCCGCATTTACGCCGCGTGCGCATGTTGCGATCGCAGTTGCAACTGGCCGACGTCAGCGACGCCAGCCGCACGACGAGCGGGCATCGCACGTTGCTCGAACTGCTGTTGAACGAAACGGTCGATCACCTCATGCATCTGTCCGAAACGATCGGGCAGATCTATTTTGCCCACGCGCCCATTCCACGCCGACTGATCGCGCCCGGGCAGGAGGTGGTGACATGAACACCACAAGCGACACGGATCGCGCGCGTCCGATTCCTCCCCCTCCGGGGGAGGCTAGGTGGGGGCCGCCTATGTTCACGCCGAATCGTTCGGTTCCGCCGGTGCTACCTCCCGGCCTCCCCCGGAGGGGGAGAAGTAATGCGGGGAGTGGGCGATGAAATATCACGTCACGCACACGACGGAGTATTCGTACGGTGAGGCGGTGCCGTTGTGCCACAACATCGTGCGCCTGCGGCCGCGCACGACCGACCGGCAAACCTGCACGCGGCACGAACTCATCATCACCCCCGAGCCGGCACTGTGGCGCGAGCACAAGGATTACTTCGGCAACCATATGGCGGTCTTCAGCCTGCAGGAGCCGCACGCGGCGCTGTCGGTGATGGCGATCACCGAACTGGAATTGTCGGACGCCTGCCTGATGACCGACCGCGCAACCCTCTCGTGGGAGCAGGCGGCACAGGTCCTCCGCAGCCAGCGCGATCCGGCCACGCTCGACGCGTTTCAGTACACGTTCGACTCGCCCCACGTCCATCGCTCGGCCGACCTCGCCGCGTTTGCCACCCCGAGCTTCACGCCGGGCACGCCGCTGCTGGAAGGCGTGAAATCGTTGAACCAGCGGATCTTCGACGAGTTCGACTTCGTCCCCGGCGTCACCAGCGTCACCACGACCGCCACTGACGTGCTGCACCTGAAACGCGGCGTGTGTCAGGACTTCGCCCACCTCATGATCGGCTGTTTGCGGTCGCTCGGCCTCGCGGCTCGCTACGTCAGCGGCTACCTCGACACGCACCCGCCGCCGGGCATGCCGAAGCTGGTGGGGGCGGACGCGTCGCACGCGTGGGTGAGCGTGTTCGTACCCGACTTCGGCTGGGTCGATTTCGATCCGACCAACGGCATCGTCCCCGAAAACCAGCACCTGACGGTCGCCTGGGCCCGCGACTACGACGACGTCGGCCCCGTCCGCGGCGTCATCCTCGGCGGGCAATCGCACTGGCTGCGCGTCGCGGTGGACGTGCGTCGGATTGATGACGCTTGAAGAGGAACGGTCGCGAAAAAGCGAAGAGACGATGAATCGCGAAGAGGAAATAAAGTCTTCCTTCGCGTTCCTTCGTCTCTTCGCTTTTTCGCGACCGTCTTCTTTCAGTTTACGAAGATCAGTACCGGCGCTTCTGGCGCGGCTTGCCGCGGAACTTGGGTTTGCCGCCGGCGGCGACCGGGTGAGCGGGGCGGCCGTTGTTGGGCCTGCTGCCGCCGGATTGCGGGCGGGATTCGCCTTCGCGGTGCGGGCGTTGGTGCCCGCCGTGGCGGTCGTGGCGCGGCGGGTGGTTGCCGGGGCGGCCGGGCTCGTGGTGGCGGCGAGGCGGATGTTCGTGGCGCGCTTCACGATGTCCGTCGCCCTGACGACCTTCGCGCGGCGGACGGGGCTCCGCAGATGCGTTTGATGCGGCGGCGACCGGGCCTTGCGGGTATTCGGGGTGGTCGTTTCGCACGATGAGCGACTTCTTCAGCAGCCGTTCGATCTGGCGCAGGTTGTCGCGCTCGTCGCGGTCGCAGAACGACAGTGCCGCGCCCGACGCCCCTGCCCGCGCCGTGCGGCCGATGCGGTGGACGTAGGTTTCGGGCTCGTGCGTCACGTCGTAGTTGATCACGTGCGTCACGCCGTCCACGTCGATGCCGCGGGCGGCGATGTCCGTCGCCACCAGCACCGGCGTCTTCATCGACTTGAAGTTCGCCAGTGCCCGCTGACGTGCGTTCTGGCTCTTGTTGCCGTGGATCGCCTCGGCGCGGATGCCGCGCTTGTGCAGTTGGACGACGACCTTGTCCGCGCCGTGCTTGGTGCGGGTGAAGACGATCGCCCGCGCCATCGGCAGCTCGTGATACAGGTGGGCCAGCAGGTGCGGCTTGTTCTTCTTGTCGACGAAGTACACCGACTGCTCGATGTTGTCGGCCGTCGAGGAGGTGGGGGCCACCTGCACGCTGACGGGGTTGCGGAGCAGGTCGTTCGCCAGCTCGCGGATCTCGCGCGGCATCGTGGCGCTGAACATCAGCGTCTGACGGTCTTTCTTCAGCGTGGCGACGATGCGCTTGATGTCGTGGATGAAGCCCATGTCGAGCATGCGGTCGGCCTCGTCGAGCACCAGCGTGTGGACGTCGGACAGGTTGACGAGGCGCTGGTTGACCAGGTCGAGCAGCCGGCCGGGCGTGGCGATGCAGACCTCGACGCCGCGTCGCAGCGCGTCCGCCTGCGGCCGCTGGTTCACGCCGCCGAAGATGACGTAGTTGCGGACGCGGACGTTCGCGCCGTACGCCCGGAACCCGTCGGAAATCTGGGTCGCCAGCTCGCGCGTCGGGCACAGCACCAGCACGCGCGGCTTGCCGGGATGCGCCGGCTGCGGATTCGTGTGAAGGCGGTGCAGGATGGGCAGCGCGAACGCGGCGGTCTTGCCCGTCCCGGTCTGGGCGCAGCCCATCACGTCGCGGCCTTCGAGCACGACCGGGATCGCCTTCGCCTGGATCGGCGTGGCGGTGGTGTATCCCTCGGCGACGAGCGCGCGCAGGATCGGTTCAGACAAATTCAGATCGGCAAACAGCATGTACGGTCCTTCACAGTGGACGCCAATGCGCACTGAGAGGGCCGGTTCAGGAAGTGAACGCGAAAAAGCCAGCCAATGCGCTCTACAACTTCGCTTTTTAAACTCGATCTAGATCAGGCCTTATGAAACTCAAGGGCGTGACAACGAGGGCGGGTTGTGTGGCGGGCAGTATGACGCGTTGTCGGTAAATGTAAAGAGGTAAGTGCAACGAATCACTCCAAATCCATAACTTGACAGGGTTTAGATGTCATTGCGGCCGCGGCGAGGCGAGGGGTAAAATGGGCGGTTATCAACACTTTGGGAGGACCTGATGTTGCATCGCACGTTCGGGTTGTTGGGCGCGTTGTTGTTGGTTATCGGAGGGATTCGAGGGCCGTTGGCAGTCGCACAGGTGCCGGACGACGACGAGCCGACGATCCTGGAAGTAACCGTGCTCGATTCGTCCACCGGCCGGCCCTTGGCGGGCGTGCGACTTCGCCTTTCAGGCTATCAGGGGCAAGAACAGATCAGGGGCGACCACACCACCGACACCTACGGCATCGCCGCCATTCCGATCCCTCAGGGCGAATTGCGACACTTCGGCTTCACCACGCGAAAGGACGGCTACGTGCCGATGCGCGTGAGCTGGCCCGCGCCGGACGACCGCGGGGCGAAATCGAAGGTGCCCGGCACGTATACGCTTCGCCTTGAGCCCGCCACCCGCGTGAGCGGCAGGGTGATCGACGACGCCGGCGAGCCTGTGAACAGCGCGAAGGTCGTCCTGCATTTCATGCGTAAGCCGAATGGGAACGAGACGTTGAACGTCTCGTACGAATCTGTTTCTACCGATGCCTCGGGGAACTGGGAATTCGACCGCGCGCCGGCGGCGTTCGACGAGGTCGATATCGGCGTGCATCACCCGGAGTATGCCAGCGGCTATCGCGGCGGGTCGGGCTTCTTTGCCATGAACGCGTTTTATGACGTTCAGAAGCTGCGCGACGGCACGGCCACACTCACGCTGCCGCGAGGCGTGAAAATCGAAGGCGTCGTGCTTGGGCCGAATGACAAGCCCGTCGCCGGCGCTCGTGTGGGCATCGGTAGCGATCGCGTGGCGAGCAATATGATTCCCGAAGTGAAGACCGACGGGTCCGGCAAATTTCGGATGGCGTCGTTCGCGGGCGATTCGGTCGTGCTAACCGTGATGGCCAAGGGGTTTGCCCCGGAGTTACAGCAGTTCACGCTGGGGAGCGATCCGCACAAGGTCGAATTCCGCCTCCAGCCCGCCAAGACGCTTCGCGGCCGGGTGGTGGATGATGAGGGAAAGCCGATCCGCAACGTGATGGTCGTCACCGAGGGTTGGCGCGGCGCTCGCACCGTCAGCGCCCGCCTGAATACCGATGACGAAGGCCGCTTCACGTGGAAGGATGCGCCCGTCGATCCGGTCAACTTCGACCTGCTGATTCCCGGCTATGCCGATCAACGCGGCGTTTCGCTCGTCGCCGGCGATCAGGAACACGTCATCACGATGCACAGGCCGCTGATCGTATCAGGCACCGTGGTGGATGCCGAAACGGGCAAGCCGGTGGAATCGTTCAAGATGATCGGCGGCATCGTTTTCGATGAGCGGCCGCCGCACTGGGAGCGCGATGAGCGGTTCAAGCCGTCGTCGGGCGGCACGTTTCAGTACGAGTTGAGCTTCCCGTATCCCGGCTACGCGTTGCGGATCGAAGCCCCCGGCTACATGCCTGCCGAGTCGCGCGTGTTCAAACAGGAAGAGCGGCAGGTGAAGCTCGAATTCAAGCTTGTGAAGGGGAAAGATGTGTCCGGCGTCATCCACCTGCCCGACGGCTCGCCGGCGGTGGGGGTGCAGGTGGTGCTGGGCTTTCCGGGGCAGATGATCTACCTGGTTAACGGTAAGGATTTGAACGATCGGGGTTGCATCACCACGACGACCGACGAACAGGGCAAGTACGCCTTCCCGCCGCAGACCGGAAGCTATGTGGTCGTGGCGTTTTCGGAGAAGGGGTACGCGCAGGTCGAATCGGAGGAACTGGCGAAGTCGCCGGACATCACGTTGCAGGCGTGGGCGGTGGTCGAAGGCGAAGTTCGCAACGGCAGCAAGCCGGATGCGGGCGCGGAACTGGCGATCTATCAACGCTCCGTATTCATGGAGCCGTCGCAGCCACGCATATATCATCAGCTTTCGGCAAAGGCGGATGCCGACGGAAAGTTTAGATTCCCACGTGTGGTGCCCGGCGAAATCGCCGTCGGCAAGCAGGTGAGCGTGACGAGAGGCCCGGGCATGATGACGGCCTTCTCCCAGACCACCAACGCCATTGCCAAAGCCGGCGAGACGACCAAAGTGCAAATCGGCGGTGTGGGGCGCGCGGTGGTGGGGCGGGTGGAGATCCCGCCTTCGTTGGCGGGTCGCAAGTCGTACCATTTCGGGTTCAGCGCGATTGAAACGAATGCCAAACCGCCGAATTTCGATGTCCCGCCCGAGGTGCACGAACTCGAGCCAGCCGCCCGAAAGCAGTGGTTCGATGAATGGAAAAAAAGCGAGGCGGGGCAGGCATATATGAAGGCGACAAAGGAACATCAGGAGAGCGTCCGCCGGTTTGCACTGGTGGTCGATCAGAACGGGCAGTTCCGCGCCGACGACATTCCTGAAGGCGACTACGTCATCCGAATCCAGGTTTACGAAGCCACTCCGGCCGGAAGTAGCAATTTTGAGCAGGAACTCGCGGTCGGCAGCAAGGAGTTCACCATTACCCCCATGCCCGGCGGTCGAAGTGACGATCCGCTGGATGTCGGTGCGGTGAGCCTTCAGGCCATCACTACACTGAAGGTCGGCGACGTTGCGCCGGCGTTCGCCGTGCCCACGCTGGACGGCAAGCAGATCAGCCTCGCCGATTTCAAAGGCCGTTATGTGCTCGTCGATTTCTGGGCCACGTGGTGCGCCCCTTGCGTGGCGGAGATTCCCGGGCTGAAGAAGCTGCAGGACGAGGTCGGCGCCGACGAACGATTCGTCATGATCAGCCTGAGCCTCGACGAAACGATCGACGCGGCCCAGGCGTTCGTCAAAAAACGCGAGATGAACTGGCAGAACGCGTATCTTGGACCGTGGGCCAAGGCGACCGTTCCGAACGACTACGGCGTGCGCGGCATTCCGGCGATGTTCCTCGTCGGCCCGGACGGCAAGATCGTCGCCCGCGATCTTCGCGCTGACGCCGCGCTGGCGCAGATCAAGGCGGCGTTGGGCGCGAAACCGCAGTAATGCGCCCGCTCTGTGCGCGCAGGTGGAGAGCGGCGGGGCGATCTAGTACATTCGCGATCGGTATTGTCTGTTACCGAGGAATTCGCGATGTCAGAGCCGCATATTCGAGTTGTTCCCGACGCCGCTGCGATGGTGCGGGAGATCGCCGAGCTGATCGTCCACATGGCCGATCAGTCCGCGAAAGATTCAGCCATGTTTTCCCTCTTCCTCTCCGGCGGATCGACGCCCAAGGCGCTGTATCAACTGCTGGCGAGCGACGAGTTCCGCACGCAGATCGACTGGCGCGGCGTCGAGCTTTACTTCGGCGACGAACGTTGCGTGCCGCCGGAGAGCGATCTGTCGAACTACCGCATGGCGAAGGAAACGCTCGTCGACAAGGTGCCGATCCCCGCCGGCAACGTCTATCGCATGAAAGGCGAGATCGATCCCGAGCAGGCCGCCAAGGAATACGGCCAAATGCTCCAGGAAAAGTTCTTCGACGAAGGCCCCGACCTGCTGCTGTTGGGCATGGGCGACGACGGGCACACCGCCTCGCTCTTCCCCGGCACAACGGCGCTGAGCGAAACCAGGCACCGCTGCGTCGCCAACCATGTGCCGCACGATTACATCCCCAAGGGCACGAACTGGCGCATCACGCTGACGTACCCGTTCATCAACAAGTCGCGCGAGATCGCGATCCTCGTCACCGGCGAGAGCAAGGCCAAACGCGTTTCCGAAGTGCTCGAAGGCGACGAAGACGTCGATCGCCTGCCCATCCAGGGCGTGAAGCCCACGCAAGGCCAACTCACCTGGTACCTCGACGCCGCCGCCGCCGGCATGAATGAAGAATAGGAATGAACGTTAGCGAACGCCAAGAGGAGAGGGATGAACGCAGTTTCGCAGAACACGCAGAGCGGGGATCAACCCAATCAAGTCCTCCGCGCACTTCGCGTCTCTGCGTTCATTTCAGGCATTTGAATTCTTGGCCCCTTGGCGTCCCTGGCGTTCATATTATTGAATGACAGCTTTCAAGACTTACCACGTTCGCGAGCACAATGTCGGGCAGACGCTGCTGGAGATGCTCCGCCGCGTGTTTGCCAATAAGTCCGACAATGAGATTCGCCGGCTGATCTCCACGCGTCGCGTCCAGATCGACGGCAACGTCTGCTTCGATTCGCACCGCCGGCTGCGCAAGGGGGAGATGCTTCGCGTTCACGACGACGGCGTCAGGCCGCCGCCGGGCGAGCAGGACGTCAACATCCGCTTTCAGGACGAGCACTTGATGGTCGTCGAAAAGCCCGCCGGCGTGACATCCGTGCGCGAGGATGAAGACGACGGCAGGCGGTCGAAGCAGCCGACGCTGGATGAACTGCTTCAGCGCCTCGTCGATCGCGACGGCCTCGGAAAACTGCCCGGCCGCGGCGCTGGCGCCAAGCCCGCCGCCCAGAAGAACCGGCACAACCTCAAGCACATCGTCAACGCCAAAAAAGTGCGGATGAAGGTCCGCCCCGTGCATCGGCTGGATCGGGATACCTCGGGGCTGATGGTCTTCGCGCTTTCGCCCGCAGCCCAGGAGGCGCTGGAGCGGATGTTTGCCGACCACGCGCTGGACCGCGCTTACATGGCGGTGGTGCACGGCAAAATCGCCGGCCGCACGATCGAATCCGACTTCGTCCGCGACCGCGGCGACGGCCTGCGCGGCTCGCTCCCCGCCGGCAAAGCCGACGACCAGGCCAGGCACGCCGTCACGCGCATCAAGCTCATCCGCCACATCGGCGAGCAATACAGCCTCATCGATTGCCAACTCGAAACCGGCCGTACTCACCAGATCCGCATCCACCTGTCCGAAGCCGGCCACATGCTTTGTGGTGAACGTGTCTACACCCGCCCGGCCCCCGGTTCATCCCCCACGCAGGACGTCTCCGGCGCCCCGCGTCAGGCACTGCACGCCTACCGCCTCGCATTCACCCATCCCATCACCGGCAAGCCGCACACCTTCGAAAGCAAACTCCCCCGAGACCTGCACAAATGGCTGAGCAAGCTGGAAGACCTCTTCGCCACGCAAAAGTCGGCTAATCAGTCGCCGCAGCCCTGACCTTCACGCTTTCCCACCCTGAGAACGTAGTACAAAAATCAGAACAGATCCGCGGCGTCGGCCAGCGGCGGCGCCACGGCGTCCTTGCCGCTCAGCGTGGCCTGGCCTTCGGCGACCTTCCACGGCACGCCGATGGCCGGATCGTTCCAGCGGATGCCGCGCTCGTGGGTGGGGGCGTAGTAGTTGGTGACCTTGTATGCCACCTCGGTGTTCGGCTCGAGCGTTTCAAAGCCGTGAGCGAAGCCGATCGGCACCCACATCATCCTGCCGTTTTCGGCGCTCAGAACCTCGGTGACGAACTTCCCGAACGTCGGCGAGCCCCGGCGGACGTCGACGGCGACGTCCAATACCGATCCCCGTAGCACGCGGATGAGCTTGCCCTGCGCGAACGGCGGAAGCTGGTAGTGCAACGCCCTCACCGTGCCGACGGCGGCGCTCATGGAGTGGTTGTCCTGCACGAACTCGAAATCGAGGCCGTGCGGCGCCATCTTCTGCCGACTGAACGTCTCAATGAAAAAGCCGCGGTGATCGCCGAACTTCTTCGGGACGATCACTTTCACGTCAGGTATCGCCAGCGGGATGACTTCCATGCTCACACTCTCACAGGTTTAGTGCTGTAAACGCGAAGAAGCGAAGAGGCGAAGGAAAACCGATAAAGGACCTATTGCTTCGCGCCTTCGCTTCTTCGCGTTTCCCTTATGAATCGGCCGTTTACAGGACTTGCTTGACTACTTCCTGCACGGCGCCGATCCGGGCGTCGGCGGCGTCCTTCGTCGGGGCTTCGGCGATGATGCGCATGATCGGCTCGGTGTTGCTCGGGCGGGCGTGGACCCACGCGTCCGGCCAATCGATGCGGATGCCGTCCTGGAGATCGACTTTCTCGGACGCGAACTTCGCCTTGATCGCCGCCACGGCGCGGTCGGCATCCTCGCGCCGGCACTCGAACTTGGTCTTCACGATCTCGTATTTCGGGAAATCCGCGATCAACTGCGACACCGTCCTGCCCGTTGCGGCCATGAGTTGCAGGACGTACGCCATGCCCACCAGCGAATCGCGGCCGGGCACGACGCGGAGGTCGATGACCCCGCCGTTGCCCTCGCCGCCGACGACCGCCTTCTCGCGGATCATCGCGTCGACGACGTTCGCCTCGCCCACCGGGGTGCGGACGACGCGAGAGTTGTACCGCGCGGCGATATCGTCAAGCATGCGGCTGGTGGACAGGTTCGCCACCGCCACGCCGGGGCGCTTGCTGAGAATCCACATCGCGCACAGCGCCAGCGAATATTCCTCGCCGATGTACGTGCCGTTCTCGTCGATCACCGCCAGGCGGTCGGCGTCCGGGTCCTGCGCGAAACCGACGACGGCGTGATGCCGCTTCACCTCTTCCGCCAGTTGCGTGAGGTTGGCGGCGGTCGGCTCGGGCTCGTGCGGGAACTGGCCGTTGGGCGTGTTGTTGACGTGAACGAGGTTGCAGCCCAGCTTGCTCAGCAGAGTCGCGGTGGCGACGCAGCCGGCGCCGTTGACGCTGTCGAGCACCACCTTGAACCGCTTGCTGGAGATGCCGTTCACGTCCACGTAGTCGAGGATGCGCTTGGTGTGCAGGGCGTGCGTCTCGGTGTTGCGCGCCGGCTGGGCAAGCTTCTCGACCCGCTCGTAGCTGGTGGCCTCGGCGTCGTAGAACTTGCGGATCTCCGCCACCGCGCCGGGCGGCGGCGCGACCGAATCGCGGGTCAGCAGCTTGATGCCATTCCACATGATCGGATTGTGCGATGCGGTGATGACCATGCCGGCGTCGGCGTTGGCGTGCTTGATCATCATCGCCACGCCCGGCGTGGTGACGATGTCGAGGTCGATGGTTTCGATGCCCGACGCCATCAGCGCCGAGTACACCGCATCTCGCACGAACGGCCCGGAAGGCCGGCCGTCGCGGCCCACCACAACGCGGAAATGCTTGCCGTTGGCGGGCTGCTGCGTGGTTTTCAGCCAGCAGGCGAAGGCGTTGGCCATCCGCATCGCCACCGCGGGGGTAAGGGTTCCGCCAATCGTGCCGCGCAGGCCGGACACGCCGATCATCAATGCTTCCATAGTCGAGCTCATCGTCCCCGCAAGAATGAACGGATTGACGGCATTTGGCAAGCGGGCCTGCGCGCGGGATGCTGTGAACTTATGGAACAGGTCAGGCAGATGCAGCAGGTTGGCGCGTGGGGCGTGGCGGCGTCGGCATTGCCGGCGGTGCTGGAAGTGTCGGATGCGGCGGCGAACGGCGTGGCGTTCTCGCCGGGCGACGTGTCGAACGACGCGGCGGCGAGCTATTTCGTCTTCGACCTTGAATATGCCGCGGACGTGTCGGCGGTGCTGTCGATGGAGTTCTGGAGGGCGGGGGACGACAAGCCATCTTTGCACGCGCGAATCGGCCTGCTGCCGCGCGTGCCGACGCGCCTCGCGATTCCTCTCGGCGTGCTCGACGGGCAAACGCTCTTCCTGCCGCGCACGCCGCTGCGACTGAAGGCCACCCTGCAGGGACGACGCCTGCCGCTGGCGGAGCTGGATCGCGTCGTCATCGGGCTGCTGGAGGCATCGGCGGGCTCGCGGTTGAGGCTCTTGAGCCCGCCGCGGGTGGAGAAGGCCGAGCCGGAGTATCCGCCGGTGGACCGCCTCTTGGTGGATGAACTGGGCCAGTCGGCAACGCGGGCCTGGCCGGGCAAGACGGCGGGCGCGGCGTCGTTGGTGCAGAACCTGAGATCGCGGCGCGAGGCCGCCGCACGGCCCGTGCCGGCGAACGCGTCGCGCACGCAGTACGGCGGATCGGCGAACGTGCGGTTCGAGGCGACCGGCCGGTTTCGCGCGCACCGCGATGGCGCTCGCTGGTGGCTGGTCGATCCCGACGGCGGGGCGTTCTTCTCCGCTGGTGTGGACTGCGTCCGCTGCGACGAGATGGCCGCCGTGCTGCCGGGAACGGAGCGAAACTTCGCCTGGCTTCCCGATCAGTCCGACGACCGCTTCCACCGCGCCCGCGCGTCGCGGCCGGGCATGGCGGGATTCGGCGTGGCGTTTCAGGTGGCGAACCTCATCCGCGCCTTCGACGCCGACTGGTTCGCCGGCTGGCGCGACCTGACCGCCCACGCGTTGGGGGCGGCGGGCTTCAACACCGTCGGCAACTGGTCGGACCTTCAGTTCGCGCGTACGTCGGGGCTGCCGTACGTCGTGCCGATGCCGGCGTACAACCCGAAACTTCCGCATCTGTTCCGATCGCTCCCCGACGTTTTCGACCCCGCCTACACGGCCGGCTGCGATGCGTGGGCGGAATGGCTTGCGCCGCTGCGATCGGACGAACGGCTGATCGGCTATTTCCTCACCAACGAGCCGGAATGGGCCTTCGGCAAGCACAACCTCGCCAGCGAAATCCTCGAAGCGGCGCCGCACACGCACACGCGGCGAGCGCTGGCGGCATTTTTACGCACGCGCTATCCGAATGATGCGGCGTGGGCGGCGGCGTGGAACGCGGGCGAGCGGCGGACCGAATCGGTGGTGACGGACGTATGGCGCCGCGCGGAAGACCGGTCGCGGGCGGCGTATGACGACCTGTTCGCGTTCTCGCGGCTGATCGTGCGGCAGTGGGTTGCGCCGATGGCGACGGCGTGCGCGCGGGTGTTGCCGGGCGTGTTGAACCTGGGCACGCGATGGGCGTGGATCAGCAGCGACCTGTGCTACGAGGTGGCGGAGTTCTGCGACGTCTTCACGATCAACAACTACGACTTCGAGCCGCCGCTGTCGATGCTGAGCGAGGTAAGCCAGCGAACGGGCCGGCCGGTGATGATCGGCGAGTTTCATCATGGCGCGACCGACCGCGGTCTGCCCAGCACTGGCATCAAGGGCGTTCCGACGACGCGCGACCGCGGCGTGGCGTATCGTCGCTACGTGGAGCAATGCGCCGCGCATCCGGCATGCGTCGGATGTCATTACTTCCAATACGCCGACCAGCCCATTCTCGGCCGATTTGATGGGGAAAATTACAACATCGGGCTGGTGGACGTCTGCCTGACTCCCTACGCCGAACTGCTCGACGCCGCCCGGCAGACGCACGATCGCCTGTATGATCTGGCGACGGGCGAAGCCCTTCCCATCGCCGAAAAAGCCCCCAGAGCCCCGGGAATCTTCTTCTAGCCGCGCCGCGCGGCAAAGGCGGACAGGATATTCCATCGGCGATGGGGTACTATTGTGCGTCACGATATGCACCGCAAGGACCTCGACCAACGTCTGCCGAACATCGTCAGCAAGCTGGTGGACAACATCCACGAGCTCGACGAGATCCGCCGGCTGGGGAACGTGATGCTCCCCAACCGCGATGAGATCATCGGCATGATCGATCGCCTGCGACAACTCGTCTTCCCCGGTTATTTTGGCCTCCAGGGTCTCACCGCCGAAAACCTGCCTTATCGCATCGGCGAACTGGTGCTCGAGCTGACCGGCACGATGTACGAGCAGATTCGTTACTGCCTGCGCTACCGCGAGGGCAAAGCGCCGGACGAGAAGAGCGATCACGCCTGCGTCGAATGCGACGCCGAGGCGGCTCGCATCACCGCGGTATTCTTCGACCGGTTGCCTTACGTACGGACGATGCTTGCCTCCGACGTGCAGGCCGCCTTCGAAGGCGACCCGGCCGCGCAGACCACTGACGAGACGATCTTCAGTTACCCCGGCCTGCACGCCATCATGGTACAGCGGCTGGCGCACGAGCTGTTCAAGGAGAACGTGCCGATGCTCCCGCGCATCATGACCGAGCAGGCGCACTCGATCACCGGCATTGACATCCATCCCGGAGCCAAGCTCGGCAAGTCGTTCTTCATCGACCACGGCACGGGCGTCGTGATCGGCGAGACGACCGAGATCGGCAACAACGTGAAGGTCTACCAGGGCGTCACGCTCGGCGCGCTCGCCCCGGCGTATGGCCAAGCGTTGCGCGGGCACAAGCGACACCCGACGATCGAGGACGACGTCGTCATCTACGCCGGCGCCACGATTCTGGGCGGCGAAACCGTCATCGGCCGCGGGTCGGTGATCGGCGGCAACGTGTTCATTACGTCGAGCGTGCCCAGCCAGAACCAAGTGGTCGCCGAACCCCCGCGTTTGAAATTCCGCGACCGCCGGCCAAAAGGCGAACGCGCGGAAACCGTCGATTTCCAAATCTGATGCGGACACAGGTTGAAACCGCCGATGCACGCCGATGAAATATCCCCCCCGGACAGGCGACGTCCGTACTACGGCGCAGACCATCCCCTGAAGCAGTGGGGTAACCCCCGCGGCTTCATAGGAGCTGCCACAGCCCACGTAACGTAGCGTGCTCCAGCGAGCTGAAGCGCCAGCGGCCGTAGGTGGACCAGTCGCGTTGGAGCACTTTCGAAAGGCCCGACTGCACGCCGCCGGTGGTGACGACCGTCGGACTGATCTTGCGATATTGCTTCGTCATCAACGCGAGCCGTTCGCCGCTGGCGGTGCTGAGGGCATCGCACAGCGCGGCGAGGATGTCGTCACGCGTCGAGCCGAGGCGCAGGCCGGCGATCGCTCCGCTGCGCTCGTCGATCATGACGCGCGAGCCGGCGAGATGCGGATCAAACGCGACGTCCGTCGATCGCCCGGCGACCTTGGCGAGCTGCTTGTGAAAGTCAGCGGGGCTTAGCTCCGCGTAGAAAGTCCTCCTCGCCCATTCCAGCGCGCTTCCGGCGGCGGCGAGCGTACTGACGGCGAGCCAGCGTTTGCCCACGCCAAGCGGGCGAGTGAGGAGCGACTCGTGCGGCTTTGGATGATCGATCGCCAACGCCAGCACATCGGTCGAACCGCTGACGTTGAGCATCTGGCCTGGCTTCGCTCCGGCCGCCAACATCGCGGCGGAGCCGTCCATGCAGCCGGTGAGCACCGGCGTGCCGGCGAGCAGCCCGAACGCCGACGCCGCCCCTTCGGTCACGTGGCCGGCGATGACGTTCGCCTCGCGCACTTCAGGCAGGAGCGATCGCCTGATGCCGACCGCCTCGATCAACTCCTCCGACCAGCCTTTGAGCGTGATCGATTCGTACGCGCCCATGAACGCGGCATTGGAGGGATCGGCCACGCGGGCATTGCAGACGCGGCGAAGAAACCACGTCGAAAGATGGCCGACCAGGTCGGCGCGCCTCATGATCGACTTCTCGTGCCGGTCAAACCACCGCCAGGTGGTCGAGCTGATGCCGCCGGGGAACGGGCGATTGCCTGCGAGTTGAAGATGACGCCGCTTGCCGACGCGGGCCTCGATCTGCTTCGCTTCTTCTATTGCCCGGCGGTCCTGATGCGTCACCACCGGCGTGATCGCGCGGCCGGCCTTGTCCATCGCCAGCCAACTGGGCGCCATGGTGGTGATCGCGATCGCATCGACTTCCCGCCGATCATCGCCGATCTGTTTGAATGCCTGATGCAGCGCCCGCTCCACCTCGGCCGCATCGACGCTGGCGCGCGTGCCGTCGTACTGCGTCGGGAACGGCACGCCGATCACCTTGCGCGGCGTCCCTGCCCCCGTCAGCACGGCGGCTTTCACCGAGGACGAGCCGATGTCGATCGCCAGCAACTTCATGCAAAAACACGGCTATCGTCTGCCATTCCTCATTCCCTATTCATCATTCCGCATTTCCCTCAATCACCTTTGGGCTGCTCGCGCGTGCCCACCTGCGTTGCGCCCGTGCCGTGCTGCGGGACTTCGTGGGCGGGCTGTTCGACGCTCCAGGTGGTGTGGATGAATTTGCCCGGCGCTTCGAGGCGCTCGTAGGTATGAGCGCCGAAGTAATCGCGCTGGGCCTGGATGAGATTGCCCGGCAGGCGATCGCGGCGGTAGCTGTCGTAGTAGGCGAGGCTGGCGCTGAACGCCGTCAGGCCGATGCCGTTGTCGATGCCCGTCTTCACCACGCGACGCCACGCCTCCTGACGGTCGTTGATCTTCTTCTTGAACTCGTCGTCGAGCAGCAGGTTGACCAGCGACGGGTTCTTCTTGAACGCCTGCGTGATGTCTTCGAGGAACACCGCGCGGATGATGCAGCCGGCGCGCCAGATCATCGGCAGGTCGGGCAGGTTCATCTTGTAATCGAATCCGCCTTTTTCCGCCGGCTTGTTGGCGGCGGCGAGGAGCGCCATGCCCTGGGCGTATGAACAGATCTTGCTGCAATACAGCGCATCCTTCACGTCCTTGATGAACGCCTTCACATCGCCGGCGAACTTCTTCGCGCTGGGCCCGGCGAGCTGCTTGCTGGCGGCGGCGCGTTCGTCCTTCAGCATGCTGATCTCGCGCATGTCCACCGCGGCCGCCATCGTGGGCAGCGGGACGAGCAGGTCAAGCCCGGCCTTGATCGTCCACGTGCCCGTGCCCTTCATGCCCACCACGTCGCGGATCTGCTCGACCAGCGCGCCCGAGCCCTGCGGGTCCTTGTAGTTGATCACCTTGGTGGTGATGTCGATGAGGAAGCTCTGCAGTTCGCTGGCGTTCCACTCCTCGAACACCTCCTTGAGCTGCGCGTTGTTCAGCCCGGCGACGTTCTTGAGGAGGTCGTATGCCTCCGCGATGAGCTGCATGTCGCCATACTCGATGCCGTTGTGAACCATCTTCACGAAGTGCCCGGCCGAGCGCTCGCCGCAATAAGTCACGCAGGGGACGCCGTCGCTTGGCGCCTTGGCGGCGATCTTTTCGAGGATCGGCTTGAGATAATCGTAGCTGGCGCGGTCGCCGCCCGGCATGATCGACGGGCCGTGACGCGCGCCTTCTTCACCGCCGGACACGCCCATGCCGAAGAACTTCAGCCCGGTCGGGCGAAGCGTGTTCTCACGACGTTCGGTGTCGGTATAGAGCGCGTTGCCGCCATCGATGAGGATGTCGCCGGGTTCGAGATATGGCTTAAGCGCGTCGATCGTGGCGTCGGTGGCATAGCCGGCCTTCACCATCAGCAGGATTTTGCGAGGCCGCTCCAGCAGTGCGACGAACTCCTGCGGGGTTTTCCCGAACTTGATGTTCTTCCCCGCGTTCTCCGCGACGAACTCCTCGGCCTTGCTCGTCGTGCGGTTGTACACCGCGATCGGAAAACCCTTCTCTTCGATGTTCAGGGCGATGTTCCGCCCCATGACTTCCAGACCGACGACGCCGAATTTCTGCAGGCTCATAATGCTTCCCTCGAATTTGTGTTTGAGGGAGCGATTGTCGGTTTTTTAGGTCAGTTGGCAATGTGCAATTCCCGCCGGCGAATCGCACGCCACCGGCAGCGTTGCTGGGCGTCGCTTCGACGCCGACGTCGCCTGCGTTAAGCGTAGGCGGTGGCGTTCTCCACGTTTCCGGCGGCGGATCCGGGCTCTACACTTCGCTCAGCTTTACCCGCGTGCCGCGCTTCGCGCTTTCGATGGCGGCGAACACCATCGCCAGGCTTTTGATGTTGTCGTGGCACTCGGTCTGCGGGCGTTTGCCGGCGCGGATGAACGCGAGCATTTCGCGGAGCGCTCCGTGCATGGTGGGGGCGTCAATCGGCGATGCTTCGATCGCCAGCGGCGCGCGTGGGCGATGAAAACCGTCGTTGCCGGTGACGACTTCACCGCGGAGGTTTTTATCCGAGTCGTAGACGACCGTGCCCCTGTCGCCGATGACGCGCCAGTCGCCGTTCCAGCCGGTGTGGCAGCCCTCGGCGCACCACGACCCGCGGTAGGCGAACCGCACGCCATTGGTCATCTCGAACAGGCAGTTCGTCGCCACGTCGCCCTTGTACCAGCTGCCGTGCGGGTTGAACTCTTCGGCGTAGACGCTGACCGGGTCCTGTCCGGCGATCATTCGCGCCAGGTCGAAGTGGTGGATCGACATGTCGAGGATGAGCGGGCTGGGCATCTCATCGCGAAATCCGCCGAAGTGCGCGCCGATGTAGAAATCGCAGTTGAGGGTGGTGAGTTGTCCGATCGATTGGCTGGCGACCTGTCGTTCGATCGCGATGTGCGACGCATCCCACCGCCGCGACTGGCTGACCATGTAAAGTTTGCCTGTTTCCTCGCTGGTCCGGACCATCTTGCGGGCCTGGTCCATCGTGCCCGCCATCGGCTTTTCGCCGACGACGTGCAGGCCGGCGCGAAGGGCCTTGCAGGTGACGTCGCAATGGGCATCGGGAATGGTGAGATCGACGAGGAAGTCGGCCTTGGTTTCGGCGAGCGCTTTGTCGAGGTTGTCGAACGCCTTGGCGCCGGCGAACTGGTGTTCGTCGATGCGCTTCTGCGCCGCCTCCAGCCGCAGGTCCACCACGGCGGCTACCGTGAGCGCTTCTTTCCGGATCGGCGGAAACCACGCGTTGGAAATCCCGCCCGCGCCCACCACGATCACCCGTTCGTTTGCCATCGCAGACCCCACGCTTTCATTGTCATATCAGTTTTGCGAAAACTGATATGATTATTCCCCACCTGTTGTTCGGTTACTTTTTCCGTCCGCCGCCGCCATCGGGGGCGCCGCCGGAGAAGTAGAGCGGATCGAGGGCGAGCCGTCCAGACCCGATGATCGCGAGCATGAACGCCATCGGCAGCATCACGAACGAGTGATGAAAAGGCGGCCCGCCGGCGTCGGGGAAGCCGGTGATGCCGTTCTTGTTGACCATCGCGATCACGATGCTGAGCAACAGCAGCGTCATCAGCCCGGCCGCGAGTCGCGAGAAGAGCCCGAGCATGAGCATCAGCCCCAGCAGCAGTTCCGCGACCGGGATCAGATACCCGTATGGCCTTGCGATCGACTCGGGCAGCCACTCGGGCGTCAGCGATTTAAAGCTGCCGTCGACGAACTTCCCCATCCCGCCCGCCATCTTGCTCCATCCCGCCAACAACATGTAAAGCCCCAGCACCAGCCTCGCCAGCAGCAGCGAGATGTCGATCCACGCGGGATGGTTGAACGGATTCTGCATGGCGGGATGGTAGCACGCGGCGCGCGGGTTGTGGATGGGGCGTCGCGCGCGTCGATCGTTTTGCCTGATACGCTCGGGCGCGGCATGATCGCGTGTATCTCGTGACGATTGCTGCTCGCGTCAAGATCGCCGCGTGTCAGACGCCGGACTTTCGGGAAGATCCGGTGGCGGCGGTGTCGTTTATCGAAGCGCAATCGTTGCTCGCGACGGATCGCGGGGCACGGGTCGTCTGCTTCCCGGAATGTTTTCTGCAGGGATATTTCACAACGTCTGAAAGCGCAAGGCGAAATGCGATGTCGCTGGATTCAGACACGTTCTCGGCCATCTTGCGCCGGCTTGCCGACGTGCGGCCGATCGTGGTGTTCGGGCTGATCGAGGCGGAGGGCGATTCGATCTACAACACCGCCGTTGTCGTGGGCGGCGGCACGGTAATAGGGCGATATCGCAAGGTGAACCTGCTGCCGGGCGAACGCGGCGCGTTCACCCCGGGAAACGCGTTTCCCGTGTTCGAGGTCGACGGCTTGACGTTTGGCGTGAACGTCTGTTCTGACACGCAGATCGCCGAGCCCGCGGCGGCGGTCGCGAGACGGGGCGCAAGGGTCATCCTCTGCCTGGCCAACAACATGATGAAGCGTGAGTCGGCGGAGAAGTGGAAGGATCGACACAGCGAAGTGCGGGCCGTCCGAGCGAAGGAAAACGGGGTGTGGCTGGTGTCGGCAGATGTGACGGGCGAGCGAGACGGGGCGATATCGTACGGCCCGACTTGCGCCATCGATCCGTTGGGCCACGTCGTTCAGCAGGTGCCGCTGATGGAAGTGGGGATGGTGGTGGTGGAGATTGGATAGGGCGCGCGCACGACCGCATCCGCGGGCTGACGCGCGGTGACTTTGAAGGCAAGCCGCGCGTCCGATGGTTACTTTTTGCCCAGCTCGATCGACCGCGCGCACGCCGCCGCGATCGCCTGGCGGACGTGGGCGCCGACGTTGGAGGCGTCCATCGATTCGATTGCCGCCTGCGTCGTGCCGTTGGGGCTGGTGACCTTTCGACGCAGTTCCTGAGGTGAATCAGCGGACGTCTTGGCCATCGAGGCGCTGCCGAGCACGGTTTGCTTGGCGAGCAGTTCCGACTGCTCCTTCGTCAGCCCCAGCTCGACGCCGGCGGCGATCATGTGTTCCAGCAGGTAGAAGACGTACGCCGGCCCGGAGCCGGAGAGCGCGGTGACGGCGTCGAGCTTGTCCTCCGTCACCTCCACCACCTCGGCGGCGGGGGAGAAGAACGTGGCGGCGACGGTGACGTCGGCCTTGGTCGCAAACTTGCCCGGTGCGATCGCAACCGCGCCCAGGCCGACGAGCATCGGCGTGTTCGGCATCGTCCGGACGACCTTCCAGTCCCGGCCGAGGCCCAGATGCGTTTCGATAAAACGAGTATTGATGCCCGCGGCGATGGAGATGACCAACGTCTTTTCCGTGATCGCCGACCCGATTCCTGCCAGCGCGTCCGCCATCTGCTGCGGCTTCACCGCCAGCAGCACCGCCGACGCCTCGCGCACGGCCTCGAGGTTGTCGATCACGCACTTGATCTGCAACTGCTGCTCGAACGCCTGCCGCCGCTCCGGCGAAACGTCGAAGGCGATCATCTTGTCAGGCGTGAGCGTCTTCGAAGCAATCAACCCCCGTGCGACCGCCTCGGCCATGTTGCCGGCACCAATAAATGCGAGATCGAAACACATGGCGAGGATGATGAGGGAAGGGAAGGGGAAAGTCGAATGCTGAATGACGAATTCTGAATGATGAATGGAACCCGCGGAGGCCGACGCATTCTGTATTCATCATTCATAATTCAGCATTCAGCATTTCCCCTCACTCCACCGGTCCGCCAATCGCTTCCTGAACCGATCGGGGGGCGGTGACGATGAGGTTGCCGTTGAAGAAGCGGATCTTCGCCTTGCCGCCGTTCACGTCCCAGACTTCGGGGCGGATGGTTTCGCGAATGAGGGTGATGAGGTCTTCGGCGCGTTCGGCGCGGGTCTTGGTTTGTTCTTTGTCCTCGTCGCGGTTGCTGTTGTTATTGCCGCCGAAGAGGTCGTTGCCGCCGCCTGAGTTGTTTCCGTTGCTGGTGTTGTCGGTCAGGCTTAGGCTGGGGGCCTTGAAGTCGGGGATTTCCACCAGCAAGTCCTGCACCGGGTAGATGCGGGTGATCATCCGCTCGTCGGCCTTGGCCAGCGTGGTGATGGTGATGACGTTCTGATCGATGTAGTACGTCAGCAATCCCGGGGCCGCCGACTCGAGCGTCGCCTTGAGCGCGACGCGCATCGGCGCGTGGCGGAGCGTGAGGTTGACGGGCGTATCTTTTGAAACGCCGATCTCCTCGATCGACTTCCAGTCGACGGTGAAGTTGGCGTTGGAGGTATCGCGGAAGAAATCGATCGCGTCGGTGAGCGAGACGTCGGTGAACTTCACCGTCGGCAATCGCTTGATCAAAGCGGACTTGGCGGCAGTTTGCGCCGATGCGGAACCGGCGGCGATCATCACGATGGCGAGCGCGAAAATGACGGCGGCGTGACGCATGGCAAAACCTCGCGGGGTAAAGGGCCGACAACACCCAGTATAGTCCCGGACGATCGTTCGGCTAGACAAATCGTCCGCGCGATCGTCGGCAGGAAAATCGGCTCCGGGGCGATTACGCCTAACCGATGGCCGGCACGCGGGTTAAGGCTGGAAGCTATCTCGATACGTCGTGGCACGGGTTTTCAACCCGTGTCTCTAAACCGACCCACACAAAGATACGGACACGGGTTTGAAAACCCGCGTGCCACGAGGTTGGCATGCGTCGCAAAGAAGGACTTAAAAAGAGCTTCTAGCGTTCTTCGTGAGGGGAGTGCTCGGTTTCCTTCAGCCGGTTGACGCGGCCCATCAGGATCGCCACGCCCAGCCACGCCAGGCCGATGAAGAACACCGCCAGCCCCAGCGGCGCCAGCGCGATCGTCAGGAACATCACCACGCCTAAAACCACCACCGACCCCGCGATCGCGAGGTGCACACGATGGTTCTGCTGCGAACGAATGAACAAGTCGTTGTCGGTCGTCGCCATGGCAAACCTCCGTTTCTGGAACTCCGTGACCCGCCCTCCGTTTCCCTCATCTTCCCCTCATCTTCGATGACGGATCATAGGGCGCCGACGAGCGGGAGTTCCCGAGGAGGGACAAAGGTTTGCCTTCGGAAAACGCCGTCCGACCCACAGCGATCGTCCAGAACTCGGGCTGGCCGCAATTTTTGGGAATAAACGCTCGCAACGCGACGTTCACCTATACCGGGAAGGGTTTCCACCATACGAGGTTGCTCGAAACACCCGAGGAGGGTCACCAAATGATCCGCACGAACGCTCTCGTCGAGGGTCTGGAAGGCCGTCAACTGTTCGCCAGCGCGGTTGCGTCCGCACTATCGATTGGCCGTGCGTCCGACCATCGCCCGGCAATCAGGATGCCGCAGTTTGAGAAGGCGTCCGACGCGATCGAGTCGGCAACGCCGGTCGCGCTCTACGTCGGCACCGCGACGCCGGAAGAGGGCGTCGCCAAGCGTTTCTCGATCGCCATCATCTCTGAAACGGAAGGCGCCGTTGTCGCCCGCATTGCCGGCCGCGATGGCGGGGTGAAGCTCGAGGGCACCAAGACCGGCGATACCTACACGCTCTCCGCCACGAAGGACGGGCGGACCGTGAGCATCACCGCCACCGTCGATGCCGACGGCAAGGTGACCGGCACCATCACCAATGCCTACGCCAACGCCGAAGGCGAAACCGAGTCCAGCACCAGCACCTTGGCGCTGACGAAGGCGACCACGCCCGCCAAGCCCGAAAAGCCCGCCGACGATTCAATTGGCGGCGGCGCGAAGGACGACGACGTCGTGCCCATCGCCGCGTACAACGGCACGGTGACGTTCGACGACGGCAAGGCAAAGCGGTTCGGCGTATCGATCCTGTCGGAGGCCGACGACGGCACGGTCGTCGCCCGCCTGCCCGGCCGCGGGGCGTCGCATGAGCTGACCGGCACCAGGTCCGGCGACACCTACACCCTGGCGAGCGAAGACGGCAAGGTTTCCGTCGTCCTCACCGTTGCCGAGGATGGCTCCGCCGCCGGCACGCTCACCACCACCGTGAAGGGCGAGGACGACACCACCGTTACCAAGACCGGCACGCTGTCGCTCAAGAGCGCGGACGTCACCAGCCCGCCTACGGCCGGCGAGAAGCCCGTCCGCCCGCACCGCCCGGATCGCGGCGGGGCGATCACCGACGCGATCGTCTACACCGGCACCATCACCAATGGCACGAAGACCGGCGATGTCTTCGTCCAGACGTACAAGAACGCCGAAGGCAAGACGATGCTCCTCGTCGCCGCCAAGCACCGCTTCGGCCCGAGCCCGGCAATCCTCGAGGCCACCGTCACCGACACCGCCATCACCGCTGGCAAGTCGGTCGGCGACCGCTCCATCGACATCGCCTTCACCATCAGCGCCGACGGCTCCCTGACCGGCACCATCACGCTGAAGAAAGGCGACGCCACGCAAACCCTGGCCGTCGACGCCGACAAAAAAACGACGACGAGCACCACCGCATAACGCCCTTGCCCCTCTTGCAAACGCGCAAGCGGCCCGATTGAAGCTGGCCGGCTCGATCGACGTCGCTTGCGCGTTTGTGGGAGGCGGGTGATCCAAACCGTTTAGCGCCGCATCAAGATCCGGGTTTTCTGCTGGTCGAACGCCACGGGAACCCGCATCAAGATGCGGCGCTAAACGTTACGCGATGAACGCGTAAATGCTCAAACAGATTTGTCAATCGTCCGACGGCTCGCCGATCCCTCGCCGGGCGGCGTGGCGGACGTAGTGGATCGTCACAACGTGGCGTTTCTTGTCGAACGAATAGATAATGCGGTGCGATTTGAAGATATTCTGCTGGAGATCGACTTCGAGAAAATCGCTTTTCCGGCGCTCGGGCGTGGCCGGCGAATTTTTCGAGCGATTCGATCGCAAAATGCAGGCCGCGCAGCCATCGTTCCGCGTTGCCCAGCTCCTGCCAGATGGTGTGAATTATAGTAGAATTGCTCCTCGATCTCCTCGGCCGCAGCGTCGGTGATAACGATCGAGTTTTTCATCGCTTGCCGAGTTGAATGCCGTGCTTCGAGGCGAGCGACTCCAGGAACGCCTTCGCCGGCCGTACTTTGCCGTTCTCCATGTCCTGAAGGCTTTGCCGAATCACGCGCAGCGACCGGGCGAGCTCGGCATCATCAAGCAATTGCTGATACGCTTCCGGCGACTGTACGACAACCTCCGCTTGCCCGTTGACCGTCAGCACTTCCGCCTTTCCCGTACGCTTTAATCGAACGATGTGCTTTTTCGCGTTCCGTTGAAAGTCGGTAAGAGAGTGAACCTGCTTCAGATCGATCATGTAAAAAGCCAAACATGAGTTCAGCATGGAATTCAATGTGAATATCCGGTCAGAGCTTGCCGCATGATAATTATGTTGTACGCCGTGTCGCATGGACCAGTACATCCAGCACGCCATTCGCGTCGCAGCCGTACATGCCCGATGCCCAAGCGGCGTTTTGTTCGATCGTAGCCCAGCCTTGATCTTTGATGAGGCCGACGTCTAGTACGGTGGCCTTCGGAAAGGCGATCGCCGGATCGGCAAGCATTGTCTCGGCGAACTGTCGGGCATCGCACAGCTCGCCTTCCGTAGCAGGGAAGCCGGCATCGCGCTGGAGGACGCCGTTTCGGAGATAGGGAGAGAGCGTGACGACCTTGCGGTCGAGAATAAAACACCTGAATTCCAGCTCCCAATCCACGATGTCAGAGATGAGCACTGGTTTGGTGTCATCAAAGTCTTCCGGCAGTTCCGAACCCATGTAGACCGCCGCGGCGAAGCTCTTGTCGTTTGGTGGTTTAATGAACGCCTTTTCTGTTCGTTTGCGGGCTTCTCCAAGCGTGGACAGCGCGATCGTGCGTTTGGCGTACTTCCATGGAAGATGCGTCAGCCAATCTTCCGGTGGTTCGACCAGTTCGAGGCCGAGTTCTTCGGCCATCATCGGCGCCGTGAGGGCTTCAACGTAGAGCACCGGATTCTCTACGGACTTCAGGTACTCTGGCAAGCGCCAGCTTGTCAGGCGTTCGACGTTCCAACCACGCTGGCCGGCTGCACGCCAGAGGGCGACGGAGTCGTCGGTCATGCGTGGAGTGAGGATCAACGTGTGCATGGAAACCCCAATCCTATGCCGAAAACACTTCGGTCTCCAGCGCCGGAATCGTGCAGCGGCCCATGCCTTTTTCGGTGAGGGTCTTGGCGTAGGCGGCCTGCTGGTCGGGTTCGCCGTGGACGATGAAGGTTTCGGTATCGGCGAGGCAGGTCGGGGCGAGGAAGGCGGCGAGTTCGGCGCCGTCGGCGTGGGCGCTCAGGCCGTGGATGGTGCGGACCTCGCATTGCACGTCGTAGAAGCGGTCGAAGATGCGAACGCGCTTTTGCCCATCCTGAAGTCGCCGGCCGAGCGTGTGGAGGGGGGTGAAGCCGACGAACAGCAGCATGTCGCTGGGGCGTTCGATCGAGTGCTTCAGGTGGTGGAGCACGCGGCCGAACTCGCAGGTGGGGCTGGAGGCGATGACGACGCACGGCCCGCGGTCGGCGTTGATCTGCCGGCTCTGCTGGCTGCTCTTGGCGAGCGTGATGCGCTTCGATTCGAACAGGTCTTCCGTGCCGATGAGCTTCTCGGTCTCGGCGTCGAAATAGCCGCGATGGCGTTCGGTGACGTCGGTCATCTCCACGCCCATCGGCGAATCGACGTAGACGTTGATCGGCGCGATCTTTCCCTGCCGCATGAACTTGTGCATGTACCAGAGGATGGTCTGCGTGCGCCCGACGGCGAAGCTCGGCACGATGAGCCGGCCGCGACGGGCGACGACGGTCTGCACGGCGTCGAGAAGTTGCGGTTCGATCTGGTCGATCGGCCCGTGCGTGCGGCCGCCGTAGGTGGATTCGGAGATCACCAGGTCAAACCGGCCTGGGAGCGGCGTCGGGTCGCGGATGATCGGCGAATGAAACCGCCCGATGTCGGCGGTGAACAGCATCGCCCGCTGTCGGCCGGCCTCCAGCCACTCGATCGTCACGTACGCGCTGCCGAGGATGTGCCCCGCGTCGAACAGCGTCACCTTCGCGCCGGCGATGTCGAACGTCTGCCCGTAGTGCACGGTCTTGAACTGGCGCGTCGTCCGCAGCACGTCGCTGACGGTGTAAAGCGGTTTCACCTCCGGCTCGCCGGGGCGGCGCTGGCGTTTGTTCAGGTAGTCGGCGTCCTCCTGCTGAATTTCGCCCGAGTCGGTGAGCACGACGCGCGCCACGTCGGCGGTGGCGTCGGTGCAGTAGATCGGCACGGCCACGCCCTCGCGCGTGAGAACCGGCAGCTTGCCGCAGTGATCGAGGTGCCCGTGCGACAGCACGATCGCGTCGAGGTGCCGAAGCTCCTCCGGCATCCACGCATTGAACGCCCGCGACTCGTCCCGCCTGCCCTGGTATAGCCCGCAATCGAGCAGGATGCGCCTGCCGTTGATTTCGAGCAGATGAGATGAACCGGTGACCGTCCGACACGCGCCGAGAAATTGAATCCGCATGATTTTATTTTAGCCGCAGATGGCCGCAGATAAACGCAGGTGAAAATGCTGCGCGACGGAAAGGCCGTCCTGCATGTCTGGCGTGTATGCTTTCTGTTGTCAGGTTTTAACGCAGAGAGCGCGGAGATCGCAGGGGGCGCAGAGAATTGAATCGTGCGCTTGGCCGATTCGTTTTGAATCTCATTTCAA
>JBBCIV010000032.1:0-6264 GCA_037189665.1 Phycisphaerae bacterium | reverse complement strand
GGGGGCCCGCCCAGTACCCGAAAGCCCCCTCTGCGCAATCCAACACGACGCGGGACGTCGAGCCGGGCTACGACGGCCGGTTCCGGGCCGGGCGGTGGTCGCCGGTGTTTGTGGAGGTGCAGTCGGATCGTCCGAGAACCGCGATTCTCGAAATCCGCGTGCCGAACGCCTCGTCTAGCGCCATCGTCATCCGCCAGGCGATCGGCGTGGGCACCGCCAAGCAGAAATACGCCCTCTACGCCCCGCTGGCGATGTTTTACGACCCGCTGCGGGCAACGCTGATCGACGCCGAAACCGGCAAGCTCATCGCCGAGTGGCCCCCGCGCGACCGCGACGAACTCGACCGCGGTGGCGAGCAGATCGGCTTCATGATCGTCACGGCTGGTAACTCCCCGATGCTTCAGGGATTCCGGCGAAACGGCGTCGGAACCACCATCGTCAGCCACCAGCGATACCCCCTGCTGCCCATCACCCCGATCGGCTACGACGCCGCCGACGTGGTGGCGTTGAACAATCCCGACTGGTCGCGCCTGTCGGTCGATCAGCAGCACGCGCTCATCGCATGGGCCCGCGCCGGGGGCACGATCCTGATCTACCCCGGCGTCGACATCCTGCCCGCCGAGGCCCCGCTCGCGCAGGTGATGCCCGCCGACCTCGGGCCGTCCACCGTCGAGAAGCTCACCGCCGATCAACTCCGACGGCTTCGGCTGCCCGAACGGTTTTCCTCGCTTGGCGTGCGTAAGCTCATGCCCAGGCCGGGCACGACATCGGTCGATCTTCCACAAGGCCTGCCGAAGATGGTCGTCGGCAGGCTGGGGCTCGGCCAAATCGTCGTGCTGCCGATCGATACGTCCACCTTGCAGTTCAACGACGGGGCGATGTTCCAGCAGTTCTGGAACGATGCCCTCATCGCGTTGCTTGGCGAGCCCGGCAACGCCGGCGCCCAGTACGGCTACTACGACGCCGACGTCGCCGCCGCCCATGCCGCGCTCGACCGGATCGGCGATATCCCCAACACGGGGTCGTTCGGCTTTGGCTACATCGCCCTCACCATCGGCGCGCTGATGCTGATCGTCGGCCCGATCGACTGGTTCGTCCTCCGAAAGCTGGGCCTCCAGCCGTGGACGTGGGTGACCACCCTCGGCTGGATCGGCGTCGTCACCTGCGCCGCGCTCTACGCCGGCCAACTGCTTCGATCCGGCGACCTTCATTTCCGCACGCTTCGCATCGTCGAGCAAGCCCAAGGCCGGCTGGTGGCGATGGACGACGTGGCGCTGATCTACGCCCCGCGCAGCGCGCGGTACGACGTCTCCAGCGATCCCATTAGCTGGTGGGAGCCGGTGCCGTCCGGCCACCGCTACTCCGGCGGATCGCTCACCATCCCGCTGAGAGCCAATCAGACGTATCGCGGCAACCTGCCGGACTCGATGTGGATCGACGTCTGGAACTGGCGTTTCCTCCGCGGCCGTCGGGCGGTCGATCAGGCAGGGATGGTCGAGGCGTCGCTGAAGGTCGCCGACAACCGTATCGTCGGCACCATCCGCAACCTGTCCGACCGACCGCTCAGCCACATCAGCCTGAACATCAAGGCCGGCGCGGCGACGATCGACAACACGATCGCGCCCGGCACATCGATCAACGTTGATTCGCCGATCGCGCCTGCGACGGAACAAGCCGACGCCAACGTCGCACCGCGCGTCTTCTATCGCAGCACGTCTGAGGCCGCCAGCCCGGCGGCCTATCCCACCCTTTTCGCCATCGCCCCCGCCCGACGCATTGCCGCCAACCGACTGCTCGACGCCGGCGCCATCCACCTCTACGCCACCATCGAAAATCCGTCCAGCGATGTCACGATCGCCAATCCCAACGCCGTCACCCAGCACACCGCCATCCTCCGCGCGGTGATCGAGCCGTCGCCATGATGCCCCTGATCGACGCCTCCCCCGTCATCGAAACCCGCAACCTCACCAAGCGATTCGGCAACCTCGTCGCGCTGGACAACCTGTCGCTCACGCTCAACAAAGGCGACGTCTTCGGCTTCATCGGCCCCAACGGCGCGGGCAAGTCAACGACGATGAAAATCCTGTCAGGCCTGCTCGAGCAATCCGACGGCGACGCGTTCGTGCTCGGAAAGAACGTGAATACCAACGGCGATTTCGTCCGCAGGAATGTCGGATACATGCCGGACTTCCTCGGCGTGTACGACGACCTCACCGTCACCGAATACCTCGACTTCTTCGCCAGCGCCTACTCCATCCCCCGTCAGCAGCGCCGGAAGATCGTCGAAGATGTGCTGGAGCTGACCGATCTGGCCTACAAGCGCGACGCGCTGGTCGACAGCCTCTCCCGCGGCATGACCCAGCGGCTAAGCCTGGCGCGCGTGCTCGTACACGACCCACCGATCCTGCTGCTCGACGAGCCCGCCTCCGGCCTCGACCCACGGGCACGCATCGAGATGCGCGAGTTGCTCAAAGAGCTTCAGCGGCTGGGCAAGACGATGATCGTCTCCAGCCACATCCTCTCGGAACTCGGCGAGTTCTGTAACAAGCTGGGCATCGTCGAACGCGGGAAAATGCTGGTCTTCGGCACGATCGACGACCTGATGAGCCAGGCCCGCGCCCACCCCGTCATCTGCGTGAAGGTGCTCGACGAAACCGAGCGTGCCTACGCCGTCCTGAAACGCGATTCGCGGATCGACCAGATCGAGCTGCGCGAAGACGAGATGCACGTCACCCTGCACAACGCCGCGCTGCACCATCACTTCATCGCCGACCTGCTGGTGGCGGAGAAGATCAAGGTGCACAGCCTGTCGCCTCACCAACTGAAGCTGGAAGACGTGTTCCTGAAGTTGACCAAAGGCATCGTCAACTGACGCGTGGGCCATTATCATATCAGCGATTGAAAACTGATATGATAATGCCCCTCTCGCGGCGTTGTTACTTTCCCACCGCCGCTTTAAACCGCTCCGCATTCCGCTGGCCGGTCGGATTCGGCCCGATGACCGCCTTAAGCTTTTCAAGGCGGTCGGCGGTCGGCGGATGCGAACGAAGGTCGGTCTTCACAGAAGCAAGTTCTCGAGCAATGAATCGCTCAAGGCCAGTCGGGTTATAGTTCGCCGCTTTCAGGTATTTCACTGCCAGACGATCGGACTCGCCTTCCTGACTTGGGTTGTAAACGATGCCTTTGTAGTCGTTCAACACGTCCGTCACTTCGTCGACCAATTGATTTTCCGATAGCGTCTTGACGCTATCGGCGCCGAATGAGCCGATCCGGGAGTTCGTCAATGCTTTCATCCCGTGTCTCTCAATCACATGCGCAATCTCGTGCGCAAGCACGCCGGCCAGTTCGGATTCATCTTCCATTTTCGCGATGGCGCCGCGTGAGATAAAGATGTAACCGTTCGGGCCGGATACCGCGCTGACTTCATTGCTGTTGATGATGCCGAACGTAAAGTCGATCGACTGGCTTCCCGACACCGACGCGATGACGAGCCCCACGTTCGTCACGTAGTCGTTCAGCTTCTCGTCACTGAAGAGGCCGGGCGAAGTTGTCATCGACACGGCAAACGCCTGGCCGATGTCTTCTTCGTCCCAACTCTTGTTGATGAGGTTGTCGCCGGCGCTGGCGCCGATGCTCAGCGCTTTGTTCCCGGACGAGCCGAGATCCAGACCCGAACTGCGAAGCGTCTCCGCGGCTTTCTGGCAGCTCGCGCCGATCGACAAGCCGCCAATCGTTGCGATGGCGGCCATGGTGATGATCTTGCGAAGCATGACTACTTCCCTCCGTACTGTCGGCCAACCTTGCCTTCGACGGCAAACTGATCAAAAGCGCCGCTGTCGATGAGCTTGTTTCGACGCTCGATCAACGCGTCTATCTGCTTCGGATCGCCGCCCCTGCTTTTGGCATAGGTTTCTGCGTTGGGACCGAGATTCTTGCCCGCGGCCGACTCTTCGGCAGCACCGGCGAGGCTGGAATGGACTTGCGCGGTCGCCCCGGCTTCAGCGATCGACTTCTGCGGCTCCAGGTCCTTCTCGCGTATCCAGCCTTCCTTGCCGTCGGCGGAAACCTTCAGGAACCGGCCTTTCTTTTCGATCACGGCGAGCGTCGTGCCCTGCTTGAACTCGCCGATCGACTTACCGTAGATGTCCGGCGTCGGGCGCAGGGTGACCGATGACGACTTCACCGTCGTCATCTCCGCCGCCGCCAGCGCGATCGCGCCGGCGACGCCGATCAGTGCGATGGGGATCCATTTCTGTTTCATAGCGAGCATCCCTCGATTTGAACTCTAAGCCCATATTACTTGGTTGTCTGCTCCCAGACACCATCCCAATCGTCTCCGGGCGGATTTTTCAGGTACGACGCCACCCGCCCCTTCCACACCCTGGCCGGGCCGTCTTCCGGAAAGCGGGCGAGCACCTCGTCCATCATCGCCAGGCAATCTTCCCACCGTCTCGCAAGGTAGGCCTGCGCCGCGCGGGCGGATTGCTCTACCAGCCAAAGCTGGTCCGCCGACGCATTTTCGCGCGGGCCGATCAGTTCGTACACCCCCACCTGCTCGGTTCGGCCGTAAACGCGGAGGCGGTCGATGGGGCGGAACAGCATTGCCTCCCCGCACGCCTCGGCCGTCTCGTGCGAAACGAGGATCTGCGTTCCGTAAATCTTGTTCGACGGTTCGAGCCGCGCCGCGATGTTCACCGAATCGCCGACGGCGGTGTACGTCAGGCGCTCGCGCGAGCCAAAAAACCCCACGATCACCGGCCCGGTATGGATGCCGATGCGCGTCCGGCAGTTGGGCGCGCCCAGCGCCGTCAACATCGGCGATATCTCCCGTTCGCGTTCCACCAGCGACAACGCCGCCTCGCACGCCAGCTTCGCGTGATGCGCCTGCGATACCGGCGCGTTCCAGAACACCATCATCGCATCGCCGATGTACTTGTCGATCGTGCCGTTGCGGCCGAACGCCTGCTTGCTCATCTCCGCCAGGTACAGGTTCAGCACCGGCTCGATCCCCTCGCGCAGGCGTTCGGTAAGATCGGTGAAGCCCTGCAAATCCGTAAACAGGATCGTCAGTTCAACCCGCCGCCCGCCGACGGTGAGGCCCGACGGATCTTCCGCCAGTTCGCTCGCCACCTGCGGAGAAATGCACTGCCCGATCGCCTGAAGAAGCGCCCGCGCCCGTGCGTCCTCCACCTTGTAAACCCACAACAACGATCCCACGCTCGCCAGGGTCGCCGCCAACAGCGGCTCGGTCAGCGGGAGCCAGCGCATGGCGTTCAGTTGCATCAGCCCGCCGGAGGCGAACACCAATCCCAATACCGCCAGCGCGATGCACCCGACCTTCGCCCACGCCGCCCGCCTCAGGATCACGCCGGCCGCCACCCATAGCGCGCCGAGCACGGACAACGCCGTCACCAGTACCGACGACACCAGTGCCACCTGCTGGCCACGGATCAGGTTCAGCATTGCCGTGGCATGGATCTCGACGCCGGGATAAAGCTGCGACACCGGCGTGCTCTTCAGATCGTGCAATCCCGCCGCCAGCGGGCCGATAATGACGATCCTGTCCTTCACCAACTCGGGGTTGAATCCCTGCTCCGCCGACACGTCGTTACCGCTGTGCTCCTCGATCACCTGCACGATGAGCTTGGCGATGGCGTACGACGGAAACGGCGCCCTGCCGTCCGCATCGCGGTGCGGGCCGTAGTATCGCAACAAAAACGGGCGATCGGTGGCGATCCTCGGTTCAAAACCCGCGGCCCTAATGCCCGCCAGCGCCAGGCTGTCGCCGCGATCGGTGATGGGAAGGTATTCGCGGTAAGCGTCCGCCTTTTCTCGTTCGCCGTAAATCGATGTGTCGCCCAGCGGCACGGGCCTGGTCACCGGGACGGCGAACTTGCCGTCCGCCCCGCTCACGCCGCCGACGAACGGCATGCGGAGGCCGTCAAGCATCTCGGCCAGCGCTTCGTCGTCGTCCACGCCGTCCTTGCTTCTCTCGGATAGCAGCAGATCGAGCACGACCGCCTTGGCGCCCATGGCCTCCAGCTTTTTCGCCACCATGCCATAAAACCCCCGCGGCCACGGCCACCGACCGTTGGTCAGGGCGTCGATCGTGTCCAGCGAGGCCTGGTCAATCCCCAGCACCACCACCGGCGAATCGGCCAGTTGCTCGTTGGGGCGAAGTGTGAACGCCGCGTCGTAAAAACTGTTGTCGACCGCGCCACCCACCCCGCGCGCCCCCGGGGCGCGCGATGCCACCCCCGCGAT
>JBBCIV010000031.1:0-44912 GCA_037189665.1 Phycisphaerae bacterium | reverse complement strand
CTGGCTGACGTTGATGTTCGAGCTGTCGTCGCCGTTGCCGCGGCCGGTGAAGCTGAGGTTCAGGATCGCCGAACCGATGTCCCACAGCTTGCTGATGCCGTCATCGACGTAGTTCTTGCCGGCGAAGTCGGGATTGTTGTTGGGGTTGCCGGCGTTGGCCTTGCTGCCCTCAGGCATGCCTGACAGCCACGGGTTGCTGGTAGCGGGGATGAAATATTCGTACCGGCCCATGCCCGCGCCGCCCTGGGCGCTGGAGAAATCGGCCATCGCGATGCTGGTGGCGGTGACGTCGCTCGACCGCTTGCCGACCAGCGACAGGAACGTCATCGGAATCGCCGATCCGCGCGATTCGACGCAGCGGGTGGTCACGCGAACGGCGTTGGCGACGTTCAGGTTCTTCGTCGGGGAGAAAGTACGGCTGCTGGTGTTCCAGAGGCCGATTTCGACGTCGCCGTTCTGGTCAAATACGATCGGCCGGCCGTCGGCGTAGTTTTGCGCGACGACCGCGGCGGCGTTGCCGTAAGCCGCCGAGACGCCGTTGATGTCGTGCTGGATCCCGGAAGCGGCATACCGCGCCGCGGCGTCGGCTGCGGCCTGAAGCTCGGTCTTCACGACCTGAACGCGGCCCCAGTCCACTGCCAACGCCGAAAACGTGGCCAGCGCTAAGGCGCCGAATGTGGCGTACACCAACGTCGCCCCACGACGCCTGCTATTCCGTGAACTCATGTTTTGCTTTCGCCACCGGCCTAGCGAGAGGTTTGCCGGCAGACCTCAGTTGACCCACGTTACACCGCGATTTCTCTCGCGCCCTGCAACGCCTCAATGCCGATGTCCAATTCACCAAGCCTTGGGGCAAGGGGTGCGCACGGGTTCGTCCTTCTCTTTAGTCGTCTTGGTAACGACACGAGTTAACGATCGCGGGCAGGCCGTCTGGTTATCGGGCGTAGATCAATCGTGCTGCATGGAGAACTGCTCGTACAGGTGGGCGTACTTGCCGTCCTGGGCGAGCAGTTCCTGATGTGTTCCACGTTCGAGGATGTGTCCCTGGTCGATCACGAGGATGCAATCGGCTCGCATAATCGTGCTGAGCCGGTGCGCCACGACGAACGTCGTGCGGCCGCGAAGGAGATTTTCGAGCGATTGCTGGACCAGCATTTCGGTGCCGGTATCGACGGCACTGGTGGCCTCGTCGAGCATGAAGATGCGCGGGTCGGCGAGGTAGGCTCGGGTGAAGCAGATGAGCTGGCGCTGGCCGAGCGACATGTTCGCGCCGCGTTCGCCGACGTCGGTGTGCAGGCCGTCCTTCAGCGACATGATCGCGTCGTAGGTGCCCAGGTCGCGGGCGGCGCGCAGCACGTCTTCCTCGGTCGCGTCGGGTTTGGCGTAGCGGATGTTGTCGAGCACGGTGCCGGTGAAGAGGTAGTTCACCTGCAGCACCAGGCCCATCTGTCGGTGAAGCGAATCGCCGGTGACGAAGCGGACGTCCTGCCCGTCCACCAGCACGCGGCCCTGCTGCGGCTGATAGAAGCGGGCGATCAGCGAGATGATCGAGCTCTTGCCCGATCCGGTATGCCCGACGAGCGCGAACATCTCGCCTGGTTTTGCCTCAAAGCTGACGTCATGCAACACTGGCCGCTCGGGCTTATAGCCGAAGGTGACGTTTTCGAACGTGACGCGGCCTTCCAGGTTCGGCAGGTCTTTCGCGCCCGGCTGGTCCTTCACATTCGGGTCGGTCTCCAGCAGCGCGAACACGCGCTCGGCGCCGGCCATCGCCTGCATCAGCTGGTTGTAGAAGTTCCCCAGCACGATGATGGGGTTCATAAACCAGTCCCAGTACAGGTATGCCTGCACGACGCCGCCGACGCCTTTTTCCGCCATCTGCCCGGACGCGACCAGATACCCGCCGTACACCAGGATGATTGCCCGGCCGATATAGCGCACCACTTCCAGTGACGGCTGATACGTCCCGTTCAACCTCGCGGCGGCGAGGTTGTTGCTCGTGTTGTCGACCTGCAGGCGGTTGAACGTCTTCAGGTTCGGGTCCTGGCGGTTGAACGCCGTCACCACCCGCATGCCGTTGATGTTCTCCGCCAGGTTCGTGCTGACGCGCGTAAATCCCTCGCGCACAACCTGCCAACTGTAGGCCGACTTCTTGATGAAATACCGGTTTACCCAGTACAGCGCCGGCCCCAGCCATGCGACCGCCAGGAACAGCCGCCAGTCAGTCCACAGCAGCATTCCGCCGGCGATCGCCATCGCGCTGCTCTGGATGATGATGTGCGCGATGCCCCAGACGTTCACCTCGCGCATGCCGTTGATGTCGCTGGTACACCGGCTGATGATGCGGCCGAGCTTGGTCTTGTCGTAGAAGCTCATGTCGAGCTTCTGCAGGTGCGCGAACAACTTCCGGCGGAAATCGAACTGCACCGATTCGCCGGCGCGGGAGATGATCAGGATCGTCACGCGCTGCAGCAGCACGGACAGGGCGACGGTCACCATCCAGAACCCGACGATCGCGCCCAGGTGCCAGATCGCTTGTTTCTCCGATAGATCGCGCGTCGGCGTGATGCCGGCGAAGATGCGATACAGCCATTCGACGAGGCCGGCGCTCTCGCCGCGATCCTTGTCGCCGGCGTAGTCGCCGACGAAGTTCACGATCGTGCCGACGAACTGCGGGCCGAGCATGTCGAGCATCACCTGCAGCCAGCACAGGCTGATGCCGACCGCGTAGTGCCACTTGTAAGGCTTCAGAGATGCCGCCAGCTTGCGGATCATCGGCCATTCGATGGGGCGATATCGCGACTCGTCGTCCGACTCCGGGTCGGCGATGTCCGGCGAGGAGGAGGCCGGCTTGCGGCCGAGGAGGTTTTTGACGAATGCGATCATGGCAATCGATCACGCTGCGTTTTGACTCGACGGGCTTTTAAGGCGTTGTCGCCCGCGTCGGTTACAGCGTTTCCTCCAGTTTTTTCTGGTCTTCTTCCTGCGTCTGCCCTTTGGCCGCAGCGACGACTTTCGGGTCGCGCACGCGGTCCATGTGGCTGGGCAGTTCCGCCGGGTCGCGCCGGGCGGGCGGAGGCTCGTCGTCGGTCGAGAGCTGCACGCGGGCGATCTCGCGGTAGTGGCCGTCGAGGCACATCAATTCGTCGTGCGTCCCCATCTGCGTGATTCGCCCGTTCTCCAGGACCAGAACGAGGTCGGCGCTCTTCACGGTGCTGATGCGGTGGGCGATGATAAACGTCGTCCGCCCGAACAGCGTCAGCCGCATGCCGCGGCGGATGAGGTCTTCGGTCTCCGGGTCGATGGCGGCGGTGGCGTCGTCGAGGATCAATACGCGCGGGTTGGTGACGATCGCCCGCGCGATCGCCAGTCGCTGGCGTTGCCCGCCCGACAGGTTCGCGCCTCGCTCGCCCAGCGGCGTCTCATATCCTTGCGGAAGCGCCTCGATGAAATCATGCGCCTGCGCCAGCCGCGCCGCCGCCTCAATTTCGCCCTGGCTTAGCCCGGGACGCCCGTAGGCGATGTTCGCGGCCACGGTGTCGCTGAAGAGATACGTCTCCTGGAAGACGAAGCTTACCTGCGTCCGCAGGCTTGCCAGCTTCAGGTCGCGCAGGTCGATGCCGTCGAGCAGAATTCGACCTTCCTGCGGATCGTAAAACCGCGAGACGAGGTTCACCATCGACGACTTGCCCGCGCCGGTCGGCCCCACGATCGCCACGATTTTTCCGCCGCCGACGCGGTAGTTCAGGTTTCGCAGGACGGGTTTGGCGGGGTCGTAGCCGAACGACACGTTTTCGAATACCACCTCGCCCACGCCGTTTTTCGGCAGGCTGACGGCGTCGGGTTTTTCCGGCACCGTGGGCGGGGCATCGATGACTTCCCAGAGGCGTCGGGCCGAGACGATGGCGTTCTGGTATTGCTCGTTGATCGTCGCCACCTGCTGAAGACGTCCGAGGATCGCGCCCATCGCGCCGCCGAGGATCATCAGGTCGCCCACGCTCATGCTGGCGCCGCGAGAATTGATGATGATCACGCCCGCCACGAAGAACAGCGACAGGTTGCTGGCCGAGGCGATCAGGCGAATGACCGGCTGAAAGTTCGCCCACAGCCGCACGCGGTTCATGATCCGCTTCTGGAATTCAGTGACCGCCGACGTGTACTTCGCGACTTCCTGCTGCTCGGTGGCGAAGGCTTTCACCACGTGCACGCCGGCGATGTTCTCGGTGATGACCTGGATGGCCTTGTCCTCGGCTTCCAGCACCGCGCGGGTGGCCGGCTGCACGCGCTTGCTGAACATGAGGATGTAGGCGGTCCAGATCGGGATCGGCACCAGCGCCAGCAGCGCCAGCCACGGGCTCTTGGTCAGGATCAGCACGATGTTGCCGCTGACGACCAGGATGATCTCCAGCGTCATCAGCACGGCCGTCTGCACGAACGCGCGGACGTTTTGCAGGTCGGACAGGGCCCGGTTGATGAGCTGGCCGGAGCTGATGTTGTCGTGAAAGCCGAACCCGACGCGCTGGAGCTTGTCGTATACCGCCTCGCGGATGTAGTAGACCATCCCCATGCTGAACTTGCTGACCTGCACTTCGCGCATGTAGCGCATGATCGACAGGCCGATGACGCAGCCGGTCATGAGAATGATGAGCAGGCGGAGTCGCAGCGCATCGGCATCATGGCTGAAGAACCACTGCCGAATGCCGCGGGACGCCGATGCCGGGTCGACGTGTTGGCCGATGGCTTTGATGTGGTTGATCGTGTCGCCGGTGAGCTTGAGCGTGTAGATCTCGATCGCCACCGCCGTCGACAAGAACAGCGCCGCAACCGCCGCGAGCTTCCACACCGGCTTGAGAAACCGGAACATCCAGACCAACAGCGTCCGGTTGTCCACCGACGGTTTTACGTTGTCGTGTGAAACAGGCGCATCCGTGCGCGGATTTGACGTGACGATCGATTGGCTCACAGGGTTCGCGTGTCCAAAGCCCGAAACGGTACCTTGTTCTCCGGCCGCGTCAAACAGGCGCATCGCGCGCCGCATTATTCCCGGCAACTCCAGCCCCACATCGCCAGCCACCCTTCAACTGGTCGGCCGAAGCACCGGCCATCGCTCTGTTCGCGCGTCCGTTCCTGCTCCACGGATTGCCCGCTCCAGACGCTCTCGTGTCCCGATAGCCCCGTTGCTGAGCATTGTTGATCGCCGCTGTCCATCCATCGCCACGGATATCAGCGAGCGCATGCAAGGCGCGCTCAAAAACGTATCGACGATATTTTATTCCAATGTTCTCAAGAATATTGGAATAGAGATTTTTGAGGCTCACGGGACGTTTAGGACGTCGTCGGACGGTTTTCAGGCGGCCATTGGGGTGATGGCGCGAGTGTTCTCAAGGTAGGTTTCGGCACTGCGGGCGTCGGTTGGGTGGCCGAAGTGGTAGCCTTGGGCGAAGTCGCAGTTCAGCGATTGCAGGATCAGCACCTGGTCGGCCGACTCGATGCCTTCGGCGATGAGCGAGATGTCCAGATGATGCGCCAGGCTGATGATTGCGTTCACGACGGCGGTGTAGTCATGACGTTCGATCAGGCTGGTCATAAAGCTGCGGTCGATCTTCAGCCCGTTCAACGGGAAACGGTGCAGTGAGCCGAGCGACGAGTAACCCGTGCCAAAATCGTCGAGGTGCAGTTGCACGCCCATCGCGCGGATCTGATCCATCAGCGAGATGGCGGTCTCGGCGTCGGTGATCATCACGCTTTCGGTGATCTCCAACACGAGCGATCCTGGCCGGATGCCGGTTTGCGTGAGGATCGACTGGATGCGCGCGATCAAATCGCGCGATTTGAACTGCTTGGCCGACAGGTTTACTGCCATCGTCAGGTTCGGCAGGTGCGGATACTTCGCCTGCCAGGCTTTCAGTTGCCGGCACGCCTCTGCCATGATCCAGAAGCCCATGGGGATGATCTGGCCCGTCTCTTCGCAGCACGGAATGAACTCCGACGGCGCGATCGTGCCGCGCCTCGGATGATTCCAGCGGACCAGCGCCTCAAAGCCGTGTAGCTCGCCGGTGGTGAGCGACACGACCGGCTGGTAATGCAGCACGATTTCCCCTCGCTCGACGGCGTTGCGCAGGTCGGTTTCGAGTTGAAGCCGGGCGATGGTTTCCTCGTGCATTCGGCGGTCGAAGAACGCGTACCGCGCTTTGCCCGCCGCCTTGGCGTGGTACATGGCGGTGTCGGCATCGCGAAGCACGTCGTCGGCGGACGTGTACTGCTGCTCGGCGCCCGTGGTGACGCCAATGCTGGCGGTGCAGACGACCTCGCAGCCGCTGATCATGTACGGCGCCGCGAGCACGTGAAGCAGGCTTGAGGCGAACTCCGCGGGATCGAGCGCGCCGACCGTGCTGTCGATCAGAATCGTAAATTCGTCGCCGCCCAGCCGGGCCGCCAGCGCGTTGCCGACGATCGGTCCGGCGAGCTTCAGGGCGGCGTTCAGGCGTTCGGCGATCAATTTGAGCAGTTCGTCGCCCGCCTCGTGGCCGAGGCTGTCGTTCACCGACTTAAAGCGGTCGAAGTCGAGGAAAAGCACCGCGTAGTCATACGTTGCCGATTCCTTCGCCTTCTGCACGGCAACCGCGAGGCGCTCGTTGAACATCGCGCGATTGCCAAGGTTGGTCAGCTTGTCGTGTAGCGCCAGGTGCGTCAGTTCCTGCGTGCGGACTTCGACCATCTTTTCCAGGTCTTCCATTTTCAGCTTCGCGGCGCGGCGGAGTTCCCACTTCTCGCTGAGCGCGATCGCCAGTTGAGTCACCTCGGCCGGGTCGAACGGCTTTTTGAGGATCAGCAGTCGATCGGTCAACCCGAGCTTGGCGGAGATGTCGTCCCAGGAGTAATCGGAGAACGCGCTGCAGATGACGATCTGAAGGTCTGGATCGATTTCCCACAGCCGCTGGATCGTCTTCAGCCCGTCCCATCCGGGCGGCATGCGCATGTCGACGAACGCGACCGAGTACGGCCTGCCTTCCAGGCACGCGGCCTGAAGTCGGTTGCAGCCTTCTTCGCCTTGGAGCGCCGAATCGACCTGAAACGCCGGCATCGTCGCTCTCGGCGCGGGCGCTGTGGCGGAAGGGCCGAAGAGCAAGGCTTTTTTGTCGGCGAGCTTCGACGAGGCGAATTGGCTGTTCAGGATCTTCCTGAAATCGCCGTGGATCGCGTCGTTGTCGTCGATGGTCAGAATGCGTCGAACCGCGCCTAAGCCGCTTTGCATGGGATCTCCTGCTCCACTTTCTTTCGAAGGGGAAGGTCCAGTGTGAACGTTGCCCCTTTGCCGGGACCGGCGCTATCGACGGACAGTTCCCCACCCATTTCCCGGGCGGCATTCGCGGCGCTGTGAAGGCCGAAGCCGTGGCCTTCCTTCTTCGTCGTGAAGCCGTGGGAGAAGATCCGCGTCAGGTTTTCAGGTGCGATGCCGATGCCGTTGTCCCCTACGCGGAAGCGCAGGCCAGGGCCGTCGGGTAGCTGTGCCGGAGACACGCCGACCGTGATCCGCCTTTCGCCCTCGCGGCGGGCCAGGACAGCGTGACGGGCGTTGCTCAGCAAGTTCACGAGGATCTGGAGCACCTTGTGCTGGTCGAGCATCGCATCAGGACAAGGCGCGTCGTTCCGTACAACCTCGATTTCCGAGGTGCGGATGGCCGACTGCATCGATAGCGCCGAGTCGAGCACCGACGCGGGCTTTACCATCGTGTAGAAATCGCTCGCCTTGGCCATCGCCTGCTGGGCCGCCACGATCTGCTTGATGTGATAGATGCCGTTGCTCAGGTTTTCCACTTCGGCCATCACCATTTTTTGCTCGTCGCCGATGCACTCGGCCAGCTCGACGATGAAACCGGGGATCACCTTGCCGCGATCGTCCTGCGTCAGGAACGCGTCCATGTCTTCGCGGTGCTCCGCCATGATCCCGCCCACCTGCGTGAGCGTCGCGATCTCGGAGCGTTTCAGCTTTTCGGAAACAACGGTGGCGGAGACGTTCACGCTGTTCAGCACGTTGCCGACGTTGTGAAGCACCGACGTGGCGATCTCCGCCATGCCGGCGGTGCGGGCGGCCTTGAGCAGTTCGTCCTGGGCGTTTTTCAACTCCGCGGTGCGTTCCTGGACCTTACGTTCGACGTCGTGATAGCTGTGTTCGAGCAGGGCGCGGTTTTCGGCAATGCGGCGCATTTCGCGCACGGCTCGCAGGCACGATCCGATCAGGAACACGTCTTCGAAGATCACCCAGCCCGCGTGTTCGAGCGTGCGCAGGATGCTCGCGTTGGCGATGCCGTAAACCGACATCGGCAGGTAAATCCCGCGCAGCAGGTGGTCGGCCGCGACGACCGCCGAGGCGGTGATCAGCACGCGCCAGTCGCGGTAAAACGCCAGGAACGCCAGCGAGCCGAAGACGTGAAAGTGCATCTCGATTCGCCCGCCGCCCAGGTGAATGAGCAGGCCGGACATCGTCATCTGCGCCACCGCGATGACGTGGCGCGTCATCGTTTGCCCGGCGCAGCGAAACGCGAGGAACAGCGGCATCGAGACGATCGCCGCCCCGAGGAACACCGCCGTCCAGACGTGGGGATGCACGCGGCTGACGTCACCGCTCCACGTGTATGGCGATCGCCAGAACGCCATCGCCATCGCGACCAGCCACTCGAACGCCAGCAGGCCGGCGAAAAGGCGGTCGGTGCGCGTCCAGATTTCGAGCTGGTGGGCGCGGAGTAGCTTCTCCGTCGTGGCCGCCAGATCGAAGGGCTGCTCGGACGTGACGGCGGCGTTGGTCGTGGTGGTTTCGGTGGGCATCGCGCGTGTTACCAGAGTTCGCACCCGAAGACGTCAGTGCTGGTGATGGCGGGCGTTTGCGATTGAGCGATGGCATCGATCGCGTCGATTCCGACGTTCCAGCCCTCGTGCCCGCGTGAAGCCGTGATGCCGCCGCTAAAACGAAGAATGCCGCGTTGGTCGTAGGCGAAGACTTGGCCGGACGTCATCGCGCCGAGTCGTCGGGCCAGGTCGCCGGCGGCATCGAGTTGGACGCGCACGCCGGGAATGCGGGACGCCGCCTTCCACAGATCAGACTCGGCCGGCGACGAAACGGTGTCGAATCCGATAAACAGGACCGTTGCGGCGATTTGATCGAAGTGGCGGGCAAGAAGGCGTTCCAGTTCGCTCAGGCTGGCGCGGCTGCACGGGCATTCGGGGTGCAAGACCATTACAACGTTGACCCGGCCTGGGACGAGGGAAAGATCGCGATCGACGTGGATGACCTCTCCCGTTGCCGGCTGGCCTGGCGTGGCAGCGTAGATCCACACCGCGCCGACGCCCATCGCCAACGAGATAACCCATATGCCAACTGCGGCCATCAGCTTTCCGCTGCAAACGGTCGTCGATTGCTCGGAAACCGGGGATTCCGGCGAACCAGAAGGGATCATAAACGCACTACAACAGGGCCGACTCGTCCATGATCAGAACGACCGATCGTGGAAAGGGGCGGCGTATAATTTCCGCTGCAATTGTTTCGGCGACAAAATGCCTACCCTTAACTGACGCGCTCGTTTGCCCCTGAGTCGTGCACTTCGTGTGATAGTCGAAACGCGTCGCTTGCGTTAAAAACGCGTTTTTCGTAGATTGCCGGACTCGCCTCTCGGCCGGGCTGTCCGTTCCGAACGCGAAAAACGTTCCGCATCATGCCTCAGAACCATGGTGCGGGCGAACCGCTCCCGCGGCGATTATTGCCCGGGATGCCAGTTCTGAGGAGATTGCACATGGCCCGCTACACCGGACCGAAGGTCCGCCTGTCTCGTCGTGTCGGCGTTCCGATTGCCGACGTTCCGAAGCACACTGGTGAAGAACTCACGCTCCCCGGCATGCACGGCTATCGCGGCCGCCGCAACACCGAATACGGCGTGCGCCTGGCTGAGAAGCAGAAGCTCAAGTTCCACTACGGCGTGCTCGAAAAGCAGTTCCGCCGTTTCATGGGCATCGCCAAGGCCAGCAAGGGTAACACCGGTAACACGCTGCTTCAGCTGTTGGAACGCCGCCTCGATAACGTCGTTCGTCGCCTGGGCGTCGGCAAGACCATCTGGGCGACCCGCCAGATCGTTGCCCACGGCCACGTCCTGGTGAACGGCCGCAAGACCGACATCGCCAGCTTCATCGTCGAGCCGGGCATGACCATCACCTTCAAGGACAAGACCCACAAGCTCCTCCGCGACAACATGGAGCAGATGGCCGGCCACTCCGTCCCCGCGTGGATCGAGTGGAACCCCGCCCAACTCACGGCCAAGATCACCGGCAATCCCACGCCGAGCGACGTGCCATTCGAAGTGAACATGAACCTGATCATCGAATTCTATCGCTGATAGAACCCCGATCGTTCAGGTCCGCATCGATTGCGATGAGAGAAGAAGGCCGCGCCTCACCCACGGGCGCGGCTTTCTCATTTCTATCGACTGTCCGCGTTCTACAATTCGGGGATGCGTTACCTTTTCCTTTCCCTGCTGTTCGCCTCCGTCGTTTTCGCTCAGGACCGCATCCTCTTCATCCGCGGCGGCGACGGCACGGGCGGGGTGGTGGAGGCCACCAATCGCGCGGAGCGCACCGAGCAGCTCGCCGACATCACCAACGAAAGCCGCGTCCGCGGCAATCACGGCTGGGCGACGCTCGCACGCACGCTTCGCGCAAACGGATTTGAGGCCGAGCAGGTGATCGAAGGGCCGGAAGAAAAGCCCGCTCCGATCGAGCTGGATCAGCTGGATCTGTCGCGCTACGCCGTCATCGTTTTCGGGTCGAACAACGCGACTTACACGGACGCGCAGGTCGAGGCGTTCTGGAAGTACATCCACGCCGGCGGATCGGCGCTGTTCATCAGTGATGCCAACTTTGGCAAGACGTGGCAGGCCGCGCCGAACAGCGATCAGCGGTTGCTTGACCGCGCGGGCGTGGTCGTCAATCAGGATCACGGCACCTACACCGTCGAGCGCGGCCGCGGGGATTTCTCGCAGCCGGATCATCCGATCCTGAAGGACGTCGGCAAATTTGACGGCGAGGGCGTCTCGCCCATCCAGATGCCGGAAACCCCGCCGAAGGGGTTCACGATCAAACAACTGGCACGCGCGAAGGACCGGACGCGCGTGAACGAGCACGATCGGCAAGGCCAGCTTCGCCCGGTGACGCCGCGAGACTCGTCATTGCTCATCGTCGAGCACGGCCGCGGACGGGTGGCGTGCCACTTTGATCGCAATACGTTCTTCAATCTCAACGGCGCCGGCACGAGCATCGAGCGGCACGACAATAAACGCTATGCGATCAACCTGTTCTCATGGTTGGCCGGGCGGCCGTAAAAGCGACGTCAGGCTTGCTTTAATTTCCTGGCCACGCGGGCAATGCGACGAAGGACGGTGAGGGCGCTGCCGATCAGGATGATCCAGAGCGCCCAGGTTGCGGCGTGGCGGTCCTGAAGCCAGACGCTCGCGCCGCACGCGAGCGCGCATAGCGTGGTCACGAACATGCGCTGCTGTTTGGCCATCGGGCCGGCGAAGTCAGCGCCGGCGCCCGCGCCTTTGCCGACGGACCGCACGCACGCGGTCATCATCGCGAACAGCGCCGCGAGGTAACCCAGTTGCACGTCCCCGCCGGCGGCGAAGCCGAGGCCGATGAGGGTAAAGCTGTCGCTCACGCGGTCGGGCAACTCGTTGTACAGCTCGCCGACCTTCGATTGCTTGCCCGATCCGATCGCCACCATGCCGTCCAGCAGGTTGCACACCAGCCGCGCCTGCACGAACAGCGCGCCGGCGATCCACAGCGATCGCTGCGCGACGCCGTGCGTCTGCGCCGTTCCCCACAGCGCCGCGCCGGCGGCGACGCCGAAGAGCATGCCGACGACCGAAATGCCGTTTGGCGACGCGTTCCACTTCACCAGCAGCGCCGCCAGCTTTTGGAACGCCGGCTTCTGCCGCGATTTCAGCGGGCGACGATCGGCCTCGATATCCGCGGGTGCCGGGCGATTCTGGGCGTCCATCTCTACCATCCGCTGTCATCCGTCTTTTGCAGGAACGTGAAGAAGCACATCTGTTCGACCCCGTCGCGCACGCCGCGCAGGAGGAAGAGCTTGTAGAACCACGCGCGGTCCTGTTCGGTCGGGTCGTCGGGCGGCGCCGACGCGCGGCCGACAAGCTCGGCGGGCGGGAGCGCCATCACGTGCTCGGTCAGAAACAGGATGTCCAACTCGTCGGCGGTCTGGGTGGAGAGCACGAAGATGCCGTGCTCGCGGATCGGATCGCGCAGATAGCGGTCGGCCATCTTCACTTCCATCTTGTCCAGCAGATCGAGGTATTCCGTGACCTTCGGGTCGTCCTTCCACTCGTTGGCAGACCGTTCCTCGGTGCGAAACGACGCGAGCGCCGCATCGAAGTGCGCCTGCAGCCGCTCGTAAAACGCCTCAACCTCGTCTCCCTCCAGCCATCGAACGATCATCACCTCGCCCGGCCGGCGGTGGACGTGGTAGTCGTTGGTGGACAGGTCCTTCTCGCGAAAGAGATTCAGCACCTGCGCCGCCTCCGGGGCGGCCTCGGGCGAGATGATCGGCGTGTCGCCCTGGCGGGATTTTTCGAGCTTGGCCACCGCTCGCTGCACCTGGCGGGCGACGTCGGCGTCCAGGCCGGGACGGAGCTGTGCGTCCCACTTTCGCGTCCCCTCGAACACCGCCGCGATCTCGGCGTGGATGCGGAACTGGTTCGACTGCTCCAGCGCCCGCGTGGCGGGATCGAACGTGCGCTCGGCGGGAATGTCGTCGTTTTCGTCGTCCATGGCCGGGAGATGATAACCAAAGACCTCGTCGATCGTGACTATCGTTATTTCTTGCTGCGCCCAGTTCGCTTTTTGGCCTTCTTCGCCTTCGCCGGGGGTTTCGCGTCCGACACGGCAAGGTCGATCCCGAAGACGTCCGCCAAATCCGCCTCCGCGATGGTCGCGGCGTCGGATTCCGCAGCCTCCACCGTGGTGCCCGTCACCGCGTCGATCAACTCGGCGTAATCCACGCCGCGCAGCGTGAACAGCAGTTCCGGCTTATCGTCCAGCCGCGCCCCCACGCCGTACAGCACCGCCGCCAGGTGTTTGCAGAGGCGGGCAAAATCGGGGCAGGCGCAGTCGAGCCGGAAATCGTCGGCATGCGGAAACATGCCGCGATCGGGATCGGTCAGGATCGTCATCACGTCGTCCGAGAACTTGCCCTGCAGCAGTTCGACGGCCGACCCGATCTGTCCGGCGCACTGGGTTTTGATCTGCTCCCACGAACCGGCGTCCAGCGGGTCGATGTCGACCGCCACCTCGTACAACTCGCTGCCGCACACGATCGCCTCCACGCGGCCGGGCTTGATCTCCAGGTGGCAGACGGAGCCGTTCTTCACGTACGTCTTTCCGCGCGCCAGGCGCGATTCAAAATCGCTGAGGCATTCGATGTGCCTGCACCACGCCTCTCCCCAGAACGTTCGCGCGACCTTGCGGCCCTGGATCTTCTCAATTGGCGTGATGGCGCGGCCCTTCTGTCGAAGCGCGTCCATCTCACGGATGGCAGTGGCGCGGCGTTCCGCGACGCTCACGTATGGCTTGTAGCTCCACCACATCGCAGCAGTGCTCCCTCGCGTTTACTCGCCGGTCGCGCGTTTGAGGTCGAGCGAGACGAAGTTGAGCAGGTCTTTGTCGCTCATGTCGGTCAGCATTTTCTCCGCGCTCGCGCCGTCGAGCAATTCGGCGCTCAGGCCGATCTTGTTGTCGATCAGCTCGTCGATGCGCTCTTCCACCGTTCCGCGGCAGACGAACTTGTGGACGAGCACGTTTTGCTTCTGGCCGATGCGGAAGGCGCGGTCGGTCGCCTGGTTTTCGACCGCCGGGTTCCACCAGCGGTCGAAGTGGATGACGTTCGCCGCCGCCGTCAGGTTCAGCCCCGTGCCGCCCGCCTTGATCGACAGCACGAAGAACGGCGGCCCGTCTTCCCGCTGGAATTGCTCCACCATCTCCCGCCGCTGCGGAACGCTCGTGCCGCCGTGCAGGATCAGGCCGGGGGCGCCGAAGACGTCCTTCAGGTACGCCGCGATCGGGTCGGTCATCTCGCGGAACTGCGTGAACACCAGGGCCCGCTGCTGCCGCGACGCCAGCTCGGCGCAGATCTCGCCCAGCCGCGAGAACTTGCCGCTGTCGTCCGGATCGTATGCGCCTTCGCCGAGGAACTGCGCCGGGTGATTGCAGATCTGCTTGAACTTCATCAGGTACGCCAGCACGATCCCCTTCTTCTGGATCCCCTCCGACGCCATTTCCAACTCGCGGCCAAGCTGCTCGACTGCACGCTGGTACACCAGCGCCTGCTCCTTGCTGAGCGGGCAGAACGTTTTGACCTCGGTTTTGTCGGGCAGATCGTCGATGATCGATTTGTCCGTCTTCAGCCGCCGCAGGATGTACGGCTGCACGAGCTTGCGGAGCGAGGCGTAGCCCTCGCCGTCTTCGGCGTTGCTGACGTGCTTTACGTAATCGCTGAAAACCTTGGCCGACCCGAGCAGGCCGGGGTTGAGGAAGTCGAACAGCGACCATAGGTCGGCCAGGCGGTTTTCGATGGGCGTGCCCGAGAGCGCGATGCGCGATTGGCCGATCAGCTCCTTGGTCGATCGTGATTGGCGGGCGCCGGCGTTCTTGATCGCCTGCGCTTCGTCAAGCACGACGAGGTCCCACTGATGCTCGCGCAGCTTGTCCAGCCGTGTGAGCATCGTATAGGTGGTGATGACGACGTCGTGCTGGTCGAACTGCGAGGCGAGCTTGGCGTCCTTCACGTTGATCTCGGACGAGTGGACGACGAGCGGCTTCAACGACGGCGCGAACTTTTCAAGCTCCGCCCGCCAGTTCGGGATCAGCGACGCCGGCACAACCAGGAGCGACGCGCGCTTCGTAGCGCTGGAATGTGGTGCGTCGGAGACGAACCCTACGCGATGGAGAAGCAACGCGATGACCTGAATTGTTTTGCCCAGTCCCATGTCGTCGGCCAGGCATGCGCCGAGGCCGAGGTCGGACATGAAACGCAACCACGCATATCCTTTTTCCTGGTACGGCCGTAGGGTGGCACGGAGGTCTTTGGGAGGTGCGAGGGTCTCGGGCGACCGCGCTTTCCGCAGCGTCTCGGCGAGCCAGTCGCCGGCCTGCACGCCGGCCCATTCCTTCGTGACGATCTCGTCCGGCTTCTCGCTTGAATCGCCCGGCGGCATGCCGGAGAGCAGCCGCATGCCGTCGATGAAGCTCACGCCGTCGTCGGCATATTGGGAGACGGCTTGCCAGTGGTCGAGGGCCTGCCTGAGCTTTTCGCGATCGATCTCCACCCACTGGCCGCGAAGCTGGACGAGGTGCTCGTCGGCCTGCATGAGCTGGTGGAGTTCTTCTTCGGTGATCGGCTCGTCGCCAAGCGTGACGGCGACGTTGAAATCGAGCATCGCGTCAACGCCGAGGTTGCTCTTGGGCTTCTTGCCGATCGTCACGCTCACCGCTGGCCGCGGCGGGCGGCGGGCGTTCCACCAGTCGGGCACGCGCACCACGATGCCCGCGGCCTCCATTACCGGGATGTTTCGAAGGAACTGATACGCCTGCGCCGGCGTCCACGCGAGCGGCCGATAGATCTCCTGCGTTTCGACCAGTTTCGACACCCACGCGCTCGCCTTCTGCGCCATGTCGAGCGGCCGCAACAGCTTCAGCAGCGCCGGACGATTGCCCGCGTACTCCTGCCTCGCCCGGATCAGCGGAACGTGCTGCGGCGCGCCGTTCTTGCCGATGCCGCTCGTATACGTCGCCAGGAACGCGAACGGCAAATCCGGGTTCCGCTTGTTCTCCGCCAGGTGAAACGTGACGCGGCCGACCGTGTGCCACGACGGATGCAGCTTTCCGACGAACTGCTCCACCGAAATCGACTCGGCCGCCATCGACTTCCGCACCAACTCATCGAGTTCCGCCCACCATTGCGCCAGCACCTCCCGATTCAGGTTCTCCGCCCCCACGATCGGCGGCACCTGCATCGCGATGAACGCCAACTCCTCCGGCGACGGCGGATCGAGCGGTTCCACCAACTCGGCCAGATGACAGAGCTTCGTCAGGTACCGCCGCCCGAACTCCCGCGCAAAATGCGCGCCCGGCGGCACGTCGTCGCGCAGGCCGTCGCCCACGAGATACAACAGCACCGAGGCGGTGGTCGGCAGATCGCGATAGATCGCGTGGCCGGCGGGGGTGATGCGAAGGTCGGCGTTGACTTCCACAGGACTGATCTTACGCACAACGCCGCGACCGGCTATTGCCTACGGCGATCGCCCGTTCATTTCGTCGCCGATTGCGTGGTGGTTGGGGAGGCGGTGTCGTCGTAGGTGCCAGGTTTATCCGGCCGCAGATGGAATGTGCCGCTGAGGTTGTATCCCGTGATCCAGAAGTTGAAGTCTTTTTTGGCGTTCTTCGGAAATCGCAGAACGCCGCTTTGCAGCTTCATCTCGACGAGAAATCTACCGTCGATTTGATTGTCGTTGACCGCCGCGGTGGTCGGTCTGGTGTCGATCGATTCGAACACCGTTTCATCCAGCGTCTTTTTGAGATTGCGAACCTCGATACGAACGCTTTCGACGGCGCGAAACAGCGCTGGCGGGTGGGGTTCGGGCGGGGCGTCATAGACGACCCATACCTCGGCGTGGTCCAGCAGTTCGGCGAGGCGCACGACGTCTTCGCGCACGAGCGCATTCAGATCTTCCTTGGACTCGTTCTTGGCCCACTCGTCGCGTAGAAGTTTGCCGAGCGTGGTTATTTTTCGTGCAACGGTGCGATCGCCTGTTTCGGGCGGGCCGCCCTCACTCGACTGGTCGGCGTAGATTTTCGGTTCGCGTTCGGCGGCCACGAGGATGAGCGGCGCGATGAGAACAAACATCGCGCCGATCGAAGAAACGCCCGACAGCAGACGATGTTGGCTCCGCATAGCTACGAGCTTACGCGGCGACGGTTTACGAGACAATCAACGCGCGCGTGTGCGAATCGATCAGAACAGCTTCAGCTTCGGCAGATCCGTTGCCCCGGTGAGGAACTCATCCACCCCCGCCGCGGCGCAGCGGCCTTCGGAGATGGCCCAGACGACCAGGCTTTGGCCGCGGCGGCAGTCGCCGGTGGCGAAGACGCCGGGGACGTTGGTCTGGTAGTTCTCGTCGACCACGATGCTGCCGCGCGCGTCGAGTTCGAGGCCCAGTTGCGCGACGAGGCCGTCCGGCTCGGGGCCGGAGAAGCCGATCGCGATGAGGCACAGGTCGCAGGGCAGCTCGAACTCGGTGCCCGGCGCCTCGCGCATGACGGGCTTGCCGCCGCGGGTTTCGGCGACTTCCTGGCGGGCGCAGACGATCGATTTGACCTGCCCGTTCTCGCCCTTGAACCCCTTGGTCAGCACCGACCACTCGCGCACGCCGCCTTCCTCGTGCGCCGGCGACGTGCGGAACACGTTCGGCCAGTAAGGCCAGGGGGCGTGCACTTCGTCGCGCACGTCCGGCGGCTTGGGGTAGAGGTTCAGCTGCGTGACGCTCGCGGCCTTCTGGCGATGGGCGGTGCCCAGGCAGTCGGCGGCGGTGTCGCCGGCGCCGATGATGACCACGTGCTTGCCGGCGGCGTCGATCTTCTGCTCGTCGAAGATCTGGTCGCCGAGGTTGGCCTGCGTGGGCTGCGGCAGGTAATTCATCGCGACGTGAATGCCCGCCAACTCGCGGCCGGGGATGGGCAGGTCGCGGGCCTTGGTGGCGCCGGTGGCGACGACGATCGCGTCGAACTCGCGGCGCAGCTCGTCCACCTTCACGTTCTTGCCGATGTCGGCGTTGCACTTGAAGGCGATGCCGCTGTCCTTCATGAATTGAATGCGGCGATGGACGGTCTGCTTCTCCATCTTGAAGTCGGGAATGCCGTACAGCAACAGCCCGCCCGGCCGATCGGCGCGTTCGAAGACGGTGACGCTGTGCCCCGCGCGGTTCAACTGTTCCGCCGCCGCCAGGCCCGCCGGGCCGGAACCGATGATCGCTATTTTCTTGCCCGTTCGCTTGGTCGGCTCGGTCGATTTCACCCAGCCTTCGCGCCAGGCGCGGTCGGAGATGTTCTGCTCGATGAGCTTGATGGTGACCGGCTCGTCGTTGATCGACAGCACGCACGCCGCCTCACACGGCGCCGGACAGACGCGGCCGGTCCATTCCGGGAAGTTGTTCGTCTTGGACAGGGCGTCATACGCATCGCGCCACTGGCCGCGGAAGACCATGTCGTTCCAGTCGGGGATCAGATTTCCGAGTGGGCAGCCGTTGTTGCAGAACGGAATGCCACAATCCATACACCGGGCTCCCTGCTTTTTCAGCTTGTCTTCGGGGAACTCAATGTAGATCTCGTCCCAGTCCAGCACGCGCAGCTCGACTGGGCGTTTCTTGGGAGTTTCGCGCGTAAATTCCTTGAATCCGGTCGGCTTGCCCATGGTCTGTAAGTCTTTGCTGCGTCTGCAGCAGCGTTTGCCCGCCGCGGTTGGTTTGATGCGGGCGAGGGATGGTAGCGGAAATGCGGGGTACAGCCAAGCCCAATTGTGCAAAACCCCGCGCCAGCAGCTTTCCCACAGGCAAATCTTACCATTCCGCCAACGGTTTTACCTCGTGGGTTGCCGGCTCGTCGACGCCGAGCCGAACGACGATCCGCGTCGATTTGACTCCCGGCAGATGAACGGTGAGCTTGCGAACGTTTTCGTTGGCGTTTTGGCCTTCAGGCATGGGTGATGTCGGCAGAGGGATGGCGTCGCGGACCGAAAAACGCGCATCGACCGGCTCAAGCAGGCGAGCGCGGACGGATTTCCCGTTCAACGTAAGCGTGGCGGATCGATCGTCGTCGGAAAGCACAATTGCGGCCCGAGTGTGGGCGAACCACCAGATATCGGTGGTATCCCGCGCCTCTACCTCATCCTGTAGTATTACCACCGGTCTGGCATGTCGGTCGAGTTTGATACCTCGCAGGGCGCGGGCGGCATTCGGGTACGCCTTGGTGAGATCGGTGATCGCAAACCCGGCGTTCGCGTTCGACTCAAACCGCGTGATCGCGACGGCGGCCTTGGGGTCTTGGTCGGGGGCTTCGGACGGGCCGATGACGAGGGCATTGTGGCCTTCGGCGCGGAGACGGTAATAGGTCCAGCGTTCCTTGCCGAAGTATCCGCGCAGGTTGTAGTTGTCGGCCCCGAGATCGACGATGAACCGCTCGCCGAGCGCGTCGAGGATGAACGAGCCGAGGTCGAGGTTGGAGTGGTTGGCCTTGTTATCCCCCGATTTCAGGCCGACGAAGAGGGCGTTCGGGTCGTTCCACCGCGTGCGAAAGGTGGCGACCTCGGTTCCGCGGAAGTGAAAATCAAGTGGGGTGGTCTCGGGGAAGGCATCGGGGACGTCGAACTTGCCCCAGACGAGGTCGAGCGCCGTCGGCCGGGCGAGGGCGTAGCGCTTTTGGAAGGATCGCCAGACCGGTACGTAGTATCGGTCGGCGAGCCACCACAGGTCAGGCGTGCCCATCCGTCCGGCGCCGCCGTCCGCGAAATTGAAGGATTGGTCGATGGGCGAAAGGATGTGCAGCGCGAAGTTGCCCGCTTTTGCCAGTCCGGGATCGTCGCTGAGTCCGAAATCGGTTCCCAGCGCCGTCCTCAGACCTGCCAGCGGCCGCGCGGTGTAGCGCATGGCGTAGAGCCAATAGCTTGGGCCTTCGTTCCAAGCCCCGTCGGGGCCGAAATGCACGAGCGCGGCGGGATATCGCTTCACGGCTTCGTGCACGATTCGCCCGGCGATCTCCGGCTCGTCTTCCGCGATCGCCAGCGCCCCCATCATCAGCCCGCCGTTGCAGACCTGGTTCCAGTTGTGCGTGGCCTTGGTCCACCACGCGCCGCGTTTGTATGCGTCGAGGCCTTCATTCAGGCCGTGCTTGACGATCGCCTCGCGAAGCCGTGCGCGCTGCGCGTCGGTCCACTGGTGGAACAGCCAGTCATAGCCGACCGCAAACGCGTTGGTCATCTCGGCGGTGTCGAGGAAGTGAGAAGGATTCCAGTCTTCGAACTGCCCGGCGGCGTCCAGCTCGGCCCAGGCGCGATCGACGTAACGTTTGTCCTGCGTGAGATGGAACGCCACCGCCAGCGTCTCCGTCCGGTCCCACACGCGACGGCTGACGCTGAGCAGCCGCTTGCCGTCGGGAATCTCGTACTTGCTCGCCGGCTGCCCGACGATCTCGTCCGCACGCGCGATCAGCTTGTCGGCCGTGACGCGAAAGGTCGCATCCGTCTTGTATTGCCCGCGAAGTCGCTCGAAATCGCCTTTGCCGGCGATAAGGCGGGGATGCGATTTTTCCAGGGTCGCCAGGATCTGATCCGGCGCCGGCACGTCAGGCCGCGCGGCGCACGCCATCAGGCCGACAATGACAACAATCCCACGGCATTTCCAGAACTTTCGCACGGGTGTGCTCCTCCAGGTCGAAGCGATCCTTCTTCAAAGATGGGGCTTAGGAAGCAAACGAGCGGCGTGAGTCGGGTCACAACGGCTCATTCTTGAGTACTTTCAGCAGTACGGCATACAGGTTACCGCGTCGATGATTGAAGCGATACTCGCTTTCCTTCAAGTGCAGGTAGAACGTGTTCGGATTGATCCCATTGAACTTTGACAGGCGACGTTTGGCATAGCCCCAGAAGCTTTCAATGCCGTTGATATGGCTCTTGCCTCGCACGAACTCGCTCTTGCCGTGCTGTACGCGGAAGTGCCTCTCGTAACCGACATCCACCAGGCCGTCGTAGCCGCGCCAGCCATCAGAATGGATCACCACCTCCGGCTTGATTCGCCCGCGAATCACGGCCAAAAGCGTCTTTTTCGAGCAGTCGGGAACGATCTCCGTGTAGACCCGGCCTTCGCGTTTAAAGATGCCGAAAACAATAGTCTTGCCGCCAGCGCCGCGGCCTCGTTTGCCGCGTACGCGACGTGGGCCAAAGTACGATTCATCGATCTCGACTTCGCCGCCTTTGAACGGCCGACGCATCTCGCACTCGTAGGCGATGCGTTCCCGCAGACGGAAGGTAAATCTCGTTGACAGAGCGAACGGAGACGCCGCAGAGCCGGGCACAATCGGAGGCCGTGAGGTCCAGGCAAAACAGCCGCAGAATCTGACGGAATTTCGACACGCTGAGCTTGGAGCATTTGAAGTAGCAGTTTCGCACGGCGCCACCGAGGTAAAGTCTACCTCACGCCGCTCGTTTGCTTCCTAAGCCCCCAAAGATAAGTAGTGTTCGGAGGCATCGATCGTTTACGGATCGCAAAAAGAAAAGCCCACGGCAAGCGTGCCGTGGGCTTGATGGGGGGTCGCGTCGCGAAACCTCGCGTCTTTTACACGTGCTTCGACAGTTCCTTTGCCTTGGCTTCGATCGCCTTGCGGTTTTCGAGGACGCGGCGGTAGTCGGTCGGCATGACTTTCACGAACCAGCGCAGTTCCTTCTCGAAGTCGTCGAGGATGGCCTTGGCGCGGGTGCTGCCGGTGAAGTTGTGGTGGTTGGTGAGCAGCGCCTTGATGGTCTCGATATCTTCGGCGTTGAAGGTATCGCGGCCTTCGAGTTCCACCATTTCCATGTTGCAGAGCTTGGGGAACATGCCGATGTCGTCGTAGACATAGGCGATGCCGCCCGACATGCCCGCGGCGAAGTTTCGGCCGGTCGGGCCGATGATCACCACGCGGCCGCCGGTCATGTATTCGCAGCCGTGATCGCCCACGCCTTCGACCACCGCGTTCACGCCGCTGTTCCGCACGCAGAAGCGCTCGCCACATACGCCGCGGAGGTAGATCTCGCCGCCGATCGCGCCGTAGGCGATCGTGTTGCCGGCGATGATGTTTTCCTCGGGCTTAAAGGTCGCGTCCTTCGGGGGGTAGACGATGATCCGGCCGCCGGAGATGCCCTTGCCGACGTAGTCGTTGGCCTCGCCTTCGATCTCCAGCGTGATGCCCTTGGCCAGGAACGCGCCCAGCGACTGCCCGGCCGAGCCGTTCAGCTTGAAGTGGATCGTCTCGTCCGGCAGGCCCTTGAAGCCGTACTTCTGCGCCACCTTGCCCGACAGCGTCGTGCCGACGGTGCGGTTGAGGTTGCGGATGGGCAATTCGTGCTTCACCTTCGTGCCGGCGTCGATCGCCGGCTGGGCCAGTTCGATCAGCTTGTTGTCCAGCGCCTTGTCCAGCCCGTGGTCCTGCGACTGGGTGTGGAAGCGGCTGTCGCCTTCGCGTACCGGCGGGACGTAGAGGACGGGGGAGAGGTCGAGCGTCTTGGCCTTCCAGTGGCCGGAAACGTCGGCGAACTCCAGCAGGTCCGCCCGGCCGACCAGTTCGTCGAACTTGCGGATGCCCAGCTCCGCCATGTACTGGCGGGCCTCTTCGGCGACGAAGAACATGAAGTTGATCACGTGCTCCGGCTTGCCCGTGAACTTCTTGCGGAGTTCCGGGTCCTGCGTCGCGATGCCGACCGGGCAGGTGTTGAGGTGGCAGACGCGCATCATCACGCAGCCGGCGGCGATGAGCGGGCCGGTGGAGAAGCCGATCTCCTCGGCGCCCAGGAGCGCCGCGATGACGACGTCGCGGCCGGTCTTGATCTGGCCGTCCGTTTGCAGGCGAACGCGGCCGCGCAGGCCGTTGATCAGCAGCACCTGGTTCGTCTCGCTGATGCCCAGTTCCCACGGCAGGCCGCAATACTTGATCGACGACTGCGGAGCGTTGCCCGTCCCGCCGCCGTCGCCGGAGATCAGGATGTGGTCGGCCTTCGCCTTCGCCACGCCCGCGGCGACCGTGCCAACGCCCACCTCGCTCACCAGCTTCACGCTCACCTGCGACGACGGCTTGACGTTCTTCAGGTCGTGGATGAGCTGCGCCAGGTCTTCGATCGAATAAATGTCGTGGTGCGGCGGCGGCGAGATGAGGCCGACGCCCGGCGTGCTGTGACGCAGCTTGCCGACGTACTCGTCCACCTTGTTGCCGCTGAGCGCGCCGCCTTCGCCGGGCTTGGCGCCCTGGGCCATCTTGATCTGGATCTGGTCGGAGTTGACCAGGTACTCGGTCGTCACGCCGAACCGGCCCGACGCCACCTGCTTGATCGACGAGCGGCGGTTGTCGAGGAACCGCTCGGGGTCTTCGCCGCCCTCGCCGGTGTTGCTCTTGCCGCCGATGGTGTTCATCGCCATCGCGAGGGTTTCGTGCGTCTCCTTGCTGATCGAGCCGAAGCTCATCGCGCCGGTGACGAACCGCTTCACGATTTCCTTCGTCGGCTCAACCTCTTCGATCGGGATCGGCTGGTTGATGCCCTTCTTGAACGTCAGCAGGCCGCGGAGCGTGCAGCGGCTGCGGGATTCGTCGTTCAGCAGCCTGGCATATTCAAGGTAAGTCTTGTAGCTGTCGACGCGAACGGCGTGTTGAAGCTTGGCGACGGTGTCGGGGTTCCACGAGTGGTACTCGCCGTGCCGGCGGTATTGGTAGAAGCCGCCGACGTCGAGCACGTCCGAGTCCACCTTGATCGGCGGGAAGCCGCGGCGGTGACGCAGCAGGGCTTCGGTCGAGACGATGTCGAGCGTGATGCCCTGAATGCGGCTGGGCGTGCCGGTGAAGAACGCGTCCACCAGCTCGCGCGACAGGCCGACCGCCTCGAAGATCTGGGCGCCGCGGTAGCTCTGCACCGTGCTGATGCCCATCTTCGAGGCCACCTTCAGGATGCCCTTGTTGACGGCCTTGATGAAGTTCTTCTGGGCGTATTCCACCTTCAGGTCCGCCGGCAGGAAGCCGTCGCGGTGCAGGTCGACGATGGTCTCCAGCGCGAGGTAGGGGTTGATCGCGCCGGCGCCGTAGCCGAGCAGCAGGCAGAAGTGATGCACCTCGCGGGCCTCGCCGGTCTCGATCACCAGGCCGGCCTGGGCGCGCAGGCCCTGGCGGATGAGGTGATGGTGGACCGCCGAGGTCGCCAGCAGCGACGGGATGGGGGCGAGGTCCTTGTTCACGCCGCGATCGCTCAGGATCAGCAGCGTGGCCCGGTCGTCCTTGATGGCCTTCACGGCCTCGGCGCAGATGCGGTCGAGCGCCTTCTTCAGGCCCGTTTCGGCGTCGGAGGCGTCGAACAACGTGCTGATGGTGACGGCCTTGTGCTCCTCGGAGTTCAGGGCGCGGAGCTTGGCGAGCTCGGCGTTGTTGATGATCGGGGTCTTGAGCTTGATGAGCCGGGCGTGGGTCGGCTCCTCGGTCAGCAGGTTGCCCTCGCGGCCGAGGTAGGTGATCAGGCTGGTGACCAGCTCTTCGCGGATGGCGTCGAGCGGGGGGTTGGTCACCTGGGCGAACAGCTGCTTAAAGTAGCTGAACAGGAGCTGCGGTTTATCGCTCAAACATGCCAGCGGAGTGTCGGTGCCCATCGAGCCGACCGCTTCCTGGCCGGTGGTGAGCATCGGAAGCATGAGCAGGCGCAGGTCTTCGTTGGTGTAGCCGAAGGCGTGCTGCACTTCGAGCAGCGAGGGCTCGCCATCGCCGGCCTTGGTTTCGATCGGCTCGCCGCCGGGGAGGCTTTCGAGTTCGATGAGGTTTTCGTCGAGCCAGCGCTTCCACGGGCGCGAATCGACGAGGTTCGACTTCACCTCGCTGTCGTCGACGATGCGCTTCTTCTTGAAGTCGATGAGGAAGATCTTGCCCGGCTGCAGGCGCCACTTGCGGGCGACGTTCTTGGCCTCGACGGGGAGCGTGCCGGCCTCGGACGCCATGACGACGAAGTCGTCCTTGGTGACGAAGTATCGCGACGGACGCAGTCCGTTGCGGTCGAGGACCGCGCCGATCTTCTCTCCGTTGGTGAACGCGATGTTGGCAGGCCCGTCCCACGGTTCCATGAGGCAGGCGTGGTATTCGTAGAACGCCTTGAGGTCGGGGTCCATCAGCGGGTTGTTCTGCCACGCCTCGGGGATGAGCATGAGCACCGCGTGCTCGATCGGCCGGCCGTTGACGGTCAGGAACTGGAGGGCGTTGTCGAGCGTGGCCGAGTCCGAGCCGGTGTCGGTCAGGATCGGGAACAGGTGGTTCAGTTCGTCGCCGAACACGTCGGAGTGCAGCGAGCCCGTCCGGGCGCGCATCCAATTGCGGTTGCCGCGGAGGGTGTTGATCTCGCCGTTGTGGGCGAGGTAGCGGTACGGATGGCTCAGCCGCCACGACGGGAAGGTGTTCGTGCTGAAACGGCTATGCACGATCGCGAAGTGCGACTCGAACGACGGGTCCGACAGGTCGGGGAAGTACTTCCGCACCTGGTCGGGCGTGAGCATGCCCTTGTAGACCATGCGGTTGGTCGACATCAGGTTGATGTAGAACTCTTCGCGGGCGGCCTCGGGGAGCTTGGCGTCGAACTCGATCTCGTTTTCCGAGCGCTGGCGAACGAGGTAAAGCCGGCGGTTGAAGTCTTCGCGGTTGTAGAAGTCCTCGCCCATGCCGATGAAGATCTGGCGGATGCGCGGCTCGGCGGCGAGGGTGGTCTGGCCGAGGCTCGACGGGTCGGTCGGCACGTCGCGCCAGCCCAGGATCTTCATCCCGAACTCGTTCACCAGTTCTTCGATCTTCTCTTCGCAAATGCGTCGGGCGACGAGGTCCTTCGGGAAGAAACACATCCCGACCGCGTAATCGCCGGCCTTGGGGAGCTTGAAGCCGATGCGCTCGGCCTCCTTGCGGAAGAACTTGTCCGGGGTGGCGATGAGGATGCCCGCGCCGTCGCCGGAATTGGATTCGCAGCCGGTGGCGCCGCGGTGTTCCATGTTTTCGAGGATTTCGATCGCCGACTGCACCAGCTTATGCGACGACTTGCCCTTCAGATGCGCAACGAACCCGACGCCGCACGCGTCGTGGTCAAATTCGGGCAGGTAGAGGCCCTGGGCCTGGGGGTAACCGCGTCGATTGAAGTTGGTGGAACTCATTTGTGTTTCTAGCTGCCAATTACCGCGTCATCCGGCCGGGAAGGGGCTGGAAGAAGCGCAGGACGGATCCAAAACTCACCCAAACAACCCCGGCCGGCGAACGGCTCGTAGAGCCGGGCGGGGATTTATAGCAGAAACGGTGCCAGCGTTCGACTGATTTTGTCTTGCGGCGCCACCGCATCATGCCGGCATCACCCTTGGCTGCCGTCTGCCTTTCGGGACATCCCGCGCTTCGCAATCACTCGTTAGGTCGCCTTGTTAATCGGCGTCGTGCCGCCCTCTCGGATTCCGACTGTTAAAGAGGGCATCCATTCCCGATGATGACGTTCGGCATGGCTTTGGCGCTCAATTGTCACCTCGCAAAGGCTGCGAGGACGAGCTCACACATGGAATTCTCGATAACTCGTTTTGGAGAAATTAGTTAAGGGCATTTCGGTAGATATCGCCAAACGAAAACTCATCTAAGATGAATTAAAAATACGTAGTGATGGAAAATTGTGCTTGCAGGAATTATGCCGCTTTGCGATTCTTTCGCGCGATTAAACTCATCGCATTTCGGAAAGGGCGGGAGCATGTCAAATCGAAACGATTCTTCGCGTGGCCTGGAAGCACTGGAAGTGCGTCGACTGCTGGCGACCGTCACGGGCGTGGCGTTTCATGATCTGAACGGCAACGACGTCCGCGACGCCGGCGAGCCGGCGATCGCGAACGCGGTGGCGTATCTGGATTTGAACAACAGCGGCGGCACCAACACGATCGAGCCGGCCGTATTGACCGACGCCGAGGGGCGATTCTCGCTTACCCACACCGCCGGCACTTATATGTTGCGCGTCCAGTTTCACGGCTCCTATAACTCCGTGAAAGCGACCCAGCGAGCGCGGACCGTGCAGATGAGCGATGCGCGGCCGACCGATGCCGGCACCTTCGGCGCGGCGATGTTGGCAGAACTCCGGGGCAAGGTCTACAACGACGTCGACGGCAACGGCGTCGACACCAATCTTGCCGAACCCGGCGCCTACGCCCTCATCTTCAAGGATGAGAATGGCAACGGCGCTCATGATACCAGCGAGCCGTTCTCCTTCTCCAACTCCAGTTCAGGTCAATACGTTCTCTACACGCATCCCGGCGAGGCGAACATCCTCTTCCGGCCCACCACCGGCACCGCCGCGGTCCATCAGGCGGACTTGAGCGGCAGGACCGTCACCCTGACGTCCGGCAGGCAGGTCAACGACAACAACTACGCCGTCCGTCGCACCGGCACCATCACCGGCCGGGCGTTCGACGACAAAAACGCCAACGGCGTGTTTGACGGTAACGATGTCGCCGTCGGCCAACGCGTGATCTTCGTCGATGCCAACAACAACGGCGTCCGCGACCCTTACGAACTATCGACCACCACCAACAGTTTCGGCTATTTCACGCTCGCCGCCCTCCCCGGCCAGCAGCGGGTCCGCCAGGAACTTCCCGCCGAATGGGTCCAGACCAAACCGACGGCCGCGGCGCTGAGCGTCAACGTCGTCTCGGACAGCACGATCAACGTCGGCGACGCCTTCGCGTCCCGCCTGCAGGCGCTGCCCGTCATCACCGGCACTGCTTACGACGACGTCAACCAGAACGGCAGACGCGACAGCACCGAGTACACCGTTCGCGTCGGCGAAACCTTCTATCTCGATCTCAATGACGATGGGAAGCTCGACGCCGGCGAGCCCTCGATGGTCACCACGCCGTCGGTGCAGAACGGCGGATTCAGGTTTACCGCGCCGGCGCCGGGCACCTATCGCCTGCGCATCATTCCCAAGGCCGGCAGTTTCGTCACCCAGCCGTTGCCGGACGCCAGCTATCTCATCACCGTCGATTACAACCAGACCGCATCCCGCCATTTCGGCCTCGCGACGGCGGCGCCGTCCAGCATCAGCGGCAAGGTGTTTGACGACTCCAATTTCAACGGCGTTCGTGATGCCGGCGAGAAGGGCATCATCGATACGGGAGTGTATCTCGATCTGGACAACAACGGCGTCCGTGGCACCAGCGAGCCGTACGCCAGCACGCTCGATGACGGGGCGTACGGCTTCGCCAATCCGCCCGCAGGCACGTATGCCGTCCGGCTGGCTTCCGTTGCCGGGGCCATTACGTTCCCGCAGTCGGGGTTTTACCAGGTCACGGTCACGAACGGATCGCAGATCGTCAACCGCGACTTCGGCGTTGCGCGTTACGGCACGATCTCCGGCAACGTCTACGACGACCTGGACGCCGATGGCGTTCAGGACACCGGCGAACCCGCTTTCCCAGCCGGCCATGTATTGTTCCTCGACGCCGACAACGACGGCGTGCTCGATGCCGGCGAACAATCCACCACCACCGACGGAAAGGGCAACTATTACTTCTACCGCGTGACGCCCGGCGTCCACCGCATTCGCCAGGTGCTAACCTCGGGTTACCGACAGGTTACGCCTGCAAGCGTTCCGGCGCAGGTTACCCTTCCCAGCAATGGTGCGGTGACGGTCGATTTCGGCAACACCAAGCAGCCGCTGCCCACTACCTCGGTGACCCTTCAGTCCGAGTCTGCGGTGTTGTCCGGCGGGACGTACAAATCGACCAGCCATGCCGGCTACACCGGCGCCGGCTTTGCCGACTACGGCGGTCAGAACTCGGCGGTGACGTACTCGCTGACGCGCGCCAGCGCCGGCGCTGCCAAACTCGACTTCCGCTACGCCAATGGTTCCAGCGCGAGGCCGCTGCAGATCTTCGTGAACGACGTTCTGGCCGGCACGTTGAACTTCGGCCCGACGGGCGGGTGGACAACTTGGGCGACGACCTCGCTGACGACGAACCTGCCGGCGGGGACCGTGACGATCAAGGCGGTCGCCTCAACCAGCGCCGGCGGTGCGAACGTCGACTCCTTGACGATCAGCTCCACCAGCGGCCCGGTCGATCCTCCCCCTGTTGACCCACCCCCTGTCGATCCCCCTCCGGCATCTGGCACGGACATTGCCAAGGGCAAGACGACGACGGCGTCTTCGACGGAGAAGGCGAGCCACAACCCCGATCTGGCGACCGACGGCAACGCGTCCACGCGTTGGAGCAGTCAGTACGCCGACAATCAGTGGATCATGGTTGATCTTGGCTCGTCGGCGGTGCTGAGCGGGGTTCGGCTGGCCTGGGAGGCGGCGTACGGGAAGAGCTACAAGATCCAGGGCTCGAACAACACGAGCAACTGGACGGACCTGTTCTCGACGACCACGGGCGACGGCGGGGTGGACAACATCAATATCACGAACACGACGGCGTGGCGTTACGTTCGGATGCTGGGCATGACGCGCGGGACGAAGTACGGTTTCTCCCTGTTCGACTTCAACGTCTACGGCACCGGCGGCGGCGGCACGACGCCGACCAACCCGACCAACCCGACAGACCCGACCCCGCCGAGCCCCGCGACGGGTTCGATCAGCGGCTATCTGTTCTGGGACACGAACAAGAACGGGAAGTTCGACTCTGGCGAGGTGTACCAGGCGGGCAAAGAGGTGTTCATCGATCTGGACGGCGACAACGTGCTGGACAGCAATGAAAGGAAGCTGACGACGGACGCGAACGGCAAGTTCAACTTCACGGGGTTGGCGGCGGGGACGTACAAGATCCGCCGGGTTGTTCCGAAGGGCTACAAGGTGACGACGGCCGCTCAGGACATCACGATCACGGCGGGTCAGGTGTTCTCGAACGTGGCCATCGGGACGATCAACGCCTGATCGCCACCGCACAGCGGTTCCGCGGCCGATTTCACCGCCGACGAAAGCGCGGGTTACGCGTAGAATCTCTCGATGATCCGCCATCTCCATAATGCGGTCGAAAGGAGGACGCTCGCGTGACGATGTCATTTGAACAAACGAACCCAACTGTCATTCTGGCAGGGTGCCGGCACGCAAATAATACGTGAAACGCAATTCTGCCAAACGAACCCAATTTTTCGCGTAAATATCTGTGTAATATTGAGTTACAATTAAGCCGATGAGCGCGGGGTCGGCACGGCATTTCAAAGGTTGATGACGTAGTCCGTACCTTTGTTGTCGGCGGGACTTGGGCCGAAAGAGGATTGCTTGTCGGGATTGCCGGCGTTGTCCTTGCGGTCGGGACCGGTGGACCAGACGGCAGGAGAAGGGGCCGGCCGGTATTGCACCCAGCGCGGCTCCGCGGCGCCGGGATCGATCGGGCCGCCGGGAAGATATCGCCCGACCAGCGCGTTCAGGTCGGCTGGCAAGGCGCCCTGGTGGTCGATCTGGTACAGGCGCACCGCCAACGCAACGGCGAGCGTGCGCCGGCGGGCGTGGTCGTCGATCGCGTCGCGCGCCAGTTCGTTCAACTGCGGTAAGGCGACCTGAGCGAGCACGAACAGTCGTGGCCGATCTTTGGTTAGCGGACCCATGACGTGCTCGTCCAACCGGGCCTTGCGCCCAAGCCATGTGAACGGCTGGCCGTCGGCGTCGATGTGGGCACTGGTCTTGGCGAGTTCGGCAAGCCAGACCATCTGCTTCGCGCCGCCCATCGCGTGAAGCATCTTCGCGGCGATGCTGCCGTCGAGGTCGAGTGCCGGCGACGAGCCGGGACGGAGCGTGCCGGCAGTGAGACATTGTTCGGCGTCTTCGGCGATCGCCTGCTCGATCCGCATGGCCGCCAGAAGGCGGCGGCGACATGCGTCGTCGGAGAAGTGGTCGGCGATGAGGTCTTCCACCGTCGCTCGCGCGCTCGCGGCGAAGTCGTTGAAGCGGGCGTGGGCAAGCGTTCCCGCGAGGATGCCCGAGGCTCGCATCGCCGAACGGCTGCCGGTTCGGCGGACGGTGAGATGCGGGTAGGTCTCCAGCGCACGACAGATGGCGAACACCTGCTGCGCCCGCCGGAAGGCGCGGCTCAAGTCGCCATCCCGTGCGGCCAGCTCGGCGTCCCAGTTCAGCAGCGCGATCGCCAGCACAAGGCCGACTTCCATCTCGGGCGGCAACTTCTGAAGGACGATCGGCGATGCCGGGGCCACGCCCCAGTCAAACTGCGAATCGGCCGAGATGCCGTCGAGTTGCTGGAGTTCAGGATCGAAATACCGGACGAGATTGCGGAGAAGGTCGACCGCACGCGGGTCGGCCGGATCGTGGCGGCGCGGGTCGAAATCGGAATCGGGCGCCTGCCGCCGGCGATCGGGCATGCGCCGCGCGACCTCCAGCAGCGGGATCGCGGCGTTATGATCCGGCGTCAGCGTGGGCCATGCTTTGATCACGCGGCCGGCCGGCGGCGCCGGTCGTGTGGCAGGTTCGTCGCCTGACGACGCTGCGGACAGGGAGAAGCAGGTCGCGACAAACGCCAGCATTATCCACATGCGAATCGATATGGCATGAATGGTATCGCGTTGGGACAAGACCGAAAGCGAGCGGACGTAAGGTCGATTTCGGCGGTGCAGCTTGGACAGTTCGTTGCGCTTTGGCGATGATCTGATGATGCGATACGCGATGCTTCTCTCGATCCTGCTGACGACGACGACCTCTCTGGCGCAGACGACGCAACCGGCCACTCGGCCGGCGGCTGCGCAGCCGGCGACCACCCAGCACGCGCCGGACCGCACCAAGCCGATCGGGATGTGCGTCGAGTTCGACAAGACGATCGCCGATCTCGGCATCGATGGCGGGATGAGCTTCTATCACCTGACCACCAACGCCCACCGCCGATACGCGCGGTCGGAGTTGGAGTTCTACGTCGCGGTGAACAAGCTTGTGCGGGTGGTGGAGCAGAAGCACGGCAAGGACCAAGCCAAGATCGTCCGGACCATCTGCGGCGACAGCGACGACTACTCCGACGCCACCGTCATGGAAGACGGCGACTCCGCCGCCATGCAGCGGCCGGGGCAGACGCCGTTTCCGCTCATCAAGATCGACGGCAAATGGCGTTTCTCCATTCCCGACTGGTTCGACATCGTCGGCGAAGACGAGATCGCCGCCCTCCGCCTGCACTACGAAGCCGTCGCCGACCGCGCTGATGCGGTGCGAGAGAAGATCGAGTCGGGCGAACTGAAGACGCCGCAGCAGATTCACGAAGCGCTCGACCCGGACGAAGCCGAGGCCCCCTGAACGGCCTCTGACAGCATGTCGCAGTCGCGTCCGATACGGCCGAACCTTGCACCATGGGCGGATTCGCTTATCGTTTCCGGCTTCAACATTTACTGGAGTAAACGAATGGCAGGCCCGCTGGATTTTGGTGTTCAAAGCTACTGTTTCCGCGATTTCAAGGACAACGTCGAGGTCGCGCAGAAGGTACGTCAGATCGGCGTCGATAAGATCGAGGTCTGCGGCATTCACGCCGACCTGAACAAGCCCGAAGCGTTCGGCGGCGTCGTGAAGACCTACAACGACGCCGGCGTGCAGGTGATCTCGATCGGCGTGCAGACGTTCGTCGGCGCCGACAGCGAAGAGAAGTGGTTCGAGTGCGCCAAGATCGCCGGCGCCAAGCACATCTCGGCGCACTTTCGCATCGACAGCTTCGAGGCCGCCATCAAGAAGACCGCAGCCCTGTGCCGCAAGTACGGCATCAAGGTCGGCGTCCACTGCCACGGCGGCTATATGTTCGGCGGCAGCGCCGACGTGATCAGCCACCTGATCAAGATCGGCGAAGGCGAGATCGGCCTGTGCATCGACACCGCCTGGTGCATGCAGGCCGCCGGCAACCCCGTCAAGTGGGCCGAGCAGTTCGCCGGGCAGATCTACGGCATCCACTACAAGGATTTCACGTTCGACCGTGCGGCCAAGTGGAGCGACGTCGTCGTCGGCACGGGCAATCTCGACTTGCCGGCGTTCGTGGCGGCGCTGAAGAAGGGCAACTTCGACGGCATGGCCGTCATCGAATACGAAGCCGACCCGGCCAACCCGGTTCCGGCGCTGACCGAATGCGTCAAGAAGATGCGGGCGGTGGGATAGCCTTTCAATTCCTCACTTCTTCGGGGGTGAGGAGGGGATGCCTGACGCACGGAAGTTGCGCGCGTGCGTCAATCGCTGGCAAACGCCCCTTGCCCCCGAAGAAGAGAAGAAGGGATTACCACTCCGCTGAAACCAGTTCTACGCGTTTCGCGGTTGGGGTTTCGGGGTATTTCTTGCTGATCGACTTCGCGAACGCGCTGATTTCCTTTTCCTGCCCTGGCTTCGCTCGCGACATCGCAGTCGCAAGCTGATCGAGCATCTTCCGGGCGGCCAGCTCGTTTTTCACCGCGTCGTTCGTCTTCAATGTTCGCAGTTTCTCGTCGGCCGTCTTGGCGATCGGGTCATCCGAGGCGACGACGCTCACGTTGCTCAGCAGGTCGTACGCCTTCACCGGATCGTTTTCCATCGCGGCCAGGCCTTCGTCGAGCCAGGTCTGGGCCTCGCTTTTGATCGCCTCGTAAAATTTGTTCGCAGATTCCGCCAGCGGCTTCTTCGATGATTTGCGCGCCTGCTTCAATAGCCTTGAGCCGGCGTCAAGCTCGCCCCATTCAAACTTGTCGAGCACCGGAAGCAGCGCGGGATCGCAGCCCTCGCGATCGTATTTCCACTTGGCGCCCTGCATGGTCCTTTCGAAGAACTCGTCGTCAACGTTGTATCCGGCGAGCTTGCCCTGGCTGATGACGCGCGTCTTGTAGATGTTCTTCAGCGAGATCTCGAAGCCCCAGCTCTTCTCGAGCACGCTCAGCGGATCGGCAATAGTGGGAAGGCGTAGCTTCACCTTGGCGATATAGCTCTGCACCTCACCAACGGTATCGCCCGCGCCGATGGCGACAAAGCGGACCGGCTGGCCTTTGTACTTCTCCAGCCAAGCATTTCGCTCGGGCACTTTCTTGGCACAACTGGGGCAGGCTTGCTCGTAGAAGTAGAGTACGACGACTTTGTCACCGATGTTGTCGAGGTCGAGGCGAGATCCGTCGCTCAACACCAGCGGTAACGATGCCGGTATCGGATCGCGCACCTTCACATCCGCAGCGGCGGCATGCGAGGAGAGCGCGAGCAATATTGAGAGAACGGCTGCACGGCTTGTTTGCATGGTCGCCCTTTCGGAATTGAACGGGCGCCATGATGCCGCCAGATAACGGGGGATGCAATTCGTTCCGCTCTCGTACCTCAGGAGAGAACGGGGGTGAGGGGAACGCTCGACGCGCGCACGGGCATTTTTCGAGTGTCGAGTCGCCCCCTCACCCTGACCTTTCTCCAAAAGGGAGGAGGACTGGATTTACGTATAGTGCAGCTGCGCCGACGCGACGCAGTCAGCCCGCGGTACGATGCGCAGCCAGTGTGCGCTCAATCCGGTGGGGAAGACGTCGATCACGCCCGCCGCCGCCACTTCGATCGACTTGAACTTCGTGAACTTCCCGTGGCCGTGAAGGTCGAGTTCGATGTCGAAGGTGACGGTCTTGCCGGCGTTGTGCGTGATCTCGATGCACTTGTGCTCGAAGCCGGTCATCAGGTACGGGTCGCTGGGGACGCCGGCTTTGACGGGGGCTTCCCACCACGGGCCGCCCCAGCCCTTGGGCTTGCCGAAGCTCCAGAGGTCGTCGGTCTTGCCCATCCAGATGCCCGATTGCGGTTCGGCGGTCGTCGGCGAGGCGCCGTGTGCGGGCGAGGCGTTGTCGGCGCCCAGCACGAGCATGCCGCGCCAGGTGCAGAAATCGCCGTGCACCCACAGGTGCGTGCTGATCGGGCGAACGCCCCAGATCTGGTTGCCGTACGCCCACGGGCTAAGTTCGTAGAACATGCCGTGGTGGTCCATCAGGAAGCGTTCGTGCTCGACCTCGCGAACGCGCGGCCATTCGGTCTGCCACTTGTGATCGAAGCAGTGGCTGGCCTTGGGCAGGCGGTAGGTGCGCCAGGTTTTGTCGGCGCTGGTGAAGACCTTCATGATCGCCGATGCCTGGTCCCAGCCGGTGGCGAAGATCGTCCCGCCGAACCCGCCGCGACCGGCGATGCAGGTGAAGGGCTTTTCCTCGAGCATCGTCCACTTCTCGCCGTCGAACTCGGCGAGGCGGCCCTGCGACTGCTTTCGCGCCCAGTCGGGCTCGTGATACTCGTTCGAGCACACCACCAGTCGTCCGAACTGGCAATAGCAGTCCTTGAAGTGCACGCGGCCTTCGCCTTGCGTGCCCAGCACTTTCTGAAGGTCGAAAACCTGCGCGCACTCGTATGTCGTCAGGTCCAGTTCGAACACCTCGCCTTCCATCGCCAGCACGTAGACCTTGTTCTTGTCGGTCAGGTGCCAGGTGGTGCCGCACACGCGAAGCGGCTGCAGCTCTTTGATCGTGCGAATCTTGTGGTTGGCGTCGATGACGTGCGGGCCGATGACGATCTGGTTGGTGTTGTAGTGGACGAAGCGGTTGGTATACGTGCCGTCGACGCCGCGCGTCTCCTCGACGATCTCCATGCTCAGGTCTTCGTGGATTCGCCTTAGCGACACGCCCCGGCCGGACTTTTCCTTGTGTGAGTTGTAGTTCAGCACGTAGAGCTTGCCCGCCCAGGGCATCAGACAGCCCACGCCGATCTCGGATCGCGGCGGGCCGAGATCGCCGATCTGGGCTAAGTGTGGGAACACGCCCGAGACGTTTTGATAGATCTTGTTTTCCATAAGAATTCGCTTACTCCTCCGCGCCGATGTCGGCCGCGGCTTGTTGAAGGGGGTCGATCAGGGAAGTCACGTCAGATTCATTGATGCGCCCCGCGAGCGTGATGCCCGCGAACGCCGGCATGCCGATGGCGATGCCGAGCGCGTCTTCAGCGCGGTGCTCGTTTCGGGCGAGATAGGCGTGCCCGGCGTCGCGGACGCGCCGCAGGCGCGCGAGCAGCGCCTCCATGCCGCCGAGCGGTTCGCGATCGGCATACAGGGCTTTGACGGCATCGTCGGCCATGCCTGCCAGGACCGGCACGCCGACGCCCGATTGCTCTGCTGGATACAGCCCGCTGACCGCCAGCGCGTCATCCGACGACTGGGCCGGCCGGGCCTGGTAGAGATAGACGACCTGGCTTTGCCAGAGGACACCCAGCGCCACGTGCAACTGGAAAGGCCTCAGCCGCTCGATCGCCGCCGCGGCGCGGCGCAACAGGCCGGAACCGTAGATCGCCTGAACGCTGAGCACGTGCATCGCCGGGCCGGGAACGTATCGCCGGTCAGGCGTCTGCCTTGCTACGCCAATGGAGGCCAGGGTTTTCAGCAATCGGTTAATGCGGGTGGGCTCAAGGTTCAGCCGCCGCGCCATCTCGCGCGATCCGACTGGCTCGCCCGCGACCGCCAGCGCTCGCAGCACCAGCAGGCCGTCGATGAGCGATTGATTGGGTTGGGCGGGCAGTTCTGCCTGCATTGATGCTATAATAGCACCATTTGAAGCTGGGTGCAAGATTTTTAAGAAACAAGCAGATTCGGCTTAGATGAAGGGGGCCAAAACAGGGCAATCGTATGTAGGCGGCCCGCAGTCTGCTTCCAACTCACAAACCTTTGTTCCAAAGTTCTGTGGGGTTGCATGGTCTTGAAGCGAGACATGCGATTGTCCCTGCGGAGGCCCAGAGGCGGTTTGAAAATTGGTCTGTTTTTCAATGTCCGGTTCGGCGTGGCTGCTCGGTATATCCTCCGGAACCACGATGCCGCAGCCTATTCAGTCATCCGACGCCGACGTGCTTCAACGCTACATCCAAACCGGCCATCGCGAAGCGCTGGCGCCGCTGGTCGAGCGGTACCAGGGCATGATCTACGCCTCGGCGCTCCGACAGCTTCGGCGGGCGGACATCGCGGAAGACGTGACGCAGGCGGTGTTCGTGGTCCTGGCGACCAAGGCCGCCTCGCTCAAGGACCGGCCCACCCTCGGCGGGTGGCTCATGAAAGTGACGCGGTACGCCGCGATCGACGCCATGCGAGCCCAATCCCGACAACGTCGCCACGAACACGCGGCCGCAAAATCAGAGGCCACCGTAGACCTCGCACGGGTTGCCGGCGAATGGGAGGCGCTGTCTCGCGTGCTGGACGAGTCGATGGCGAAACTCAAGCCGGCCGATCGCGACATGATCGTCATGCGCTACTTTCAGGAGCTGTCGTTCGCGGAGATCGGCCGATCGTCAGGCATCAGCGAAGAGGCGGCCCGGAAGCGCACCGCGCGGTCGCTGTCGCGACTTCGACATCTCGTTTCCAAACGCGGCGAGGGCGTCTCCGAGATGGCGATCGCTCCGCTGTTGGTTCAGCATGGTTCATCGCCGGCCCCGACGTCCGTTATTAATGTCCTGTCGACACCGGCGGCGGGCAACGTGGCGGCGTTAGCGAAAGGGGTTCTCAAGATGATCGCGTGGACACAGGCAAAAATCGTCGCCGGCATCGGCTCGGCGGGAGTTTTCGTTGCGGGCGGGCTGGCAACGGTTGTGATCTTCAATCAATCGTCCGGCGCGCCGGTCGCAAGCCAATCGGCTGAGCAACGGGCGATCGTTCAGCCCGTCGCCAATGTGACCCAGGCAAACGATGCCGCCGACATCATCCTGCGCGCTGCGGAAATGATCGTCGTCGATTCGCCGGCGGCCAGCACGCTGGAGTATCCGTCGTATCCGCCGTTCGACGCGGAGTGGAATCGCCTTGCCACCGAAGCGGATGTGAAGAACAAGCCTGCCCGCGACTTGCTCCGAACGGCACGCGCGCTCAATTCGGCCAACTGGCCGTTCATGAAGGACGGGTCGAAATACCTCAACAACGTGCGGAACCTGGCCAACGAATTGGGCGATTCCGCGCTCTACCTCCATCTGTTGCACGGCCGCGATGTCGAGGCGATCGAGAACATCCGCGACACGATGCATCTGGCGCGCCTGCTTCGCGGCCCGCAAAACGGGGAAGGACTGATCCGCATGCTTGTGGCGACCGGCGTTGATGCGCTGGCGATGTGTCGGATCAACATGATCGCCCCCGGTCTGCGGTTCGCCGACGCGTCCGACGGCAAAACCGTCTCGCGGGCGGACGCGGGCAAGCTCATCGGCGAATTGCTCGACTTCAAATCCGCCGACGAACAGATCGCCGACGTGATGAAGGCCGAGCCGCAGCTCAACGCGTTCCAGCAGGCCGTGCATGGCGCGTCGATCCAGGCGTCGATGGACCGGGCGACGCTGGCGGTAAAGCGGGTGAACGCCGAGCGGCTGATGACGGCGGTATCGCTCGCATGCCAGATATATCGATCCGATAAAGGCGCATGGCCGACGAAGCTTGAAGACCTTGTGCCGGCGTACCTGCCGGCATCGCCGATCGATCCGTTCGGCGACGGCAAGCAAGCGTTGGGGTACATCGTCATCCAAGGCGGCCTGCCCGACGGCACAATTCGCCCGCTGGTCTACACGCGAGATGAATCACGCGACGGCCTGGCCTACCGCCTCGACGAACCGCAATATGGCTTCTACGCGGGAGACGGCACTGACCGCCCGATGTCGCAGCAGCAGAAGCTCGGCCAGTTCCGCGATATCGCCCGCTGGCGGCCTGGTCCGCGCGATCCCAACGCGCCGACGACCGCGCCTCTTCCGTAATTCCCCTTGTTTAGCGTCTCGGCTTGCCGCGGGCTTTCGCGCGCACCAGGAAAAGCTTGCGGCAAGCCGCGACGCTAAACGAGGGGATGCTTACAATTTTCGGCGGCATGATCACCGCCTACCACCATCCTGGCTTTGCCGCTGACATCGGGCCGCACATCATGCCGATGCGGAAGTTTCAGTTCGTGGCCGACGTGATTCGCGATTGGGATTTCGTTTCGATCGAAGCGCCGGCGCCGGCGACCGCAGCGGACGTGCTTCGCGTGCATGACGCGGCGTATGTGGAGGCGATCAGGACCGGATCGCCGCGGGAGTTGGCGGAGAGCCAGAAGTTTCCGTGGTCGCCAGCCATCTACCCGAGCGTCCTGCTCACCAGCGGCGGGGCGTATGCGGCGGCGCGGCGGGCGCTCGGGAGGGGGGTGGCGGCGTCGCTGTGCAGCGGATTCCACCATTCGCACGCGCCGCGCGGGGAGGGGTTCTGCACGTTTAACGGACTTATCGTTGCGATCGACCGATTGCGCGCCGAAGGCGCCATCCGCACTGCGGCTGTGCTGGACATGGATCTGCATTACGGCAACGGCACGGCCATCCTCCTGCGCGATCGGCCGTATGCCAGGCAGCTGTCGATCTACGGGAACGACTACTGGGACAACACGCCGTATCGCGACGTGACGGCCCGTCATCACACCGACGGCGAAAACCACACCTCGGCCGCGCTCCCGAACGGCTGCGACCGCGCCGCCATGCTGTCGATCATGGCCAGTTCTCTCCCCTGGCTGCTCGCCGCCGGCAAGCCGGACTTGCTGCTCTACCAGGCCGGGGCCGATCCGTACTACGAAGATCCATACTCGCCCCTGAAGCTCGATCACGACGACCTGCTGGAGCGCGATCGCGTGGTGTTCCAGTTCGCGCGCGATCACCAGATCCCCATCGCCTGGGTTCTGGCTGGCGGATACACGCGGGATGTATCGAAGGTGGTGCGCGTGCATACCAATACCTTCCTTGCGGCGCGCGATGTCTACGCCGATTCCGCTCCGTAACCACGGCCGACGCGATCACATTACGACGAACCGCGATTTCATCTGCTGTTTCACGTAGGTTTTGGTGATGTCCATCGTGCCGCTTTCGTCGTGAGGTTTACCGTGCGTGGTGAGCCATCGCTGCCCTCGAGCGAAGAAGTCGTCGAAGGCGTCGGGCGTCATGTGCTGGGCGAAGTAGGCGTCGCGCCGCACGGGCAGCACGCGGCAGAGGGGCGTACCCCTGGGGATGGCGATGCGTTTTTCGCGCGGGTCGAGTTCGAGCACGACGTGCCAGGGATAGCTGGCGGGATACCAGTCGGCATCGACGATCGCGCTCCACGTCCGAAACGGCCGCCACTGGTTGGGGATGTCGGTCATCAACAGCAGCTCGTTCGGATCGGTTTTCAGGTACAGGAACGAGCTGACCTTCACCTGGTTTTTGATCGTTTCGTAGACGTTGTCGGTGATGGGGTGGGGAATTTTCTGTCCGCGTTCCCAGAACCATGCGTACTGCTGCACGAGTGGCTGGCCATCCGATTCTTCGCTGGCGGACCAGTCGAAGTCGCTCTCGATGACGACGTCGTCCTCGACGCGCCACGTGCCGTCGCGCTTGCGGATGAACGTCAGGTCGAAGTTCGCCAGGATGTCGTAGCCAAACGAGTTGGCCGCCCGGATTGGCGGGCACTCCTCCGGCCATCCCTTGCCGGCGGTCAGCTTGCGATACACGTCCCGCGCCGGCTCCGGCCCGAACAGCTCCTGACGAAACTTATAGAAATGCAGCATGCCCCCAAGATACGCTTACGCTCTAGCCTCACCAACGCCTTGGGGTACGCCATAACTCCTATTTTGAGACGAAAAACGCGGGTTCTGATCCGTTCATTTGACCCGGGCCGGATAAATCCGTATCCTGCTTCGCCCTTGGCAGTTCATGCTGCCGGGTCTGAGGCCCCATCGTCTAGAGGCCCAGGACACCGCCCTTTCACGGCGGCGACATGGGTTCGAATCCCATTGGGGTCAGTCAGTTTGTCCTGGACAGTTTTCAGAATCACCGAGCCGACCGCCGGCTCGGTGTTTCTGTTTTTGCGGGGAGTGTTCTTGGGGTGCTTTTTCCTCCGAAGGCGAGGTTCGTCATGCGTGAATCCAGGCCCCTGTCCGGCCGATCGATCCCCACGGCGTGGTCTGACATCGCCGACTGGTACGACCAGCTCGTCGGCGAAGGCGGCTCGGAATATCACCAGCACGTCGTGCTGCCAGGCGTCATCCGCCTGCTGAAGCCCCAGCCCGGCCAGCGCGTGCTTGACGCTGCGTGTGGCCAAGGCGTGCTCGCCCGGCTATTGGCGGCCAAGGGCGTGCGCGTCACCGGGTTCGATGCCTCGAAAGAATTGGTCCACGCCGCCCGCGAACACACCGACAAACTGCCTGACGGCCAGAACACGCTCGTCGATTATCTTGTCCTCGACGCCGCCAAGCCGTTCGGCCAGTTCATCCCCGCCGCCGCATTCGACGCGGCGGCGTGCGTGCTGGCGATCCAGAACATCCACCCGATCCAGCCTCTCTGCGAAGGCATCGCCAACGCCCTCAAACCCGGCGGCCGGTTCGTCATCGCCATGATGCACCCCGCCTTCCGCGGGCCGAAGGAATCGCACTGGGGATGGGACCCCCAAACAGGCGTGCAGTACCGCCGGGTCGATCGGTATCTCATCCCGCGCAAGGCGCCGATCGTGGCGCACCCGGGGAAGAAATCGTCGCACTACACCTGGAGCTTCCACAAGCCGATCGAAAGCTACGTAAAATCGCTCCGCAACGCCGGCCTGCTGATCGACGCGATCGAGGAGTGGCCGAGCCATAAAACCAGCCAGCCCGGCCCGCGCCAGGCGGCGGAAAACCAGGCGCGGAAGGAGATCCCCATGTTCATGGCGATCCGCGCGATCAAGGTCGGGCCGATCGAAGCATCGACGCCCGAATCTGAAGCCGAGGGATAGCGGGTATCGCAACGGGGTGAGCATGTCCGACAACGACCGCGAACCCGTCCCGCTCGACTATCGGCCACCGGAGGAGGACCGCCGTGATTCTTCCGAAATCATGCGGCAGAACGCCGAGCGATTCTGGGATGCGATCCCATCGAATCCGCTGACACCCGCATTAACTATCGCCGCGCTTGCCCTTGCGGCCTGCTTCTTCGACCGGCCGCACTTGGTTCCTATGCTCTTTTCGCCGATCGTGCTGGCGTGTGCGATCTGGTACGTGTGTCTTCGAATTCGGCTGGACTCACTGGTGATCGTTGGCTTGCTCCGGCGAATCGTAGCGATCGTAGCGATCATCTACTGGGTGTGGCTGGCGAATTTCCCGAATCAAGGATACACGATCCAGCTATGGCGCAATTACAGTTGGGGCGCATTGGAATTCGAAACTCGGGCAACGATCGTCACAGGGTTGCTGTTGTTCGGCATCTTTGGCGTGCTGGATCTGGTTTGCGCCGTTCATTTCCTTTGGTCGAGACGGGCCAACCGACATTAAAAACGCAGCTTGCTGCGCGTTTCATCGTTTGACGAAGACGCGCAGCAAGCTGCGACGCTAAACGGGTTGATGGATTGACGCGTTACGCGCTTTTCTTCTCGACCGCGCGGTGCCCGAACAGGTGCTTGCGGCCGAGGACGACGTCTTCGTCGATGACGTACTTCACGCCCTGCGGCTGATCGGGGAGGGCGTACATCACCTCGAGCATCATCTCTTCGCACACGGCACGCAGCGCGCGGGCGCCGGTATCGCGCTTGAGGGCGCGCTCGGCAATCTTCGTCAGCGCGCCATGCGTGAACTCGAGCTCGCTGCCCTCCATGCGGAAGAACCGCATGTACTGCTTGGTGATGGCGTTCTTCGGCTCGGTGAGGATGTTCACCAGCACGTCGACCGTCAGCGGTTCCAGCGTGCTGATCAGCGGCAGACGGCCGATGAACTCGGGGATCATGCCGAATTCGACGAGGTCTTCCGGCTGCACCTGGCGAAGGGTTTCGCCGCGTGACTTTTCCTTGTCCGAGGTCTCGGCTTCGGAGCCGAAGCCGATCATGCGCTTGCCGAGGCGTTTCTTGATGATGTCTTCGAGCCCGACGAACGTGCCGCCGCAGATGAAGAGGATCTGCGAGGTGTCCATCTGGATGTACTGCTGCTCGGGATGCTTGCGGCCGCCTTGCGGGGGGATGTTGGCGATCGTGCCTTCCAGCATCTTCAACAGCGCCTGCTGCACGCCCTCGCCGGACACGTCGCGCGTGATGCTGACGTTGCCGGAGGTCTTGGAGATCTTGTCGATCTCGTCGATGTAGATGATCCCGCGCTGCGCCGCTTCGAGGTCGTAGTCGGCCGCTTGCAGCAGGCGAAGCAGGACGTTTTCGACGTCCTCGCCAACGTAGCCGGCCTCGGTGAGCGTGGTGGCGTCGCCGATGGCGAACGGCACGTTCAGGATGCGGGCCAGCGTGCGGGCCAGGAGCGTCTTGCCCGAGCCGGTGGGCCCGATGAGCAGGACGTTGGTCTTATCGAGTTCCACCTGATCGTCCGCCGTCGCCTCGCCGGCGTTCTGCTGGATGCTCAGACGCTTGTAATGGTTGTGCACCGCCACGCTCAGGGCGCGCTTCGGATAGTCCTGCCCGACGACGTAGGCGTCGAGGAATTCCTTGATCTGCCGCGGCGCGGGAATGGTGTTGAACAGCGGCTGGCTGGTGGACATCTTCCGCTTTTCCTGGCGGATGATGTTGTGGGCCAGATCGACGCAGTTGGAGCAGATGTAGACGTCGGACGGCCCTTCGACCATGGGGCCGACGTCGCGCGAGCTCTTACCGCAGAACGAACAAGTGGTGATTCGGCGTCCGCGGAAGCCGCCTCCACCTCCTCCGCCGCCCGGGGGCGTCGTGCCGCCACCAGAAGGGGGTTGTGTTCCGCCACCGCCGTTACCGCGATTGATTCCGTTGGCCATGAGCTAGTCGCCTTCGATCAGTAATACAACACGAAACCCGGCGGGACCACACCCCTCCATTGTGAGTGGCATCCCTGCCGCGATGCCAAGGCATCGCTCTGAATCATTATCGATCCATAACACAAGGACACTTAACGCATCTCTTGTGTGAGCCCAACGATAATAATCCCTGATCTTCGGACATGGTACGTCAAAATGACCGCCGATAAAACCGCGTTTCGGCGTGGAAACGCCACTTCTGCACGCTCGCCCTCATGTTGAAGCTGCGGGGCTTGCCCGCGCTCCTGCACGTCGAGTCGCTTCAAAGCGCGGGGCAAGCCCCGCGGCTTCATGGAATTATGGGGTCTTGGCGATCACCGACAGGGTTTGTTCGACCGACAGGCCGGTCGAATTAATCGTCCGGACGAAATCCGGCCAGGCCAGTGCGTTCAACTCGTCCCCCAGCGTATCCACCCGCGGTCCCATGACTGCGCCGCCCGTCCGCCGTTGATCGCGTTCGTGGTTTTGCTGCCGGTCGCACGCCAGCCGCACGAACTTCACGTCCGCCGCCTTCGATAGAACGTCCTTTAACTCGATGCAGGCAGCGGGTTTCCAGACGTTGTCGATCGCCACGTCCAGCCCCTGCTCCGCCAGCCCGATGGCCGCCGTGATCGAGACGCGCGTTTTCCAGGCTTCCTGAAAATCGCGCGAATGCCGGATCTCGCGCACGCGGATCCATAAATGCATGTCATCACAATGGATAGATGCGCCGTTGCGGGCGTCGGCCCACGCGCGGGCGATCGTCGATTTGCCGACTCCACAATTTCCGGTGATGACGAGGATACTAGTCACGCGGCGATTCTCCCCGTCTGTTCAGCAAACGCGCGATGAAGCTCACGCCACGATCGCGTCGGCTTCGATTTCGATCAGCGCATCGGCGTCGATCAGCCGCGGCACTTCGAGGATCGACGTTGCCGGGCGGATCTCGCCGAACACTTTCCCGTGCACCGCCGCCACTTCTTCCCACTTGCTGACGTCGGTGACGTACATCCGCGTGCGAATGACGTGCTCCGGCTTTCCGCCGAGGGCTTTGATCGCCTCCAGGATGATGTCGAGCGATCGCTGGGCCTGCTCGCCCACGGTGGCGGGGTACTTTCCGTCCGCGTTCACGCCGACCGTGCCCGTGATCGCGATCACGTTGCCCGACCGCACCCCGCGCGAATACCCCATTTTCGGCTCCCATTTGCTTCCCGAAGAAGCTGTGAGCCTGCCGAAACGTTCCTGGGTAGTGATGTTAATGGGGTTGGCCATAGGACGCGAAAGTGTCGCGAGAAAAATCCGGAACGCAAGATTGGCGGGATGGCGCGCTCGATCCCCGTTTAGCGTCGCGGCCTGCCGCGGGTTTTTGATC
>JBBCIV010000030.1:0-48087 GCA_037189665.1 Phycisphaerae bacterium | reverse complement strand
CTGCTGGTTTGGAGGCCAGTACCGATCGGCATGGAGGTTTCGGACGGGTTGCCCTGGGCGAGGGTCTCGCTCAGATTCTGGTTTTTCGATTCGCTGAACGCGTCCGACTGGGTGACGCTGGCGTCCACCATCTGGGCGGCGGCGCGGGTGGCGTCGGAGTTCACGCCGGGGTTCGGAATGCCGCCCGGCTGTTCGGTCGCCAGCTCGGCGGTGGGAATGATGTTTTGCTCTTCGGGAACGACCAGGTCGGTCACGATTTTCCGGACGTCGGGGATGAGCAGCAGGCCGGCGATGATGATCGCGGCGTGGATGATGATGCTGGTGGAGGCGCCGGTCACCGAGGCGACCATCGAGTTCGCCCAGAATCCGCCATGCGGGCGTTCCTGGGTTTCTTCCAGCTTGGGAACCGGTGGCATCGGGGGAGTAGCATTGCTCATTTGACGATCCTCACGCAATTCGTCGGGGGAGCTCTCAAAGCAGTCGTAACTGCGACACAGTTGTTATAGTAGGACGGCGTAATATCCGTCAATCTTTATTATAAACTGGTGACATATCTTACAACACATAAAGAGTGTGTTTCCGGCAGATAACATTCCGTCGCACCGAATCGCGAGGGCGGATTCAAATTCCAATCGCAATATCAAGTGCTTGGTTGGAGGGCCGCCAGTTGAGGCATTTGCGAGGATGACTGATCAACAGAATTTTTCACTTCGGCAATCGCGTCGTCGCCGATGGGACGCGTGGCACGCCGGCTTGTTCACATAGCGTGCCGCACTATCGGCCCGCCATCGCCCGCAGCGCCTCCAGCCACTCCACGTATAAATACGGCACGTCCAGTTCCGCGTGCAGGTCGCGGAGGCGAAGGTGGAAATGTTCGTATTGGGCGTGCTGCCAGTCGGCGGCGGTCGGGTCGCAGAAGAAGATGCGGCAACCGAAGGGACGGATGAGGTGGACGGTGCAGAGCTTGTTGACCTGATACGGGCAGGCGCTTCGATCAGTCGTCTGCCGTTGTAGCTGCGACCCCTGCGTCGCCCATTCCGACGCTCTCATTGGCGACGCGGAGGTCGCGGCTACAGGAGAGAGGGATTCGACGAACGCGGCGATCTCGATCGTGGTGACGAACAACCGGTGCCCGTATTCCTCAAAACGACAACACCGGCCGGAGATGTCGCAGCGGGGTTGGCGAAGGTCGACCTGCCGCTGAACGTCGGCGTACAACGCCCGGACGCGGGATTGCAGGTCGGGACGCTTTCGGGCCTCCCGCACGGCTTCTCGAAGAATTCCGGCGTTTTCGTCCGAAAGCTTCAGCATTGGGCCTATCTTACCGCCTTGAAATCGAACCGCATCCAAAGACAATGCCAAGGCATTTTTTGGAACCCTCGGCCACACGGAAGGCTCAATGAAGAAACTGCTCGTCGCCAATCGATCCGAAATCGCCATCCGCGTCATGCGGGCCGCCACCGAACTGGGCCTGCGCACGGTCGCGATCTACACCTACGAGGACCGGTTCGCGCTGCACCGCTTCAAGGCCGACGAGTCGTACCAGATCGGCGCGGCGGAGGGCGGCGAGCCGGTGAAGGGATACCTGAACATCCCGGCGATCATCGAGGTCGCCAAGGCGTGCGGCGTGGACGCGATCCACCCCGGCTACGGCTTCCTCTCCGAAAACGCCGGCCTCGCCCGCGCGTGCCGGGAGGCGGGCATCGAGTTCGTCGGACCGACGGCGGAGATGCTCGAGATGTTCGGCGACAAGACCGAGGCGAAGAAGCTCGCCGACATCGCCGGCGTGCCCACCATCCCCGGCACCGAAGACGGCATGACCGACCCCAAGGCCATCGCCAAAGCCGCGAAGGAAATCGGCTTCCCGATCATCATCAAGGCCAGCTTCGGCGGCGGCGGACGCGGGATGCGCGTGGTCGAGAAGCCCGAGGATCTGCACGCCAAGCTCGAAGAAGCCCAGCGCGAAGCCGGCGCGGCGTTCGGCCGGTCGGAGGTGTTCGTCGAACGCTATATCAAGCGCGCCCGGCACATCGAAGTGCAGATCGTCGGCGACAAGCACGGCAACCTCGTTCACCTGTGGGAGCGCGATTGCTCCGTGCAGCGTCGCCACCAGAAGGTGGTGGAGGTCGCCCCGTCGTTCAACCTGCCGCGCCAGTTGCGAGAGGACATCTGCAACGCCGCCGTGCGACTGATGAAGAGCGCGAACTACATCGCCGCCGGCACGGTCGAGTTTCTGCTCGACGACGACCGCGGCGATTTCTTCTTCATTGAGGTCAACCCGCGCATCCAGGTGGAGCACACCGTCACCGAGCAGGTGACCGGCATCGACATCGTCAAGACGCAGATCCTCGTGGCGCAGGGCTACAAGCTGCACGACGCGAAGATCAACATCCCCAGGCAGGACAAGATCGAGACCAACGGCACCGCCATCCAGTGCCGCATCACCAGCGAAGACCCCGCCAACAAGTTCATCCCCGACTACGGCCGGCTCACCACCTACCGCTCGCCGGCGGGCTTCGGCATTCGCCTTGACGGCGGCTCGGCGTTTTCCGGGGCGGTCATCACGCCCTACTTCGACTCGCTGCTGGTGAAGCTCACCGCCTGGGGTCAGACGCCGCTGGACGCGATCAAGCGGGCCGACCGCGCGCTGCGCGAGTTCCGCGTGCGCGGGGTGAAGAGCAACATCCCGTTCCTCGAGAACCTGATCAACCACCCCACGTTCGTCAAGGGCGACGCGACGACGACCTTCATCGACACGCACCCCGAGCTGTTCAAGTTCAGCCCGCGGCGCGACCGCGCGACGAAGCTCCTCGGCTACATCGGCAACGTCGTCGTCAACGGCCGGCCGGAGGTGAAGGGCAAGGTCGATCCGAAGCGCGAGCTGATCACGCCCGTCGTGCCCGCGTTCGATCACAACAAGCCCATTCCCGCCGGCACGAAGACCAAGCTCGACGAACTGGGCCCGGAGAAATTCTGCGAATGGGTGCTGAAGCAGAAGAACCTCTTCATCACCGATACGACGATGCGCGACGCGCATCAGTCGCTCTTGGCGACGCGCGTTCGCACCTACGACATGGTGAAGGTGGTCGACTTCTACGCCCACAAGCTGAGCAAGCTGTTCAGCATCGAATGCTGGGGCGGCGCCACGTTCGACACCGCCATGCGCTTCCTTCAGGAAGACCCGTACGAGCGGCTCGCGACGCTTCGCGCCAAGATCCCGAACGTGCTGCTTCAGATGCTGTTCCGCGGCAGCAACGCGGTCGGGTATACGAACTACCCGGACAACGTCGTGCGCGAGTTCGTCAAGCACGCCAGCCAGCGCGGGATGGACGTGTTCCGCATCTTCGACTCGCTGAACGTGCCCGAGAACATGGCCGTCGCGATGGAGGCGGTGCGGACGGAGACGAAGTCGATCTGCGAGGGCGCGATCTGCTACACCGGCGACATCCTCAATCCGGCACGGTCGAAGTATTCGCTGAAGTACTACGTCGATCTGGCCAAAACGCTGGTGAAGATGGGCGCGCACATGATCGCCATCAAAGACATGGCCGGCCTGTGCAAGCCGTATGCGGCAAGCACGCTGGTGAAGGCCCTGAAGAACGAGATCGGCGTCCCCCTGCACTTCCACACGCACGATACCAGCGGCATCAACGCCGGCTCGATCCTCCGCGCCGCCGACGCGGGCGTGGACGTCGCCGACGCCGCCATCAGCGCCTTCAGCGGCATGACCAGCCAGCCCAACCTCAACTCGATCGTCGCCGCGCTTCAGCACACGCCGCGCGACACGAAGATCGACTTTGAGGCGCTCGAGGACGCCGCCCTCTACTGGGAGCAGGTCCGCGACCTGTACTATCCGTTCGAGGAAAACATCAAGGCCCCGTCGGCCGAGGTGTATCACCACGAGATGCCCGGCGGGCAGTTCACGAACCTCAAGCAGCAGGCCAAGGCGCTGCACCTGGCCGACCGCTGGAAGGACGTCGCCAACGCCTACGCCGAGGTGAACCAGCTTTTCGGCGACATCGTCAAGGTGACGCCGTCGAGCAAGGTGGTCGGCGATATGGCGCTGTTCATGGTGACCAACAACCTCACCGCGATGGACGTGCTGAACCCGGCCAAGAAGCTGTCGTTCCCGAAGTCGGTCGTCGAAATGATGCAGGGCGCGATCGGCGTACCGCAAGGCGGCTGGCCGAAGGTGCTGCAGAAGATCATCCTCGATAGCGCAGGCGTGAAGCCGCATAAGGGCCGGCTCAGCGCGGCGCTCCCGAAGGTGAACCTGAAGAAGGTCCAGAAGGATCTGGCCGAGAAGCTGAAGCGCGACGTCACCGAAGACGACGTGATGGCGTACCTCATGTACCCACAGGTGTACAACGATTTCCAGGAGCACGTGAAGCTTTACAGCGACACGTCGGTCCTCCCCACCACCACGTTCTTCTACGGGCTGCAGCGCGGCGACGAGGTGAACGTGGAGATCGAGCCGGGCAAGACGCTCATCGTGCGATTCCTGACCACCAGCGACCCGCACGACGACGGCACGCGCACGGTGTTCTTCGAACTGAACGGCCAGCCGCGCGAGGTGCGCGTCGCCGACCGGTCGCTGGAAGGCAAGCTGCACAAACAGCCCAAGGCCGACCCGGACAACGCCCACCACATCGGCGCCCCGATGCCCGGCAAGATCAGCACCATCGCAGTGAAGGCCGGCCAGCAGGTGAAGGAAGGCGAGAAGCTCCTCAGCATCGAAGCAATGAAGATGGAGACCGCCGTCTACTCGCCGCGGGCGGCGACCGTCGGATCGGTGGACGTGAAGCTCGGCACCACCGTCGCGGCGGGAGACTTGTTGATCGTACTGGAGTAATGGGAGGGAGACAGGAGACGGGAGATAGGAGACAGAAGAAACGCGGGCTGCCTGGTTCTTCTTCCTCCTGCCTCCTGACTTCTGTCTCCTGTCTCCTCCCCAATGAACCGTTTTCGCCTTGATTCGCTACGAAAGCAGCTGAAGCCGTTCCGGCTGTATTTCTTCACGCGACTTCGCTCGACCAACGACCACGCCGCCGCGCTGCGGCGTGCCGGAAAGCTCTATTGCCCTGCCGTGGTACTGACGAACCATCAGCTTGCCGGACGGGGACGAGGAACGAATACGTGGTGGTCGGGATCGGGATCGCTGACGGTCACGTTCGCGGTGCCGAGCGATGAGCGGATCGTCCCCCACCGCGTTCCGCTGATCGCCGGGCTGGCGGTGCATCGGGCACTCAGGGGGCTGACCGGCGGGGACGACATCCAATTAAAATGGCCGAACGACCTCTGGCACGACGGCCTGAAGCTCGCCGGCCTGCTGTGCGAACGGGTGGACGGGGCAGATTTGATCGGCCTCGGTCTAAACGTCAACGTCGATATAGACGACATACCTTCCAGCCTCAGGCATCGCGTGACGAGCCTGAAGGCGGTTGTTGGAAGGGAAATGCCGCTTCAGGCCGTCCTGACCGCGATATCGACGCAACTCGATAAGTTGCTGTTAAAGCGGGAGTTCGGCTCGTTCGGGGCGATTTTGCCCGAATACAACCGTTTCCACGTCCTGGTCGGCCGTCGCGTTCGCGTGTCGGAGCCGGGAGGCGGGGTCATCCAAGGCCCGTGCGAGGGCATGGATGCAGAAGGAAGGCTGCTTGTCCGGACGTCGCAGAAGCTGTTTCGCGTCGTCGCCGGGCATGTGGAACTGTTGTGAAATGCGGTTCACCGCCACTTCAGGCGAGAAGCCGCATATGCTTCAGGTAGGGAATATGTTGGGTATCCGCTCGAAACTTCTCGGACTCTTGCTTTTGCCGGCGCTGGCGACGGGCTGCGCCAACATTTCGCCGGGCAGCCTCACGGACATCCAGCCGGTGTCCGAGTTGCAGCACGAGCGCGTCGGCAACGCCTACCTGTTCCGCGGGTTCATCGGGGTCTTTTCAACCGGGATGAACACGCTGAACGAAGAGCTCGCCAGCCAGGGCATCCGCTCGCACGTGTACCAAGCCGATCAGTGGCCGAGCGTCGCGGATGCGATCGCCGAGGCTTACAAGGCTAATCCCAAAGCCGAGCCTGTCGTGCTCGTCGGCCACAGCTACGGCGCGGACAACATCGTCCGCATCGCGCAGCGGCTGAAAGAGCGAGATGTGAAGATCGACCTGCTCATCACGCTCGACCCCGTCACCCCGCCCAAGGTGCCGCACAACGTCGCGAAAGTCATCAACCTGTATCAGTCCAACGGCGCGATGGACAACCTGCCCTGGCTGCGTGGCATCCCGCTGGAGGCCGAGCGCCCCGGCAGCGTGATGCTGGTCAACCAGGATATCCGCAAGGAACGCCAGGACCTGCTGGAATCCGGCCTGAACCACTTCAACATCGAGAAGAAGGAAAAGGTTCACGCCGAGGTGATCAAGCAGATCAAGCAGATCTGCGTCACCCGCCCGATCTGGGCGGCCCGCAACGCCCCGCCGTCTACGCCGATCCCTGCGCTGACCAGCACGGACACGCCGGCCCGCCCGACGACGAACCCATCGCAGGCGAAGCTCGACTGAGGTTTCGGCCAACCCCAAAACACAACCGCAGGTGACGCAGATCGTGCATTCAATCTGCGTCACCTGCGGTTTGTCTTTTGCTCTGATCAGTTCCAGAGGATCAGGCCGGGCTCGAACGGCGTAGCCATGTCCGCCGAGCCGGGAATGACGCGAAGGGCGAACCCTTGGCGGCCGGAAATCTTGCACGCCAGCCGGCCGGTAAACAAATGGCGCCCGGGGGCGACCTCGCGGGTGTGGGCCATCTTGATCACCTGCGGGTTGTCGATCTCGTCGCCCGCGCTCGTGATCGCCCCGGCGTACAGTTCCACCGATACGTCGGCGGGCGCAAGGTCGGGCAGCTCGACCAGCGCTTCCACCTGAAGCGTCTCGCCGACCTTGTAGTGCCCGTTGCCGGACGTGTGCACGCCGATCACCTTGATGCCGCCCCACTTGGCGCGGAGGTGGTCCTTCGTGTGTGCCAGCTTGACCGCGCGATCGAGGTTGCCCGCCGCCAGTGCCGTGCCGCGACGCATCGCGGGGACGTACAGCGCTTCGGCGTACTCGCGCACCATGCGGTTGGTGTTGAACACCGGCGCCAGCACGCGCATGCACGCCTTCATGCGGCGTACCCACTCGTGCGGCACGTTATCGACGCCGCGATCGTAAAACGTCGGGACGATCTGCTTTTCGAGGATGTCGTAGAGCGACTGGCTTTCGACGTAGTCCTGGTAGTTGGCGTCGGGATAGGTCTCGCCGTGCCCGATCGCCCACCCGGCCAGCGGATCGAGGGCAAAGCCTTCGACCCACCACCCGTCGAGGATCGAGCAGTTCAACACCCCGTTCGCCGCCGCCTTCATGCCGGACGTGCCCGACGCCTCGTAAGGCCGGCGCGGGGTGTTCAGCCACACGTCCACCCCCTGCACCAGGTGGCGGGCGACGTTCATGTCGTAGTTCTCGATGAAGACGAACTTGCGGCGCAAAGCCGGGTCGCGGGCGAAGTTGACGATCGACTTGATCAGCTCCTTGCCCTCGTGGTCGGCCGGGTGCGCCTTGCCGGCGAAGAGGAACTGGATCGGCCGCTTCGCGTCTTCGAGCAGCCGTTTCAGGCGATCGAGGTCGCGCAGCACCAGCGCGCCGCGCTTGTACGTCGCGAACCGCCGGGCAAAGCCGATCGTGAGCGCCTCGGGATCGAGCACCGTGTCCGCGACCGCCACCGCCTCGTACGTCGCTCCGCGGCGGGCGAGCTGTTCGCGGAGAGATTGGCGCGTCCAGACGACCAGCTTTTCGCGCGACCGCTCGTGGGCGCGCCACAGCTCTTCGTCGGGGATCTGGCTGACGTCTTCCCATACTTCCTGGTTGGTCGGATCGCTGGTCCAGCGCTCGCCAAGGTAGCGGTCGAGCAGGAAGACCATCTCCTGGCTGAGCCACGTGCGCACGTGGATGCCGTTGGTGACCGACTTGATCGGCACCTCCTGCACCGGCACGTTCGGCCAGATGTTGTGCCACATGCGGCGCGACACGTCGCCGTGCAGCTTGGAGACGCCGTTGTACGTGTCCGCCAGTCGCAGCGCGAGGACCGCCATCGAGAAGCCCTGCTTCTTGTTGGTCACGTCCTCGCGGCCGAGCGCGAGGAAGCCATCGTCGTCCAGCTTCAACGTCGGGTAATACGTCTTGAAGTACTTCAGCACCAGCTCCGGCGGAAACATATCGATCCCAGCCGGCACGGGGGTGTGCGTCGTGAAGACGTTGGTGCTCATCACCTGCTGGCGGGCCTCGTCGAACGTGAGGTTCGTCCTTTCCAGCACCTGGCGGATGCGCTCCAGCGCCAGGAACGCGGAGTGGCCCTCGTTCATGTGGTAGATGTTGATGTCCACGCCGATCGCCTGCAGCGCCCGTACCCCGCCGATGCCGAGGACGATCTCCTGGCGGATGCGCATTTCGCTGCCCCCGCCGTAAAGCCGGGCGGTGATCTCGCGGTCGGCGGGCGAGTTCTCGGGGACGTTGGTGTCCAGCAGGTACAGCGGCACGCGTCCGATCTGGGCCTTCCACACACGGATGAAGACCGTGCTGTCGGGCATCTCGACCTGAACCTGGATGTTCGACCCATCCGCGTTCTTCAACGGCTCGATCGCAAGCTGATAAAAATCCAGCTCCGGATACCGCTCCTGCTGCCATCCGTCGGCGGAGAGGTACTGCTCGAAATAGCCGTTGCGGTACAGCAGCCCCACGCCGCTGAGCGGCAGGCCGATCTCGCTGGCGGACTTCAGGTGATCGCCCGCCAGGATGCCCAGGCCGCCGGAGTAGATCGGCAGCGACTCGTGCAACCCGAACTCCGCCGAAAAATAGGCGACCCGCAGTTTCGCGTCATCGGCGTGGCGCGTGGCGTACCAGCCAGGCTCTTCGAGGTGGTTTTTGAACTGCTGATACACCCTGTTCAGGTGGGCCAGGTAGCCGTCATCGGTGGCGGCCTCCTGCAACTGCTCTTGCGGGATGGCGCCGAGAAGCTTGATGGGGTTGTGATAGACCTTTTCCCACAGCTTTCGGTCCAGCCGCCGAAACAGGTCCGCCGCCTCGGGTTGCCAGACCCACCACAGGTTTTTCGCCAGCTCCAGCAGCGGCTGCAGCTTGGCCGGCACGTCGGGAAAGACCTGGAACGTACGGATGTTGATGTTCGGAATCGTTGCCATCGGCTCACCTGAGATCGCGCGTGTTTCAAAAGGACGTCTTATTTGGAACGTCCGAGTATAGATATCGCGCGCGTCATGTCGACGCGCGCCTTCTAGCGGGCAAGATCGGCGGTCGCGCGGTTTGCCTTGCGGTAAACCCGTCTGTGCGACGATATGGGTCAGGATTTGCCCGCGCAGTCGCCGCGGACGTGGACGCGGACGGGGCACAACTGCGCTACTTCGTCGCCTCCACGCGTTTCAGGTAGAACTGCGACTCGCTCGCTCGCTGTCCGACAAGGTGGAGGCTGACGGGATAGGAAAGCTTGCAGGCGGCGAAGAAGTCGAAGATCCGCTGGCCGTGCTTGATCTGGCGTTCGATGTTGTCGTCGATCTGGTCCGTCAGTTCGGGCGGGATGAGGCGCTGGCGGTCGTAGTCCCACTGGGGGTCGATGCGGACCAGCAGGTGGGCCTCGGTCCAGTCGATGGGGTAGCCGAGGATGAAGCCCTGCCCTGTATCCGGGGTGTAGAACCAGAAACACAGGAACCGATCTTTCCAAACCGTACTGGTGGCGTTGTCGGCCCCGGTGATGAGCCGGGCGTGGCTGGTACGGATGGCCTGCCCGTTCAGGGGTTTTGCGACCCAGACCTTTCGTTCGCGACAGTCGTACAGCCCGACGTGGGGATATTTTCCGTTGAACTTGTCGGTGCAGTAGCGGGTCGAAACCTGGGGGCCGACGGGTTCGGGATCTGAGCTTTTCTTTCCAAATCCGAACATCGCAGCAGCAGGATAACGCGCCGGGGCTCTGAAGCCGAAATTCCGGAACTTCTGCGATGCCTGTTTTACAAATCCCCGCAGGTTTGGCAATTACGCACAGCGGGATACAATCGCTGGTCTGTCCCGACGTTGCGGGGCGACAGGGGGAACGTGTGTCCGCGAGGAGCTTCGATGGATCAACCGCTGCTGGCCGCCGGGGAGTTCGGCAATTACATCAATGGTTTCAAACTCCTGCCCGTAGTGCTGGTGTCGCTCGGCTGGCTTCGGCTGATGACCTGGGCCGACAAGGACACCCACAATGCCCACATGCCGCGCGAGGCGGTCAACGGGATTAACCTCGGCGCCTGGGCGCTGGCCATCGTCGCGATGCTGCTGCTGCCGAACTACTGGGCGGCGCTGGCGGTGTTCCTGTTCTTCTTCTTCGCCTGCGTTGGCTACTACCTCATCTGGCGCAACCAGACGGTCGGCCTTGCCGACCTGAAAGACGAAATCAAGAACGCCTTCTCCGGCCTCACGAAGAAGAAGGAAAAGGAAGTGAAGGCGACCGAAGGCGCGCTGGTGCTGATGGACAAATCCGGCGCCGCCCTCCCCCCGCCTGCGGACGAGGACCCCACCCGTCCAGCGTTCGACGCGCTGCAATCGCTCTTGCAGGGGCCGATGAAGCTCAAGGCCCAGCGCATCGACCTTCGCCCGGTCGAAGGCGGCGCGGTGCAGCGATACTCGGTGGACGGCGTCACCTTCGAGGGCCGCACGTTCACGCGGGAACTCGCCGCCTCGGCGGTCGAGCTGACCAAGACGCTGGCGGGCCTCGACATCGGCGACCGCCGCAAGCCGCAGACCGGCAAGATGAAGATCGGCACTCAGCAGGGCAAGCACGACATCGACGTCTACACCGCCGGCTCCACCGCCGGCGAACTGATGCGGCTGCAGGTCGATTTCAAGAAGCAGTTCAACATCACCGTCGATTCGCTGGGCCTGCTGAAGGACCAGTACGACCTGCTCGTGGACACCATCGCCGAACCGTCGGGCGTGGTGCTGCTCACCGCGCCCGACGGGCAGGGCCTCACAAACCTGTGTTACGCGATCCTTCGCAAGCACGACGCGTTCCTGTCGCACATCCAGACGCTGGAGCGCGACCAGCAGACCGACCTCGAAGGCATCCGTCACAACGCCCTCCCGGCCAGCGCTCCGGCCGCGGAGGAATCGAAGCAGATCGACTGGCTCATCTCGCAGGAGCCGGACGTCATCTACATCGACCGCATCGAAGACCCGCGGACCGCGATCGACCTGGCCAAGTACGCCAAGGCGGGCAAGCGGGCCTACGTCGCGATGCGGGCCCCCACCACCTTCGACGCGCTGGCCCAGTGGCGAAAGCTGGTCGGCGACGACGATCTGGCCATGAGCAGCCTGCGGCTGGTGATCGCCGAACGGCTGGTGCGCGTGCTGTGCAACGCCTGCAAGGTGGCCTACACGCCCGACCCCGACGCACTCAAAAAGATGAACATGGCCGCCGACCGGGTAGACAAGCTGTACCAGGCGCGCAAGGAGCCGATGCGCGATCCGAAGGGCAACGAGGTGATCTGCCCCTTCTGCCACGGCCTGGCCTACCTCGGCCGGACGGGCGTGTTCGAGATGTTCAAGATCGACGACGATGTCCGCAAGGCCGTCCTCGCCGGCGGGACCGTCAACCAGCTCAAAGCCCTGTTTCGCAAGCAGCGCCAGCGCTACCTGCAGGAATCGGCGCTGGCCCGCGTGGAACTGGGCGACACGAGCGTCGAGGAAGTGCTCCGCGTACTCCGTGGACAGGCGAGTTCCTCGTCCGCGTCGTCGCGACCCGCGGCCCCGAAGGCCCAGGCGTGATCGATCGCCATCCGCGAGCATGGTTGAAAGAGAAGACATTGCGAAAAGCCGTTGCTGAGAGAGTGACCTTATGCTGCTAGGAACCATCGTCATCGTCCTGCTGGCGGGCATCACGTACTACCATTACGTGCAAGGCGGATTCACGTCGGCGATCAGCGCGGCGTGCGCGTTGTTCGCGGTGCTGCTGTCGTTTGGCTATTACGAGTCGGTGCTGGTGCTCTTCCCCGCCGGCCGCATGGCGGACTTCGGGGCGGGCATGTTGCTGCTGAGCCTTTACGCCGTCAGTTACATCGTGCTGCGCGTGCTGTTCGACGCCCTGATTCCGGGCAACATCCGCCTCCCGCTTTGGGTGGATCGCGGCTGCGCGGTCTTCTTCGGCCTGATCGCCGCGGTGCTGGGCACGGGCGTATTCGCGGTGGGCGCGCAGCTCCTGCCGTTCGGCGCGTCGGTCGGAATGCATGCCCGGTACAAGATTCAGGATCGTCAGGTCGTCGTCCCGCGCGATGCGCTGGCTGGCGCGCGAAGCGATATGGACTATCAGATCCGCAACCAGCTTGCAGAGGATTCCCTCCAGCCGGGCGCGGGGTCGGGCGTCATCATTCCAGTCGACGAGTTCATCGTCAGCCTCGCGTCGCACGCGAGCAGCAACGCCTTCTCCGGCGCCAACTCGTTTGCCGCCAATCATCCAGACCTGCTGACCGAAGCCTTCGGCAACCGCCTTGGCCCGGACACAGGCGGCAAGCGAGTGATCGTCAATACCCCCACCGAAACCATCGCGGGCGTGCCGAACGACGGATTGTTCATCCTCGATAACGTCCCGAACGCAGGCGACATCGAGATCAAGCGCCTGCGCCCGAACGACAAGAGCCTGACGCTCGCGAGGGACAGCAGCAAGAAGATCGTGGTCGTCCGCGTCCGCTTCACCGACGTCGCCGCCGACGCGGACGGTTACGTCCGCCTTACCCCCGCCGCCGCCCCGCTGTTGATCGAGGGGGAGGCGCATTACCCCATCGGCGCGATGACCGCTAACGGCGATATCGCCCTGTTCCGGATCGACGACCAGATCGCCATCCCGATGAGGGACCAGGTTCGCGGCGCAGATCTGGCCTACTACGTCGGGGCCGCCCAACTGGAAAAAGCCGCCCCCAAGGGCAAGGTGTCGCCTAACGCGATGCACGTCCAGATCAAACTGTTCGGCCGCGTGGACCTGACGGGCAGGCAGGCGGAAACCCGCTGGACGACGTCGCCGGAATCCAAGGTGCTCATTAAGCGGGCAAGCCCGCTGATCACCCCCGCCACACCGCCCGCTCCCGCAGCGGGGTGAGAGGGGGCGAGGAATAGTTCGCAAGCCCCCTGTTAAGGGGGTTTGGCCCTGCACAAGCCTTGCTAAGCCACAATTTCGCTACTTTTGCCACGCCAAAGAACATCGAGTGGCATCGGCGCAAATTTGTGGCACAATCTTTTCAATAATGGTGTTCCCGAAGCGTACTAAGGATGGAAATCAGGCGTGGCCTGAAGGGTCAGGGTTCGACCTATGAGTAGATTGCAGTCCAGCGCCGGCGCGACGTCGGCCTCCATCGACCTCCCTAAATCCCTCTTTGGGTACGAGGTGCTCCAACATCTCGGCGATGGCGCCGGCAGCCGCATCTACGCCGTCACGCATTCGTCCACGCAGCAGGTCTATGCCCTTAAACATGTCGTCCGAGGCGACGAGAAGTCCGTCCGATTCATCGAACAGCTCGAGAACGAATTTTCAGTCGGTAAACAGGTTCGACATAAATATTTACGATCGGTCGTCAACCTGCATGTTCACCGCACGCTGATGCTCCGCGTCACCGACGCGGCGCTGGTGATGGAACTGGTCGACGGCATCCCGCTGGACGTCCGCCTGCCCCGGCGGACCAGCGACATCGTCGCGATCTTCGTCCGCACCGCCGACGCCCTCCACGCCATGCACACCGCCGGGTTCGTTCACTGCGACCTTAAGCCCGCCAACATCCTTGCCAGCGACAAGGGCAGCGTAAAAGTTATCGACCTCGGCCAAGCCTGCCGCATCGGCACTGCCAAGTCGCGCATCCAGGGCACGCCCGACTACATCGCTCCAGAGCAGGTGAAGCTCAAACCCGTGCTCCCCCAGACTGACATCTACAACTTCGGCGCAAGCCTCTACTGGGCCCTCACCGGCTCGAAGATGCCCACCCTCTTCACGCTGAAAAAAGGTGAGAACAGCTTCCTCGTCGATAGCCAACTGAAGGCCCCCGCCGACCTGAACCCGCTCGTCCCCGAGCCGCTGTCGTCGCTCGTCATGGAGTGCGTCCGCGTCACCCCGCTGAAACGCCCCGAATCGATGGCGACGCTGAAGTCCCGCCTCGAGATCATCCACCACGTCGTCAAAAAGGCCGAAGCAGCCCGCCGATCCGGCGCGGCGTAAGGTTGACTCGGCCGCCACGTTCCGCAAACGTTTCGTCGCCGATCTCGGTGGCCCGGCCGGCTATTCCCGCAGCGCCTTGCTCTGAATTGCAAACAACTCCTCGCATCCCTTCGTCGCTAAATCGAGCATGCGGTCGTTGAGCTTGCGGTCGAAGCCTTCGCCGTTTTCGGCGCTGCCCTGGATTTCGACGAACTTGCCGCCCTTGGTGTAGGCGATGTTCATATCGACGTTGGCACGGCTGTCGTCTTCGTAGGCAAGGTCGAGGCGGACTTCGCCATCGATGATGCCGACACTGACGGCCGCCAACTGATCGACGAGCGCTTTGCTGGGGTCGTAGAACTGCGGGTCATACCGCGCCGGCGGCGAGCCCTGGAAGGGCCGCTTCGGCGGCGGGAGTTCTCTGGGAAGCTTTCGGATCGCGTCCACCAGCGCCACGTATGCTCCGCAGATCGACGCCGTTCGCGTTCCGCCGTCGGCCTGGAGCACCTGGCAATCGATGGCGAGCGTGTGCGGGCCGATTTTCGACAGGTCGATGATCGCCCTCAGCGTGCGGCCGATCAGACGCTGGATCTCCGTCCCGCGCGAATCGGTATGCCCCATCTTCGGCCACTGTTTGCGCTGCGGCGTGCTGGCGGGGAGCATGACGTATTCCGCCGTCACCCACCCGCCAGGCTTGCTGTCGGGCATCCACGGCGGCAGGTCCTGGCTGATCGACGCAGTACACCAGACGATCGTCTTCCCCTGCGTCCACAACACTGACCCGGCGGCCTGCTCGGTGAAATTTCGCTGGATCGTGATCGGACGCAGTTGTTCGTTGGTTCGGCCGTCGTGTCGCATGGTCGCGGGATGATAACCGCGATCCTGCCGATAGCACGCCCGCCAACAAGCCAACAAGTCAGCCTGCGGTATAGACGATCGTGAACTGACCGCCGGCGTTGGCGTCTCGGTCGCGGGCGAACAGCCACCATTCGCCGGTGATGTTGATGTTGTGCGTCAGCGTGGTCGTCGTATCGCCGCTGGTCGTCTTCACCAGCTTGCCGGTCGGATCGATCAACAGCAGTTCGGGATTAAGCTGGCTGCCGCTGGTGCGTGTCAGCGTGGCGCTGAACGACTGGCCGGCCGTGAGGTTGATGCCGAAGATGTCGTAGTCGCCGCCCGGCATGTCGCCGGTGCGGGTGACGCCGTTCTGCAGCGGCGTAGCGGTATCCGGATCGCCCGGGTACTGAGTGCCCGGCACGCGGCCAAACGTGATGCCGTATCGGCCGCTGTCGTTGGCGCCGGCCTCGTACACGATGGCGTAGTAGTTGCCCGCCTTGGCATTCGGGATGTCGAGTTTCACGCCTTCGGGATGCTCGGCGCCGGAGACGACCTTGCCATCAGGGCCCACGATCAGCACGCCGATATCCGCTGCGCTGCCAGGGTTATTTTCGGCGGCGTGCACCGACAGGAACTGCCCTTCCTGCGCCGTCAGCGTCCAGACATCCAGATCGCCCGGCCCGATATCCGCCGCGCGGCGTCGGCCGGACTCGGCGCTGAAGGCGTCGTCGGAATCGGTAATCGTCGGAACGTGGAAGAACGCCGTCACCTGTACGCTGCCGAAGTGATCGCGGCCCAGGTCTCGCACGCGCACGCGATACGTGCCCGTCACTGGCACGTTGTGGCTGATAAACGAGCCATTTTCTCCAACCGACCGACGCATCGCCTTGTTCGTCGGCGAGATGAGGATCAACTCGGTTTGCAGCGCCGTGCCCGACAAATCCCCCGCCGCCAGCGTCACGTTCTGACCTGCCACGAGGTCGATCGACCAGTTTTTCTGACTGCTGGCGACGGTGAGCGCCGTCGGCCATGTCACGCCTGGCGTAAGCGTGGCAAACATCCGGCGAGACTCCAACACGTCGATAAATTGAGTTGAGTGCGACATAGTGGCTCAGGAAGAATAGACGACGGCATCACCCTCACGCTACATCGAAACTCGGACCACGTTCACGTCGACCTCTCTTCGTAGTGAAACGCGGTGCTTCAAAACATGGTTATCAGAAACGCCAAAAAATAATGCTTCCCCCGATGGTTCTGGTCCGATTTGAGCGTGGTTTTTGCGGGCCGGAAACGAAGTTGCTCATGAAGTAAAATTTTCTTGGACACAGGTTATGCACCCGCTATAAACGCCCGCATGACTCAGGTTGGAACTGAACTCTGTCGTCGCCACTGCTATTTCAATGGACGCGTGCAGGGCGTCGGGTTCAGGTACACCGCTCGAAACATCGCGATCAATTTCGACGTCACCGGTTTCGTTCGCAATCTCGCCGATGGCCGGGTGGAAATGATCGTCGAAGGCCCGGGTAAAGAGGTCGATCACTTCATCGAATCCGTCTGCGACCGCATGCGAGGCTACATCCGCCAGACCGATGATCGTGAAGAGCCCGCCTCAGGCGAATACGCCCAATTCATCATCGCTCGGTAATCGACTCGTTCTCACAGCGCCCCTCCGATTTCACCCGAAAATCAGCAACGAACGCTCGCCGGACCGGCCATCCCGTTTCCGTGCTAACCTCTCCCTCTGCCATATCTTGTGAAAAATTGCAGGTGGGCGCCGGCCTGAAAAACGACTTGTTTTGCCGACTTGCATCCCCAGACGCCAGCGATATACTGCTGGGCTCGATATTTTTGGAGTTACCATGGCAATCGAAGCGATTCCCGGCGGCCAGTTCCGCGTCACGATCAAGAAGAGCATTACCCGCGACGCTGCGTATAAGACGCTCGAACGCCTCTTCGCCACCGATTCCAAGGTGACCGCCGAACGCGATGCCCGCACCGCCAACTTCAAAGACAAGCCGAAGCGTCGAGGTGGCCGGATCTGGACCAAGCGGCCCAATAAGATCCACCTCGATCTCCCCAAAGGCACCGCCGCCACGATCAAGGCCACCCCGCAACACGCCCGCGACCTCGCCAGCGTCGAGGAGTTCGTCGAAGTTGCCAAGGCCTGAGCCGGCGGTATAGTTCGCAGTTCATCCTCGGGGCGATGGTCTAACGGGATGACGGCTGAATCGCATTCAGCAAATCGGGGTTCGATTCCCCGTCGCTCCACTCCCCTACCCCCGGTTTTCCGGGGGTTTTCTTTTGGTTGCCCATTTCTGACCTCCGTTTTGGAGAAATAACTGACGTTTCAGAGAAGCCCGTGCGCGGCGCCAGGCGCTTTCCGAGAATGTCGATGGTTTCGGCCGACCGGTTGTAGTCCCCGTCGAAAAGGTATTCGTATTCGCCAACTTGCTCGCTGTTCAGCCATTGCTGCGGGGCGATCGCCGCCTTGATGTTCAAGTCAAGACCGACGGGAACTCGCGTCCTCCCTCCTCAAGATAAGAACTGAACGCAGCGAAGGCGCGCGGATCTGCCATCAACACGGCTTGGCTTCGCGCGCGTAGCTTTCCTTCAACTCCTCGCTGGCGATCTCGCAGATGAGTAAAGCGGAAAAGATGACGTCCTCGCGCTGCTGGCAACGAGAGGACAACGCCAACGCCTCCACAACGCACGCGCAGGACACCCAATATCACAAAGTGATGCTACTTCGGTGGCCGAGGCTTGCGGCCGGCTTGGATGCTGAAGCTCTGGAGGTAGCTAATCCACATCATGCTCAGCCCATGGCTGTAGCAGCCCTGAATCAACAGATCCATGTAAAATTGTGTCGGCGGGATGTGGTATTTCTCGACGTTCACCCCTTGATAGGTAAACGCATCTACCGCCTGCGCCTTGCCAAGCGGGGCGACGCGAACCTCGATGCGTTTATAAACGCCGATTTCCTTCCCCGAATCGTCCAGCTTTCGGCCGACCTTCAGGTCGAGAAGCTTCAGGTCCTGCTCGGGCATGTCAAATAGCGCCCCGGCGACGTATTTACCCGGATCGTAAACGACATCCCCGATTCCGCCGCCCCAGTATTCAGAATAGATGGGAAAACACAGCCGATAATTATCCAGAACGGCGGGCCGCGCGTTCTTCATCCCCGGAGGGCGATGGCCATGGTGTTTGCACCATTCGGCGACGGCGCGAGAATTGAGATTGGAGCCGTATGCGAAGTAATACACGCGTCATGCCGGTCGTGCGGTCTATGCAACATCCCGCCGCGGTTCTGGGCGGCACGCATTGTGCGGGAAATGAGGCCGCTTGGCAAAGCGCCTTGCATTTCTCGACGCCGCACCAGATTTTTAACATAAGTCTATATTAAATAAAATCTTATAATATCCCCAAAGCCCGCCCGGCTGGTCGTCCGATAATCTTTATGACGAGGTGGAACTCGTCGCACGACGTCCGGGTGTCCTGACGGGTGTGAGCTTCCGGCTTTGAATGTCCGGCGTTCCCCCCTACACTAACGCCCGAGAACTGATCGACGTCGATGAACGGATTCGGTGACGTCTACCGCGCAGGTCGAAGAGAACCTGTGAAACCATCATGATTGTCGATTGTCATACGCATATCTGGCAGTCGCCCGACCAACTCGGGCCTGTTGACCTTGGCGACCCCTCGCGAGCCAACCGCTCGAAGAGCGCCCGCCTGTCCCCCACCGGCCGACCCGTCCGACGGACGATCCCGGCGGCGGACCCCGATTTTCACTGGCAGGAGCAGGAATCGGCCTCGATCGATAAGTCGATCGTCCTGGGCTTCAAATCCCGCTACCTCAAGAGCGATATCCCCAATCACTTCGTCGCCGACTACGTGCGGCGGGCGCCGGACCGGCTGATCGGCTTCGCCGGCATCGACCCGACCGACCCCCGCGCCATGGAAGAGCTGTCCATGGCCCGCGACGAACTGCGGCTCCAGGGCATCACGCTCTCCCCCGCCAATCAGGATTTCCACCCGTCCGACACCCGGGCGATGGCGATCTACGAGGGCTGCGAGACGACGGCGTTGCCCATCCTCTTCCACCCTGGCGCCCATTTCATCGAGCAAAGCAAGATGGAATACGGCCGGCCTTACCTGCTGGACGAGGTGGCGCGGACCTTCCCGAAACTCAAAATCGTCATCGGCCAACTCGGGCAGCCGTGGATCGACGAGACCATCGTCATGCTGGGCAAGCACCCCAACGTCTACGCCGACGTCTCGGGCCTGCTCACCCGGCCGTGGCAGGCGTACAACACGCTCATCAACGCGTTCCAGTACGGCGTGATCGACAAGCTGCTCTTCGGCTCCGATTTCCCCTACACGACCGCCACCGACTGCATCGAGGCGTTGTACAAGCTGAACCAGATCGTCCAGGGCACCAATCTGCCCGTCGTGCCTCGCGAAGCCCTCCGCGGCATCGTCGAACGCGACGCGGTCACGCTCCTGGGCCTCGACTGATATGCGCGTGTAGTGAACGCGCTCCGCTGCTGTGCATATTGCCGATTGCCAATTTCCGATTGTCAATTGGATGGAACGACTCAATCGGCGATCGGAAATACGCAGCATTCGCCCTTTGTGCGGGCAGGATGATGCAGTAATACAGAAAGGCGAAGGAATGCCCATGCTGAAGAAGATCGTCATCCCCTCCCTGCTCGCGTTGATGGCCGTCGGCTGTGAATCGTCGTCGAAACAGGCGCTTCACATCCATCGCGACCACTCCGATCAGAAGTTCACCGCGAACTTCGATCGCGTGTACTTCTCTCAGGCAATCGACGGCCAGCTCGACGTCATCCTTCTTGCCGACGGGGCCGGCGATGCCTCGGTCGATCGCCCCTTGACGACCAAGGACGACCAGAGCGTCCGGCAGGTCGTTCACATGCGCGTGCTTTGGCAGCACCCGCGCGGGCTGCGGATCGACAATCCGTCTGCCAGCAACGGGATGATCAACTGGCACGTCGTCGCCTCGCCGTCCGACCGGCTGACGTATTCCGGGTCGTGCTGGGTGCGCGTGAGCGTTGACGGCGACGAGGCCGAGCTCGACATCCGCAACGCCAACGTCGCCATCCGGCAGATGGTCGGGCACATCGACGACCCGCTCAAGCGCGCCACGATCGCGGGCGAAGTGATCGCCAGGCGATCGGACGCGACCGTCCGCAGCTACCTCGAAGAGCTCGCCACCCTCGCCCGTCGCGACGAGGCCACCGCCGCCCGAGAGGAAACCCCGGCCGAGGACGTGACGACGCCATAAGCACGCCGGAAGGCTACGAAAAAAAACCGAGAATCCGATCCATGCCCGATGAACGCCCCCGCGCCAAGTTGACCGTCGTCAACAAGATTCCCGCCAAGCCCGCCCTCCCGTTCATCCAGGAATTGCGTCTGCTCGACGGCAAGGCGGTCGTCGCCACCGCCCGGTGGCACGCGCCGCTGGGCGAGGACGGCGTGGTGCAGATCCTCGATCTCTCGGTCGACCCGCTCCACCAACGCGCCGGCCACGGCTCGGCGATCATGCGGGCGATCTACGACCAGGCCCGCACGCTGTTCACCTCGCTGGAGATCAAGCCGCGGCGCGTCTGGATCAGCATCGAACAGAAATCCCAGGTGATCGGCCGGGCGTTCTTGAGCCGGCATGGGTTTCATCACGTCTCGACGATCAAGAACCTGCTCCGCAAGCAGGACGCGCTGATCTACCTTCGCGCGTTTGACTGATCGCTTCCCCCGCCCGCCGGCGTTTCGTTCTTTTCGGGGCGGGGGTTGAGCGTACAATCGGGCGATGCAACTCACCGCCACCGAGCTGGCCAAGCGAACCGCCGACGGCAGCGTATACCGGCATGATGCCGTGCGGCTGTCGGTCGTCGTCGGCCCGCTCATCTCGCGAGACGGGCATGAGCTCAACGTGCGCGGCGACGTGTCGGTCCGCCTTGTGGAGCGCGACGCCGACCTGGAACTCTTCAAAGAACAACTGCTGGCAGGCGACAGCGTGGTGAGCGTCGACACCGTTCGCCAGCGACTTTTGCCGGCGCTGGAAACGACGCTTCGCACGTTCGCGGCCCAGCACGACGCCGAATCGGCGATCGGACAACGGGCGATGGTGTCGCAACTGGTGCTCGAGCGGGCCAACGAGTTCGGCTTCGCCTGCGGCCTGGAGTTCGTCCCCCCTGCCAACGTGACGATCGCCTGTCCCTCGCTCGACGCCAAGCGTGCGGCCGAGCGCGTGCAGCGAGATCAGATCGACCGGCTCGACCGCGCCGCCCAGGTACTGAAGCACACCCGCGACCTCGGCACCACCGACGGCCTGCGTCCCGACGAACAGGCCACGCTGCTGCAACTATTGCTCCGCAGCGCCACGGCGCGATCGTGCCTCATCGCCGCCGGCGCGAACCTGATCGAGTTGAACCCCGCCAATGGCGAAACCCGCGTCGTCCAGACAACCGAGGCGATCGGCCCGCTGCGCAGCGTCGTCCGGCAGGGAGGCGACCTGCTCCTCGGCGGCCAGCATGGAGCATCAGTCGGATCGCATCCCCTCTATCTGCACGGCCGATCATCAGAGCGGGGAATCAATAGCGTGGCGATCGACGGCGTGTCCGGCACGCTGGTGGCGGCCCACTCGGAGTTCGGCCTTCTGCGATGGAAACTCGAAGACCGCGAACCGCTGTCCGCCATCCCGACCGATGCGCCGGCGCGACATCTCACGACGTTGGACGAACGCATCCTCTTCGCCGTCGGCGACCGTATGATGCGGCTGGCGGGCGACGAGGTATCGGCCGTTTATCAGCAGGAAGGCGCGATCCTGGCAATCGAGCTTACCGCCGATTCGGTGTGGCTCGTTCGTGAGAACGGCGTAGTCGAGCGCGTATCGCGATCCGATCTATCCAAGCGAAGCGAGTTCCGCCGATCCACGCGATTGCAGGCGGTGGCGTTGATCGAAGTGCAGGGGATGACGGCGTTGGCGCTCGCAGGGGAATCAGGTCCGGTGGAGATCGTCTCGACCGCCGGCGCGCCGATGCTGGAACTGCATTCGCCGCAGGTGGCGCTGCGAATGCTGTGCGCGTGCGGCCCGCAGGTCGTCGGCATTTCGGCGGATCGCCAGACGGCCGTCATCTGGGAGATCGATCGGCCGGGGGCTCCGGCGCGATCGATCAACCTCGTGGCCAGGCATGGTCACCGCGCGGCCGACATCTGCTGCTCGTCAGCGTTGCTCCGCGAGGCTTGAAGATACATCGCGATCATCTGCCGCTGCGGCGGCCGCGAGGGGTGGCCGGCGAGGAGCAACACCTTGCCGTTCAACTGCTGCAGAAGGCCGTCGCGATGGAGGTCTTCGGCATCGACCTGGTGCATCACTTCGAACGCCCACCGGCACGCCGGCCTGAGATATACTGCCGCCGCCGAATCGACGATGGCGTCGTCAAAGCTGACGACCGGCTCATGAACGATGACGTGATGGATCGTCGGATCGTCCCGCCGGGCGAGCATGGCGGCGGTGGCGCCCGTTCCAGTGCCGATGATCGAGATCCGCGCCTGATCGACGTACGTCAACGACCGCAGGTGCGCCACCGCCGCCGCGACGTCGTGGCGTTCGCGGAGGCCCATCGTCTGGGCGCAATCGGCGGTTCCGGTGCCGCGCAGACGGACAAGCATGGCGACGTAGCCGTTGTCGTGAAGGGTTCGAATGAGCTTGTCGAGCCCATGACCATCGCTCTGCTGATCGGGCACCAGCAGGACGGCCGGCCACTTGGCGCGAATCGCAACTTCGCCGTGATTCAACACTTGCCGTTCGTCCATCGCCGGTGCGAGAAACGCCTCGATCACCACGCCATCGGTCGTGCGTAGCGTCATCCGATCGACGTGCACCGCTCCTGCCACCGGCGTCCCAACGATCGCCGGCGACAGCGGATGCGTCAGCAGGTGGACCTGCAACGCCACCGCCATCAACACCAGCACTACCACGAACATCAGCCGGAATACCACCGGAGCGACCACGCGTACCAGCAGGCTTCGCTGCTCGGTCGTCCGGGGCAGACGCCGCGGGATGAGCGGCGTCCAGAGCAGCTTCCAGGCCGCCCGCAGCATTTGCGCTACTCCTCGACCAAGCTGGACGAACAGCCGCCCGGCGTGCCACGGCTCGTGCGGCATGGGCGGCAGCGGGTGGCGATCGGGGTCATCGAAAACAGTCGGATTGAGGATCGGGCGTTCCATATACGCACCTTCGCCGTCGCGTCACCTCGCGCGCACACGACACACCCAGCGCGCGAGTGAAATCAGGCAGGATGTACGATTCGCAGGTGCGGCGAAGCGCGCCATCGCGCTCGTGAAATGTGGCACGGATGCGTATGACGACGCGTTACAGGCGTCATTTCGCGTTCGACGGTTAACATTTCGCATTCGAACGAATCTTGTTCTTGCGAACGCGACTTCGCCGATTTAGATTCTGGTACAGGGATGGTTGTGTTTATCGGACGCGCAATGGATTGCGCTCGTCGTGTCACTCGCGAAATCACGCGAAAGTGAGGCCAGGATGGCAAAGGGCAAGAAGGGGCCGGCACTTTTCGAAGTGATCCGTGCCGCACAACAGAAACAACTCGAGCAGCAGCGCAGACTTGAACAACAGCGCACGCAGCAGCCCGGCGTGATCCAATCCGCCGCTTCCAAGCTGAAAAACCTGTCGTGGATGCACGGGAACCGCACCCCGGTCATGCGCGAGGTGCCTGCGGAAGCCGTCGCGGTCACCGCTCCCCCACCGTCTGCCCGGGTTGAAACCCCGGCGCCGGCGGCCCAACCCGTAGCAACGAAATATGCCGTCGAAGAAACGCCTGCAGCGCCGGTCGAGCCGCCGCCCGCTCCTCGCCCGGCGGTGAAGACGATTGCCCGCGATGCCGAGCCCGCCCCGTCGCCCTCGGAAGACATCGCCCGCCGCGTTCGCGAGGAGATCGCCGCTGCGTCGCGCATGAAGGATACGTACGACGACGTCAGCCCCGACCCGGTGCTGAACAACGTCGCCGACCTCTTCGGCTCGCAGCGTCGGGATGACGAATTCGAGTCGGAGGAAGCCAACGCCGAGCCTCGCAAGCGGTTCGCGCTGCCCTTCCAACTCAGCTACACGACGGGCTTGGCGGCGGGAATTGCGTTGCTGGTGGTGATGGGCATCGTGCTGGTGGTCTTCAAGATCAACGGCCGCAACGACTCGTCGAACGCCACTCTCGCCAATTCCCCCCCCCGGCCAGACGTGCTGAACATCAAACCGCCGACGGCGCCCGTCAACACGCCTCCCGCCGCGCCTGTCAGGCAACCTGACCCCGCGGTCGCCCGCGTGCCGGTCAGCACGCCGCCGGCCAACGTGTCGGTCGAAAGCTCGCTCGCCCCGGTCAAACTGCCCGCCAACGGCAAGCGGATCGTCGGCGTCCAGTACGTCGTGCTGCTGTCGGTTCCCCGCAAGGAGCCGGCGGAAGAGCTGGTTCGCTTCCTGTCGGAAAACGGCGTCTCCGTCACCGCCGAACAGGGCCTGCCCGGCTATAGCAAAACCTGGTTCAGCGTCGTCACGACGGCCGGCTTCCACCGCACCCGTAATAATCCGCAGTACGACGCGTTTATCGAACCGATCAATAAGTTAATGAAACAATATGCCAACGGCTCAAAGTTCAAGAGCTTCAAGCCCGACATCTACACCTGGCGGGCGGCCAACTGATCGCGACCTACCCATTTAAACGATGACGGGCGGCGGGCCAAACTCGGCGTTGGGCCCGCCCGCGTTATTTGTTACCACGTCGCTCACGCTCGCGTCCCCTGCCGCATCCCGCTATATTCGCCCTTCGCGATGGAGACGACCGTTGCACAGGAACTTCAGTCCCTTCGTGAGCTGATCCGCCAGCAGTCGCAGCAGATCGCGCGACTGGAGAACACGCTGCGAACGGTGCTCGAACTCTCGCTGCTTCCCGAATCCGAACGTCAGGTCCGCGCCCAGGAACATCGCCGCCATCAGTTAGCGACGCTTCGCGGCCAAATCGAGCGCGCCATCTCAGGTGGCCATTTTGATCGGCTGGAGCCGTTCATCCTCGAACTACAACACCACTACTCCGACGATCCCGAGGCCGAGGAAATCCGCCTTTCTGCCTGGGCTCGGCGCGATGCGGCCCTCGCCGACGCGATGCAGCGGCTGTCGCCGAAGATCGAGTCGTACATGTCGGTCGGGCAGTGGCAGGTCGCCATCGACGCGGTCAAAGCCGAGCTGCTGAGATTTCCCGAACAACCGGAATTGAAAAATCTTCTTGGTCGCATCGTTCACGAATACAACGTCCGCCGGGAAACAGCGGTAAACCGTTTGTACGCGCAAATCCGTGACGCGGTCGAACGTCGTGAGTGGCAACGGGCACTGCGGGACGCGGAGGAGATGGCAGGTAAGTTTGGCGATCACCCGCGCGGAGCAAAGGTGATCCAGCAGTTGGCCACAATTCGTGAGAACGCGGAAATCGAACACCGCCAAGAATTGGAACGTGAACTTCACCGGCTGATCACCTCCCGGCGTTTCAAGGACGCCATTCAGCTGGCGGAAGACCTGATCGACCGTTATCCGCTGTCGCCTCAGTCGGCCGAGTGCCGGGCGTTGATCCCGAAGCTGGAGGAAATGGCGATCAACGAAGAGGCCGAACAACTGGGGACCTGATCGCGCGATCGCGCATCGTCAATCAGCACACGTCGTCGTGGCCGTCAGGCGGAAGGGAACCGAACGATCCATGTCGCAGCAGCCCAATCTACCGCAAAGACCTACTGCGGGCCTGCCGTCCCAAACCTCGCTAGCCGAGCCCCGGCCGCGCGCGGTGACGTTGCGAAGCGTGCTGCTGGGATTGCTCGGCGTCATCTTCATCTGCGGCCTTTCTCCCTATAACGACTGGGCGGTCGCCAACACGCTGATCGTCGGCAACTTCATGCCCATCGGGCTGGTGCTGGTGATGCTCGTCCTGGTGCTCGTCCTGAACGCGGCGATGCACCGATGGACGCCGGGAAACGCCCTTCGCGAGTCGGAACTGGCGATCGTGATGGCGATGATGCTGGCGGCGTGCTCAATCCCGTCCAGCGGGCTGATGCGCTACCTGCCCGGCACCATCATCGGCCTGTACACCGCCGCCTCCACCTCGCCTGACTACGCGAAAACGCTCACCGAAGCCGGCCTGCCCGCCTGGCTGATGCCCGACATCGGCTCCGACATCACCGACCCCGCCGCGATCGGCGAAAGCGACGTTTTCAAAGACTACCGCATGCGGTCGTCCGACGGCACGGTCCCCTGGGCCGCCTGGGTTCGGCCGCTGGTGATGTGGGGCGCGTTTGTCGCGCTGCTCTGGGGATTGATGATCTTCCTCACGATCATCGTCCGCAGGCAGTGGGCGGAAAACGAACGCCTCGCCTTCCCGCTGGCGACCGTTTACTCCTCGCTCGTCGAATCCCCCGAGCCCGGCAAGTGCTGGAATGCGCTATTCCGCTCGAGCGGCTTCTGGATCGCCGCCGGGGCGGTTTTCATCCTGCACGGGTTTAACGGCTTTCACGAGTACTTCCCCAAGGTGCCGGAGATCCCTCGCATCTACGACTTCAACACCACCTTTGCCGACCCCCCGCTCTCCTATACCTCCGGCGATTTCCGCAGTAGCGAGGTGATGTTTTCGATCGTCGGCATGGCGTTCTTCCTGCAAAGCAAGACGTCGTTCAGCCTGTGGTTCATGTTCGTGCTGATGCAGGGGGTGCTGATCATCCTGGGCGGCGCGCAATACACGCTCACCGACCAGATGCGCCAGGACCAGACCTTCGGCGGCGCGGTCGTGATGACGGCGGTGATCATCTACGTCGGCCGGGCGCACTGGTGGATGGTCATCCGCCACATGTTCGGCGCCCGCCGGCCGGACGAAACCGAATCGCGCTACCTCCCTTATGCTTTCGCCGGATGGGGCGCGTTCGCCTGCTGGGCGGGCGTGACGGTCTTCATCAAGCTGATGGGGGCAACGTGGATCGGCTCGGTCGGCATCTCGCTGGCGCTGGTGATGGTGCTGATGCTGGTGGCCCGCGTGGTGGCGGAGACGGGGCTCATCTTCGTGCAGATCAACTGGCTGATGAACCGCCTGTGGTATTACCCGCTGTTCATCCCCGAAACGCCGATCCGCTCGACGCAGGGCACGTTTTTCGTCTCCAGCTACATCACGCTGTTGTTCCACGACCTGCGCGAGAGCTTCGCGGCGTTCTTCATCACCGGCACGCGGGTGGCGGACATCGCGGCATACGAAAAATCGCGCCGCTGGCGAACGGGCGTCAGCTACGTTCTGGCGATCGTGCTGGCGCTGTTCGTCGCCTACTGGGTGTCGGCGGCGAGCATGTTGTGGACGGAGTACAACTACGCCACCAGCATGTCCGATCCGCCGCTGGCGCCGATCAATACCTACGGCACCGAATGGTCGCCGCGAACGAAGCTGCTCGATACTGCCGACGTGTACCGATCGGCTCGCCCGGAGGGACATAGTCACGCGTTCCATATCGGTTTGGGCGCGACGATCGTGGGCGTGCTGAGCGTGCTGCGCCTGAACCTGGCATGGTGGCCGTTGCATCCGATCGCGTTCGTGTTGTTGTCGAGCTGGGCGATCCACAAGATCTGGTTCAGCATCATGCTGGGCTGGCTGGCAAAGGTGATCATGGTGCGATTCGGCGGCGCAACGCTGCTGAAGGCGGGCCGGCCGGTGTTCATCGGCCTGGTGGTGGGCGAGGCGGCCGCCGCGGCGTTCTGGATGTTGTACAGTCTTACGGCGAACTGGATGGGCTTCGAATACCACCGCATCGTGCTGCTGCCCTACTGATCGACCGAGGCGTAAGGAGAGAGCCCGATGGCCGAACGAGATTCCCCGGATAACGACTTACCGCGTCCCCACCCCGACCTGCTCGCCGAGCCGAAGCCGCGGGCGGTGACGTGGCGAAGCGTGCTGACCGGGCTTCTCGGCGTTGCGCTCATCTGCGGCCTCACCCCTTACAACGATTTCGCCGTCGCCAACACCTACATGGTCGGCAACTTCCTGCCGATCGCGCTGGTGCTCATCCTGCTGGTGATCGTGCTGGTGCTGAACGCCTCGCTCCTGCGATGGAAGCCCTCGGCGGCGTTTCGCGAGGCGGAGTTGGCGGTCATCACCGCGATGATGCTGGCGGCGTGCTCGCTGCCGTCCAGCGGGCTGATGCGATACCTGCCCGCCCTGCTCGTCGGCCTCCCCACCGCCGCCGCCGATCGGCCGGAGTTCGCGAAGATCCTCACCGAAACGGTCAACCTCCCCCGCTGGCTTCTGCCCGACTATCCTGATGACGCCAAGACGCCTCGCGACATCGCCAACTCCGACGTCTATCGCCAGTTCGTCGCGCGGTCGCCGGATGGATCGATCCCGTGGGCCGCGTGGCTTACGCCGCTGGCGACGTGGGGCGTGTTCATCGCGCTCTTATGGGGGTTGATGGCGTTTCTATGTCTGCTGGTGCGCCGGCAATGGGTGGAAAACGAGCGGCTGGCGTTTCCGCTCGCGACGGTCTACGGCGCGTTGATCGAAGCGCCGGAGCCGGGGCGGGCGGTGAACGCGCTGTTCCGCTCCTATGGCTTCTGGATCGCCGCTGCGGCGGTGTTCGGGCTGCACTTTTTCAACGGCATGAACGCCTACACGCCCGCCGTGCCGGAAATCCCGCGTTCGTACGATTTCATCGGCATCCTCGCCGACCCGCCGTTCTCCTATCTCATGGGCGATTTCCGCCGTAACGAGATCTTCTTCTGCGTCGTCGGCATGACGTTCTTCCTGCAAAGCAAGATCGCGTTCAGCATCTGGTTCTTCTACGTGCTGATGAACCTGGCTCACGTGTTCTTGGGGATGAACCAGGTCAGCTTCACCGGGCAGATGAAGAACGACCAGAACTTCGGCGGACTGCTGATGATGACGGCGGTCATCATCTGGGTAGGCCGGCAACACTGGTGGATGATCCTCCGCTCGATGGTCGGCCGGCGCCGCGCGGACGAAACCGAATCGCGCTATCTCCCCTACGGCCTCGCCGGCTGGGGCGTTGTCGCCTGCTTCGCAGGACTGATCGGGTGGTTCACGTTCGCCGGCACAACCTTGATCGGCGCGGCGGTCATCACGCTATCGCTGCTGATGATGCTGATGATGACCGCCCGCATCGTCGCTGAAACCGGCCTGGTCTTCGTGCAGGTGAACTGGAACGTCTACCGCACGTGGTTCTATCCGCCGCTGCTCGACTTCCCGGCGGTGCGGACGACCAACACGACGTTCTTCTTCAGCGGCATGGTCAACGGCCTGTTTCACGACGTGCGCGAGAGCTTCGCGGCGTTCTTCCTCACCGGCGTGCGCGTCGCCGACTCGGCGGCGTTCGAGCGATCCCGACGATGGCGAACGGGGCTCAGCTTCGTCCTGGCGGTGGCGCTGGCGCTCGTGGCGGGTTACGCGGTGTCGGCGGCGAGCATGTTGTGGGTGGAGTATAGGTACGCCACCACCGTCGCGCCGACGCCCGATGACATGATCAACCCCTACGCCGTCCAACGCGTGCCCGTGGTTCAGGTGCTGGACCCGGTCAACAACTACGTCAACGGACCGCGACCGGAGGAGCACAACCCGCTGGTCCACATCGGCATCGGCGGCGGGATCGTCGGGCTTACCAGCGCCCTGCGGCTGACCTTCGGCTGGTGGCCGCTGCACCCGATCGGGTTCATCGTCGTTTATAGCTACGCCGCTGCCCGGATCTGGTTCAGCGTGATGCTCGGATGGCTGGCGAAGGTCATCATCGTGAGGTTCGGCGGCGCGTCGCTGCTGAAGGCAAGCCGAAGCGTGTTCATCGGCCTGGTGGTCGGCGAGGCCGCAGCAGCAGCGTTCTGGCTTGTCGCAAGCCTTGTGCTCAACTGGATGGGATACGAATATCACCGTATCGTGCTGCTGCCTGGCTAATCTTTCGGCGGCACAGAACAGGAAAAACGGCGAACCATGGCGATCGACATTCTCAAGCAACTCTGTGCCGTCCCCACCTCTCCCTTCGCCGAGCACCGCGTTATCGAGTGGGTGCTTCAGTGGACCAAGTCGCGCAAGCGCATCGCGGTCAGCCGTGATGACGCGGGCAACGTACTGCTGGAACTGCCCGGCATCAGCCGCGGGCCGCGCGTGGTGCTGGTGGCGCACCTCGACCATCCCGGCTTCACCGCGCAGGAGATGGAAGACAAGAAAACCCTCCGCGCCCGCTTCAACGGCGGCGTGCACGCCAAATACTTCGCAGGGCAGAAGGTGCGGTTCTTCGATCACTCGCGCGAGGTGCGCGGGCAGATCGTCGGCGTCGAGGTCGATCCATCGGGCCGGCCGGTCGGGGCGACGATTCGCATCCCCACCATCGTCCCGCGCGGTACGGTCGGCATGTGGGATCAGGGCGGCCCGAGCGTGAAGGGCAACAAATTCTACTGTCGCGTCTGCGACGACCTTGCCGGCGCGGCATCGGCGCTATCGGTGCTCGACAAGCTGTATAAAGCCAAGCTGCCCACCCCCGTCGGCGTGCTGCTGACGCGCGCGGAGGAAGAAGGCTTCGTCGGCGCGATCGCCGCCGCCCAGAACCGACAGTTGCTCCGCGCCACCGACCTGATCGTCTCCATCGAGTGCTCCGCCGAGCAGACTTACGCGAAGCAAGGCGACGGCGTCATCCTCCGCACCGGCGACCGCACGAGCATCTTCAACTCCGCCTTCACCCGCTTCATCCAGCAGCGGGCCGAGGAGATCGCCAAGACCGACACCGCCTTCAAATGGCAACGCGCCCTCATGCCCGGCGGCACCTGCGAGGCCACCGTCTTCGACGCCTGGAACTACTTCTCCGCCGCCGTCTGCATCCCGCTGGGCAACTATCACAACATGAACGCCGCCACCGGCAAGATCGGCCCTGAATACGTCGACCTGCGCGACTGGCACAACATGGTCAAACTTCTCGCCGACGTCGCCGAAAACATCTGCGATTTCCCCGGCGACCACGTCGAACTCCGCGACAAGCTCATCAAGCGTTTCGAGATGTACAAGGCGTTGCTGTAGCACGACAATGGCCTCATGTCCGCAGTGGACGCACGCGAACGACAAGCTCAACTCATCAAGCAGAAGGCCCAGTCACTCGGCTTCGACCTGTGCGGCATTGCGCCGGCGACCCCTTCCGCCCGGCGCGACTACTACCTCAACTGGATCGCTCGCGGGCAGCATGGGCAAATGCATTACATGGCGGACCGGGCGGAGGAACGGCTTGATCCGCGCGTGTATTTTCCACCGGCGAGGTCGGTGGTGTGCGTGGCGGTCAATTACAATGCGGGCGATGTAGCTGCGACGCCTGCGTCGCCCATTCGCGGTTCATCCGCAAACGATTTGGCAACGCAGGCGTCGCAGCTACAAGGATCGATCGCCAGGTACGCCCGCGGGCAGGACTATCACACGCACGTGAAGGACCGCCTGTACGACCTGGCCGACTGGATCCGCGAAACCTTTCCCGAAGCGCAGACCAAAGTGGGCGTCGATACCGTGCCGGTGATGGAGCGGGAGCTGGCGGTGCGGGCGGGGATTGGGTGGCAGGGGAAGAACTCGTGCGTGATCCATCCGCGGATCGGATCGTGGATCTTCCTCGCAGAAGTGCTGACGAGCCTCGACCTGCCGTTCGACGAGCCCGAGACCGATCATTGCGGCACCTGCACCCGCTGCATCGACGCCTGCCCCACCGGCGCGATCACAGCCCCGTATGAACTGGATGCGCGAAAGTGCATCTCGTATCTCACGATCGAACATGACGGCGCGATCGACCCGGCGTTGAAAAAACAGATGGGCGACTGGCTCTTCGGCTGCGATGTTTGTCAAGACGTGTGCCCGTTCAACGGGCGAGCGCCGACGGCGATCGACGCGTTCCTCCAGCCGAGATTTGAATCGCTCAACGCCGAAACAGTGGCAAACTGGACGCTGGACGAGTATCACACCACCACACGCCGTTCCACGCTACGGCGGGTGAAACTGCCGCTGTTTCAGCGGAACGCGCGGATCGTCCTGGAGAACCAATCATGAAACGACTGCTGATCCTCCCCTTGCTCCCCCTTCTTCTGATCTTTACCGGCTGCACCAGCACGCCACACGGGCTGACCGAGACCGGCCAGATCCGCCACATCGTCATCCTCTGGCTGAAGCCAGGCGTGGATGCGACACCGGTGATCGCGTCGATGGAAGAACTGCGACAAATCCCCGGCGTGATCGAGGTCGGCTACGGCCGCAAGCTGGCGTCGGAACGAAGCGTCGTCGATTCCTCCTATGACCTGGCGCTGGTGATGTCGTTCGACTCCGAAGCCTCGCTTCGCGCGTACGACGAGCATCCGATCCACAAGAAACTCGTGGAAGACGTGATCAAGCCGAACGCCGCGAAGCTCGCGGTGTACGACAGCACGATCGACGCCTATTCATGGGGCAAGACCGTCGACGACGACCTCGCCGAGCGCCGGCGCAAGGCGTGGAAAGAACAGCAGAACATCGTCGACCGCAAACGCTGATCGCCCGCGAAGACCGCGGAAGACGTCCAGCACCGCACCCCGGCACGGATTCCCCACGATTACGCCGGGGAACCCGCACCGCGAGGTGCGGCGCTAAACCTGAAACGCTAACTTTAGGTTACCGTAATCTTGCGCGGCTTGGTTTCCTCGCGCTTGTTGAGCGTGATCTTCAGCACGCCATCCATCAGCTTGGCATCGACGGTGCTCTCATCGACCGTCGGCGGCAGCGTAAAGCTGCGGCTGTATCGGCTGTAACGCCGCTCGCGAAGCAACCAGTCGCCCTTGTTGGCCTCACCTTCATTCGATTCGGCCTTGCGTTCGGCATTGATCGTGAGCGTGGCGTTTTCCAGCGTGATGTCGATCTCCTCCTTCTTAAAGCCGGGAAGTTCCGCCTCGACGTAGAAATGATCGGCATCTTCGCGAACGTCTACGCCATACGGCGCAAACGACGAACCGTTGCCCAGAAGATCGCGGCCCGACAGGAAGCGATCCATCAACGTTCCAAACTCACGCGGCAGCACGTCCAGCGGATCATGCATCGCACGTTGAACACGGGTGGGCAGTGCCATGACAAACCTCCTTTTCATGCTTATCAACTCTATTCCGCCCGCAACCACTGCGGGCGAAAAACACATAATCAAAGTGCGTGCCAGGCCAACCGCAACGGCCTACCTGCTGTAAGTGGCTGATTTTTCAGAGCTTTTGTGGGATATTGAAATGGGCGTTTCTTATAACCGGATGCAACTTTGACAGGTGTTGTCGAGATGGCAGTCTCTCCCGCAATTTTTGTGATTCTGGGCCCGACCGCGTCGGGCAAATCGGCGTTGGCGCTGGCTTTGGCAGAGAAGATCAGCGCAGAGATCCTGTCGGTCGATTCGATGCAGGTGTATCGACGCATGGACATCGGTACAGCCAAACCCTCCGCCGACGAACAGGCGCGGGTGAAACATCACCTGATCGACGTGGTCGATCCGACAGAGCCGTTCGCGGTGTCATCGTTCGTGCAGCAGGCGGATCAGATCATCGCCGATGCCGCCAATCGAGGCGTACCGCTCGTCGCGACCGGCGGCACACCGATGTATTACAAGGCGTTGTTTGAAGGCCTGTTTGAAGGCCCCGGCGCCGATGAGACCATCCGCGCCCGCCTCAATGAAGAGCCGCTCCGGACATTGCACGATCGGCTGAAGCAGGTCGATCCGGAGAGCGCCGCGCGCCTTCACATGAACGATCGCCGTCGGCTGGTACGGGCACTGGAGGTATATGAGTTGACCGGCAAGCCGATCTCCTCCTTCCAAACCGACTGGGAATCGGCGAAGCATCGGCACAACGCGACGTGGTTCGGATTGAACTGGAACAAAGAAGATCTGAACCGTCGGATTAACGCCCGCGCGAAGTTGATGATGCAGGCCGGGTGGTTGGAGGAGACGCGTTCGCTGCTTTCCCGCTTCGGCAAGCTTTCCCAGACCGCCGCCGAGGCGACGGGGTATCATGAGCTGATCGAACACCTCAACGGGCGGCTGTCGCTGGAGGACGCGGTGGAGGAAATCAAGATCGCCACCCGCCAGCTTGCCCGGAGGCAAACGAAATGGTTCCGGCGGTGGAATCAGGTGCGGTGGTTGAACGGAAGCGATCCTGTCCCTATCCTGCTCGATTCCATCCTGGAAGGAAGCACATGAAGATCGCAGTGATGCCTGGTGATTTTGTCGGTAAGGAAGTCGTCGCCGAGGGCCTGAAGGTCCTGAAGGCGGCGGCGCAGAAGTTCGGCTTCTCGTACTCGACGACCGACTACCCCTTCGGCGCCGAGCACTACCTGAAGACCAAGGTCACCCTTCCCGATTCCGCGTTGAAGGAACTGGCCGAGCATGACGCGATCCTGTTCGGCGCCGTGGGCGCCGATCCGCGCGGCAACAAGGAGATCCCGCAGGGCCTCATCGAGACCGACATCCTGCTGAAGATGCGGTTTGAGCTCGATCAGTACATCAACCTCCGTCCCACGCGTCTTCTGCCCGGCGTTCCCACGCCGCTGGCAAAGAAAGACCCGTTCGACATGGTGATCGTCCGCGAGAACACCGAAGGCCTGTATTGCCAGAACGGCGGCTTCCTCTACAAGGGCACGAAGAACGAGGTCGCGAACCAGATCGAGGTCACCACGCGTCACGGCGTCGAGCGGGCCGTCCGCTACGCCTTCGAATACGCTAAAAAGTTCGGCCGCAAGAAGGTGACGCTCGTCGCCAAGACCAACGTGCTGCGTTACGCCCACAACCTGTGGATGCGCGCGTTCGAAGAGGTGGCAAGGGAATACGCCGGCATCGAGAGCGCTTACGACCACGTCGACGCCTGTACCATGTACATGGTCACGCAGCCGCAGCGGTACGACGTGATCGTCACCACCAACATGTTCGGGGACATTATAACTGACTTGGGAGCCGCCATTCAGGGTGGCATGGGCATGGCAGCGTCGGGCAACCTGAACCCCACTCGGCAAACGGCCAGCATGTTCGAGCCGGTGCACGGATCGGCGCCGGACATCGCCGGAAAAGGCTTTGCCAACCCGATCGCCACCTTCCTGAGCGTGGCGATGATGCTCGACTTCCTCGAGCAGCCGAAGTCCGCCACCGCCATCAACGAGGCCTGCCGAAAGGTGGTCGCCGACACGAAGAACCACACGCGCGATCTCGGCGGCATCGCGTCGACCGGCGCCGTCACCGACGCGGTGATCGCGGCGCTGTAGGGCACGCTCTCGGATCGCCATCATGCCGATTCCCGACTTCGTCATCGCCCTCCGCAGGAAGATCGGCAACGATCTGCTCTTCCTGCCCGGCGTGACGGCGGCGGTGTTCAACGATCTTGGGCAGGTCCTGCTCACCCGTCGCAGCGATAACGGGCGATGGGGCATCGTCGGCGGCGTCATGGAACCAGGCGACTCCCCCGCCGGCGCCATCGTTCGGGAGGTGCGGGAAGAGACGAGCCTGGATGTGGAGATCGAGCGGCTCAGCGGCGTTTATACCGAGCCCGAGATGGCCTACAGCAACGGCGATCGGGCGCAGTACGTCACGGTCTGCTTTCGCTGCCGTGTTGTCGCAGGCGAGGCGCGCGTGAACGACGACGAATCGGTCGACGTGCGGTGGTTTTCGCCCGATGCCCTGCCGGACGGCCTGCTGCCGAAATATCGCCAGAGCATCCTCGACGCCCTCCCGCCCGGACGCGATCTACCTGCAAAATTCGGCCAGCAACTGCCCGAAAACCCTTAGGTCGCACCGCTTGCGGCCGTCGGATAAATCGGCCTACACTCCAGCATGGCCGACCTGTTCTCCCCTCTCACTCAACGATCCGTTACCTTTCGAAACCGAATCGGCATCTCTCCGATGTGCCAATACAGCGCCACCGACGGCCTGCCGAACGACTGGCATCTCGTCCACCTCGGCAGCCGGGCGACGGGCGGCGCGGGGCTTGTGATCACCGAAGCGACAGCGGTGGAGGCGATCGGCCGCATCTCGCCGGCGGATACGGGCATCTGGAATGACGGGCAAACAAAGGCGTGGTCGCGTATCGCGCGGTTTATCGATTCGCATGGCGCGGTCCCCGGTATCCAGCTCGCCCATGCGGGTCGAAAGGCGTCCACGCAGGTGCCGTGGAAGGGGCGCGATCTCGTTCCGCCCGAACAGGGCGGCTGGCAGCCGGCCGGCGCGAGCCCTATCGCCTTCGCCGACAACTACGCCACGCCGCTGGAACTCACCGTCGATCAGATCCACGCCATCCACGACCGCTTCGTCGATTCCGCCCGCCGGGCGGTGGAGGCGGGATTCCGGGTGATCGAAATCCACGCCGCCCACGGCTATCTGCTGCACAGCTTCTATTCGCCTCTGTCGAACTGCCGCACGGATGCGTACGGCGGCAGCTTTGAAAACCGCATCCGCTTCACGCTCGAAGTCGCCAACGCCGTGCGAGAGGCTGTGCCCGATGCGCTGCCGGTCTGGACGCGCATCAGCGCCGCCGACTGGGTCGATGACGGATGGACGATCGACGATTCCGTGGCGCTCGCCGCCCGGCTAAAGGACGTGGGCATCGATTGCATCGATACCAGCACCGGCGGAAACGCGCTTCGAGCGAAGATTCCGGTCGAGCCGGGCTACCAGGTTCGCTTCGCCGACCAAATCCGCCGCGAAGCCGGCATCGCCACGGCGGCGGTCGGGCTCATCACCGGCGCAAAGCAGGCACAGGCGGTGATCGAAAACGGCCAGGCCGACATGGTGCTGATCGCCCGGCAATCGCTTCGCGACCCGAACTGGCCGCTGCACGCGGCGCGAGAACTGGGACAGGCCGATCGCGCCAAGCCGCCGGTGCAATACGAGCGGGCGTTTTAGTTTTCTGACACACCCACAGTGGGTCCCGCGACCAACAACACGCCCTGCAGCCACACATAATGCGATGCGCCAAAGATGTAGCGGCCGCCGCCCATGAACATCGCGAAAAAGATGGCGAGCATGAAGCCCTGCGCCATCCCCGAATCCATCAGCCGACGGTAGCCCGGGAACAGGTTCGCCGCGATGCGCGACCCGTCCAGCGGCGGCACGGGCAGCATATTGAAGATCGCCAAGGCGATGTTGTACATGCCCAATGTTTGAAGCAGGATGGCCGCGTTCACCGCCACCTGATTCTCTTTGTTCACCTCGCCGAAGCGCCACCATAGGCCCAGCGCCACGATCCCCGCGATCGCCAGCAAGACGTTCATTGCAGGCCCCGCCACCGCCACCAGCGATTCGGCATACTTGCCCCGCAGGCGCGACGGGTTCACCGGCATCGCGCCAAAGGCAATCCCAAAGACCGCCAATAACAGCAGCGACACCGGCCCCATGTGGACCAGCGGGTTCAGCGTGCTCATATGGCCGGTTTCAATGGGCGTATCGTCTCCCAGCTTTACCGCCGCCCAACCGTGGGCGAGTTCGTGGAGGATAATGCTCACGATCACGACAATGATGATCGCGAAGTACTGTCGCGGGTCGGTCTGAAGCAGCTGAAACATCATGGCGGGCGAATCATAGCACGTCCGTCGCGTTTCGCGCCTTGTCTGGCGCTCGCAAACCGTGCATCGACGCGACATTTCGCCTATCATTCTTCGACCAACCATGGCAGAAAACGTCGTCATCATCGGCTCCGGACCCGCGGGATGGACCGCCGCAATCTACGCGGCGCGGGCCAACCTTAACCCCGTCGTTTACGAAGGCGTTCCCAAGCAAACGCCCACCATCCAGTTGCCCGGCGGGCAGTTGATGCTGACGACCGAGGTGGAAAATTACCCCGGCTTTCCGGCAGGCGTTACCGGGCCGGAGATGATGCAGTTATTCAAGGACCAGGCCGTGAAGTTCGGCACGCGGGTCGAGACGCTCGACATCGCCAAGGTCGATTTCAACGGCCGGCCGTTCAAGCTGACGACCAACGAGGACAAGGTCGTCGAAGCCCGCTCGGTCATCATCGCCACCGGCGCCAGCGCCAACTGGCTGGGCCTGCCGAACGAGATTCGCCTCGCCACCTCGGGCGGTGGCGTGAGCGCGTGCGCGGTGTGCGACGGGGCGCTGCCCATCTTCCGCAACCAGCCGCTGGCCGTCATCGGCGGCGGGGATACGGCGATGGAAGAGGCGTCGTACCTCACCAAGTTCGCGTCGAAGGTGTACGTCATCCACCGCCGCGACAGCTTCCGCGCCAGCAAGGCGATGCAGAAGCGCATCCTCGAAAACCCCAAGGCCGAGGTCATCTGGGATACGGTCGTCGAAGACGTGCTCGGCATCAGCCACCTCGACGCGGTGCGACTGAAGAACGTGAAGAACGGCGAGACGCGCGATCTGCCGGTGAAGGGACTGTTCATCGCGATCGGGCATACGCCGAACACGCACTTCCTGAAGGACAGCGGGCTGGCGCTCGACGAAACCGGCTATATCAAGCTGAAGGACGGCTTCCGCACCTACACGAACATCGACGGCGTCTTCGCCGCCGGCGACGTGTCCGACTCGGTCTACCGCCAGGCGATCAGCGCCGCCGGCATGGGCTGTAAGGCCGCCATCGACGCCGAGCGATGGCTGGCGGAACACGGCGTGCATTGACCTCTTCCCTCGCCGAGAGGGTTGGATGAGGGAGAACTCCGCCTCGCCGCGGGGCGCAATCGAACGCCTAATTCCACTCTTCTCCCTCCGAGGGAGGCCAGGAGAGGGCCTTTGAATATCGAATGTGTGCGCCCCTTGGTAAAGGCTCCCACCTAACCTCTCCCGGAGGGGGAGGAATCAGGTAGTGCTTCGTCGTGATTTATGTCTGTCGATCCTTCCAAGTCTCCTTCCCAGCCTGCTCCTCTCCCTCAAGGCACAGGGAGATTGGGCGGTCGCGGGACGTTCAAGCGAATCCTCGATCAAAACCTCCGGGCCTGGGATGGGCCGATCGGCATGTCGATCGCGCCTAGCCCCGCCGGCGTTGGGCGTTCCCGTCTCGGTATCTCCATCGGCCGGCCGGTCGGGAACGCGGTGAAGCGGAATCGCATCAAGCGGCTCCTCCGCGAAGCCTTCCGCGCCCTCCGCAACGGTTGGCCGGCGACGTATGATGTGGTGGTGCTGGTCCGCCCGCATGACGCGATGCCGCTGACGAGCTATCGAAAGTCGCTTGCGAATCTGAAAAGCCGATGCCTGACCAAGCTCCATCGCCGCAACGCAACATCGCCCAGCGAGGGTTGATCGGGCTGGTCTGGCTCTATCGAATCACCCTCGGGCCGCTGATGGGCGGGCACTGCCGGTTCCAGCCGACGTGCAGCCAGTACGCGATCGACGCCGTTACCAAATACGGCGCCTGGAAAGGCGGCCTGAAAACCGTCCGCCGGCTGTCGCGGTGCCATCCGCTGGGCGGAAAAGGCTACGACCCGGCCTGAACTCGAGTCAGTTCCGCCTCCACGTCCACGGGCGCGACATGGCTGGCGATCGCGTTGGTGCCCATCGTGTTGAGCTTGTGGACGAAGCGGTTGATCTGTCCGCACAGCGAACGGATGAGCCGAGCGTCGCGCGTGGCCGCCAGTTCGCCTTTGAGCTTGTCGATCATCTTGCGGTAACGGACTTCGTCAGGGATGAAGTCGTTCTGCTTCATCAGTTTCAGCGCCCACCAGAGCGCCTTGGCCTTCTCGTCCGCGGGCGTTTCCTCGATCTCGACGGGCTCGCCTTTGCCCGGCAGGCTGTCGAACTTCCCCTCCGCCATCGCGTCCTCCACCCGCTTGTCGGCGAGGCGGCGAAGGACGGATTCGACGTCGAGGTTTCGGAGCGACATGCCTGCATCATAGGCCGGATAAACAGGCGGGGAAGGCGCGGCGCGGTCTACACCTTCACGTGCATCCAGCGTCCGGTGGCGAACCGCGCGAACATCAGCCCGCCGCGAAGGACGAGCTCGCCGCACAGCACCATCCACACCACCGGCAACGTGCCGCCGAACTTGCCGACGACGTACACGCCCGCGCACCGCAGCCCAAGGATGCTGGCGAGGTTGAGGATCATCACCCACTTGGTATCGCCCGCGCCGCGCAACGCCGACCCGAACACGATCGCCGCCGCGAAGCAGGCCTGGATAAAGCCGGTGAGGAACAGACACCACGCCGCGTTTCGGATGACTTCCGGGTCATCCGTGAAGAACGCCGCCAGATGTCCGCCGGCCAGCACGTACAGCACGCCCAGCAGCGTCATCATTCCGCCGCCGATCCCGTAGCCCACGAGTGCGAACCGCCGGGCTCGTGCCGGGGCGTTTGCGCCAAGCGACTGCCCCACCATCGTCGCGACCGCCATCGCCACCGCGAAACCGCTCATGTAGCTGAGCGATTCGATGCGGATCGCGAGGTTGTGGGCCGTGGCGGGGATGTTGCCCAGTTCGTTCACCACCTTCAGCACGGCGAAGTTGCCGATCCACATCAAAAGCCCTTCGCTGCCGGACGGGATGCCGATGCGGAGGATGCGTTTGAGCGTCAGCCACTCGGGACGCAGCCGGTGGACGAACAGCCGGATCCCGCCGCGCCCGACCATCAGCACGGCGAGTTGCAGCAGCCCGCCTGCCACGTAAGCGCAGGTCGTGCCGATCGCGATGCCCTTGAACCCCAGCGCCGGCATGCCCAGCAGGCCCCACACCAGCGAGGCCGAGACGACGAGGTTCACGAGGTCCACCGTCATCATGGCGATCGCCGGCGTGACGGTATCGCCTGCGCCGCGCAGGCAGGCGTTGGCGGTGAACATGATCACCGCCAGCGGCGCGCCGAAGGCGAGGAATCGGATGTACTGCGCGAAGTACGCCGCCGCCTCGGGCCTGAGATCGGTGAAGTTCGCCAGCGGACGCGCCGCCAGCCACATGAATGCGCCAAGCCCCACGCCGGCGATCGCGGCGGCGAAGATCGCCTGCCCGCACACCTTGTTCGCCAGCCGTCGATGACGCGCCCCGATGGCACGGGCGATGATCGCAGTCGCGCCCGTGCCGATCGCCGAGACGATCAGCCCGACGAACCACAGGATATACGTGATCGACCCCACCGCCGCTCCGGCGGCGGCGTTCGTCTCGTGCGCGGCGTCAAGCGCCACGCCGGAGAGGCCGCGCGTATCGACGAGGTTGTTCGCCAGGTAGGTGTCGGTCATCCCCACCAGGATGTGCAGCGCGTGTTCCGCCAGCACTGGCAGCGCCAGCAGCACCAGCGGCCGCAGGATCGGTGCGGTCGTCTCGTTTCGAATCTCCACGGCGGTTCCTTGCGGAGGGAACCGGCCACAGAGACACAGGGGCATGGAGAAAAGACGGAGGAATTAGCCACAGATGGAACACCGACGTGCGCCGATGCAATGCGCATTGGGTGGCTTATACGGCCTGAACCCCAGTGGGGGCGACGCATGCCTGGCCCCTACTGGGAGAAATGCATTGACGCCCGCGATTCCAGACAGTTCCGTATTCATCGGTGCACATCGGTGCCCCATCTGTGGCTAATTCTTCCCTCTCTTCCTCCGCGTCCCTGCGTCTCCGCGGCCAATTCCCCCTCGATCATAAAACTAAAACCCCGCGACTATCGAAGTCGCGGGGTTTCGTTGCTCAGCGTCGTCGTCGTGCAACGTTACTTTTGCGACTGTTCAAGAATCAGCGTGCGCGCCTGATTGCTCGGAAGGTTGAGCGCCCCGCGCGCCTCGGCCGACGCGTTTTTGACGTCGGCGTTGGTGGCGGTCTTGACGACGTTGTCGAGCGCCTCGACCTGCGCCGCCTCAAGCCTGTTGCCCCAGAACTTGGCGCTGGTGGCGAGCGATTTGAAGAGGCTGACCTTCACGTCGTCGGCCACGCCTTCGGTGGTGCTCTTGATCAGCAGGCCGCGCTGGGCGTCCTCGCTGTTGAGCAGCGCCAAGCCTTCGCCGGCGAGCTTGACGATCTCCGAGCGGGAATCTTCAAGCGCGCCCAGAAGCGTCGAGCGGGCGGGCGTCAGGTCGAGGACCTGGCCGCGCGAGATCGCCAGGCGCTTGATCAGTTCGCCGGCGCGGGTGGCGTACTCGGTCGCCAGCGCCGGGTCGAGCGGCAACGCGCCGGAGGCCTCGCGCGACGACTGGATCGCCGTCTTGATGCCGGCGGTGTCGGTGGCGATGGAGGTGCTGATCGTCTTGTCGCTGACCTTGCGGGTTTCCCACTGGCTGGCCTGGCTCTTGACCAGGAACAGCTTGCCCGCCCCGCGAACCTTCGGCGACTGGGCGATGAGGCCCAGCAGCGATTCGATTTCAGGCGAGGCGAGCTCTTCGGAGATCACGACCACGTCGATCGCCGGCACCGCCGCGGCGGCGGACAGGGCGCCGGCGGCGCTGGTGGCGCCGGAGGCGATGTAGCTTTCGGCCTTCAGCGGCTCGACGATCGCGTTGACGGCCTCCTGCGTCGGCATGACGACCAGCACGCTCGGCTGGCCCGTCTGCGAGACGGCCTCGGCGAGCAGCGGGACGACCAGTTCCTGCCCGGTGAACGGGCTTTGCGGGAGCGCCTGCGCCAGCGTGAACGCCGCCTCAAACCGCACGCGGCGGTCGCCGTACTGCATCGCGGCGATGAGCGGGGTCGTCGATTCGTTCGACTTGAAGTTCGCGTCGCCGACGATGTCCTGAAGCGACTTTACCGCCTTGAGCGCGACGGCGGAGTTTCCGTCGTTCAGGGCGCGGGCGAGCGCGGCGTTCAGGTATTGAGCGCCGGCGGTCACGCCGTAGTAGTGGGCGACCGGCTGGCCTTCGGCGCGGGTCTTGTCGGCCTCGCCTTCGGGCAGGTCGGCTTCACGCTTGAAGTTGGCGGCAAGCCAGAGGCTCAGCGCGTCCCTGTCGGTGTTGAGCGACAACGCGTACTCGCTGGCACGCATCGCCATGATGTCGTTGAAGATCGCCTGCGGCACGGCGGTGCGGGTGAAGCCCTTGGCGGCGGCGTCGTACTTCCAGATATTCGCGGTCGGGAAGCGGGCGTCGGCGGTGAGCGACGACTTGCCGTAGTACAGCTTTTCTGACAGGTCGTAGAACAGGTTGCCCGCGGTGCCCTTGGCGCCGCCGAGCTTGACGAGCGCCTCGGAGGCAGCGGTCTTGACGGTATCGACGGTCGAGGTTTCGACCAGCCGCTGAAGGTATGGCGTCGCGGCGTCGTAGCCGATGTCGCCCAGCAGCGACGCGACCGCCTGGAGCGTTTCCGGATCGGTCGATTCGGTCGCGGCGACAAGCGGGTTCAGAGACAGACGCCCCAGCTCGACGATCGCCCGTCGGGCCGTGCCGTGCTGCGACATCTTCGCCGGATCGCGAAGCACTTCCACCAGGAACGGCACCGCCAGCTCGCCGCTCTCGCGGAGCTGCGTCATCGCCAGCCGGTACGGCCGATCGCCGCCGGGCAGGCGTTCGATCTGCTTGAGGATGTACTCGGGGTTGGCGCGACGCTCAAACCGGCCTTCGTTCAACAGCTTGGCGAGCGCGTCGGCCTTGTCCTTGATGGCCTCGACGCCCTGCCAGCGGATGAGCCAGTCGTCGAGGTTGTCGCCACGATCGGCGGCGACCTTCTCGAACGCTTCGAGCACCGCGGTCGGCGTCGCGCCGGCAGAGGTGATCTCGTCGGCCTTCGTGCCGGCGAGGTCATAACGGGCGATCTTGCCGTAATGCCAGAAATCTTCGACCGCCTTGACTACCGGGTCAGCGGCAGCGGCGTCCTGTGCGTTGACAACACCTGTATTGATAAGGGTTAAGGGCAACGCGAGCGAAACGGGGAGGGAAAATCCGATCGCCGCGGCCCGCAGCTGAGCGGCCACGATCGAGGGTGCGAGACGAATCATGTTGCGAGCCTCCAAGGGTGTGCTGCAAAAGCAGTAAAGTCTACTCCGCCGCAATTGTCCGCCACATTAAAAGCGGCCTTCCTAAGTGTCAACAAATTGGGGAGTTGGGAACACGACCGATTATCAACAGAGCGGAACTAACGATCCTCGCCCCGGGTCGCGTTCACGCGCCCTCCTTTCATTCGGCCCGCGCCAACGCAGGAGCACACGATCAACTCCACGACCCGCGCAGGGTTCGCCGTGCGAACCATTCGGCAAGCCAGTCCGCACGGCAAGCCCTCACACTTCTCATCTCGTAACCAATGATCAAACAATACTTTGCAACCGAATTGGGTTCGTTTGGCAAAATCGCCCGCGCGGCATCTCTTCGCAGGAATACCCCTGTCAAAATGACAGTTGGGTTCGTTTGTTCAAATAACATCATCACTCGCTGCTCCCGCCCTTCCGCGAAAATCTTCCTCTCGGTCGGAATGACCGAGACGGCTTTGCGGCGCGAAGCCTCACTTGTACCGCCGTCGTTCGGGAAAAGCGGCGGTAAAATCGTGGCCGTGCTATTGCGGCACGATCGCGGGCGTCAATCGGGTGGCGGCGGTATCGAGTTCGGAGATGACGGCCTGCGTCTTCACCTTCAGTTCGTCGCCAAGCTTCACCGCCTCCTTCAACGTCGGCGTCGCCGCCTTCACGCCGGCGGCGGTCAGGTCATTGGAAAGGTATTTCTGCACGTCCTTCAACTGGGTGACGAACGGGCGATAGGCATCTTTTGCAGTGCGATATTTCTCGAAAATACCCTGAAAACGGTCGTTCACGGTCGCCGCTCGGGCCTGGGCGGCCTCGCGAAGCGCCGGATCGCTGATCTGGCCCGCCTCTTCGCGCCAGGCATCGCGGTATTCCTGCGACCGGCGCGACATGTTGTCCGCCTCCGCCGCCACGCGCGTGCCCCGCGCCTCGACGGCGGCGACCTGCTTCTTATAGGTGTCGTACAGTTTCGACTGATCGCCGGCGGCGTTCTGGAACGCGATGAGCGTCGCCTGTACCGCCTCGATCTCCCCGATCCCCGCCGCCATCTCCGCCCGCGTGCCCTGGATCGTGTTCACCGTCGCCTTGCTGCGATCCCGCCCCGGATCGGTCTGACAGCCCGCCGCCAACGCAAGCATCGACATCACGCCAATCAACGAAATCGTTCCTCTCATAGCCGTTCCCTTTCCGCAGAAGAAATGTGTTGGCCGATCATAGCACCGCCGGCCGGGCAAGGGCGAGATTTCATCCTGTTGTTGATCGGACGGCACCGTCGCGAAGGCGCCGCATCTACACGGAAAGCGGTTCGACAGCAGGTCGCATCGACGTGGCCGGATGCGTGCCCTGCTCGCCCGGCTCGACGAGGTTCAGATGCTCACCCCAAAACGCGTCAAACGTGTTCGACAGCGAATACCGCGCCGACCGCGTGATGGCGATCCGGCCGTAGCGGTGGCGGCGGTCGTGGTCGTCGATCAGCTCTTCGATCGCGCCCGCCCACAGCATCGCGTCAGTCGCGGGGAGAACGATGCCGGTCAGGTCGTCGTCGACGATCTCCTTCGGGCCCCCTTCGTCGGAGACGATTGCGGGCAGGCCGGACGCCTGGGCTTCCATGACCACCTGCCCGAGCGTATCGGTGCGGCTGGGGAAGACGAACAGGTCCGCCCCGGCGTAGAGCGGCGCGAGTTGCTTATCGCCGAGAGCGCCCTGGAAATGTGCGGGCAGGCCGGCGAGTTGCTTTCGCATCTCGGCCTCGTACGGGCCCTCGCCGGCGATCACCAGCGCGATATCGCGGCGGTGCCGGCAGATCATCTTGAAGGCTTCGACGAGCAGCGGCAGGTTTTTCTCCACGCTGATCCGGCCGGCGTACAGCAGGCGGTACGGTTCGGCGATGCCGAGATCGTGATACAGCGACTCCACCTTGCGGCCGGCGTTGAACTTGTCGGTGTTGATGCCCGGCACGATCGACTTCAACCGCTCGTCGCCCAAGCCAAACCCCTTCAGGATCGACCGATACCCCTGCGAGCGGCTGAAAACGGCCCGCATCCGGGCGTAGAACCACTTCATGAACCAGGTGGTGGCGTCGGTGAAGCGATGATCGCCGGTGAGGTGATCGACGTAGCTCGGAAAATCGGTGTGATACGTGCCGGCCAGCGGCGCGCGGAGCATCCTCGCGACGAGATAACCGGTCATGCCCATCGGGCCGGGCGTGGAACAATGGATGACGTCGTACTGCTGGCGGTCGGCGAACTCGAGGATCTCGAGCACCGGCGGCAGGTTGAGCGAAATCGTGTCGTAGAACGGCATCGGCCGCGAGAGCAACGGCTTGAAGTTGACGCGGCACGCGACGTCGAACTTTTCAACGGCGACGCTGGTGTGGATCGTGAAGTGGTAATCGCGCAGGCCGGCCTGCTCGCCCATGTCGCGGATGAAGCGGGCGACGCCGTTCAGGTCGTCGAGCGTATCGGTGAACAGCCCGACCCGCAGCGTATCGGCGGTGCGACGGCGGCGCTCGCGGGCGAGGTCGGGCATGATCGATCGCTCTTTGTTCTGGTGAAACAGGGCGAAGTAATACGGCATCAGGAAGAATTGATGAGCCGCCACCTGCGCCACCGCGTCGAACACGCCCAACAGCGATCCGCCGGCCAGGCGGTCGCGGGCGGCGTCGAAGATCGCCTCGGACAGATCGCGGTTCACCTCCGACAAGAGCGAGAACGCGTCGCGATGCCCGGCCAGCGGCGCGATGCCCTGCTTCATCAGGTCCGCGAACGCGGGATAGTCGTCCAGCCGTTTGCGGACGCCGTCCGCGAACACATCCGAAAGCAGCGCGGCGCCCGGCGGACGAAGTCCTGTCTTCTTCCCCCATCTCGAGCGCACGCGCTGCGTGAGTTTTGCCGCCTGCGCGCGGAGAGCGGCCCGCGCCAGGGTAAGTTTCGATGTCGGCCGCGAGCGGTCGCCGACGAGGGCGGAGACGAGCAGGCCGCTCATGTCCGTCGCCTCTCGCTTCCCCGCCCCACCCGCGATCTGCCGGCCGTAGTATTTCGCGCCGACGCTGAAAAACTGGTGCGCCAGCTTGATCGACGATCCCGCCTCGCCCCCCGCCTGGCAGGCGCCGGTCCGCAGGCCGTTCAGCACGTCTTCCACCGTCGCGACGTCGTGCGGAAACTCGGTCCACGTCCGCCCGACGTTCAGAAGTCCGTGATCGTCGCTGCCGCCAGTGCGGGCCTTGAACCACGGCTCCGGCCATTTCGGCACGAGCTTGTGTGCGTCGGCCAAGTCGCTGATCGATTGCCGCGTCAGGTTGTTCAGCACCGGCTCGATGCTCTCGCGATGCAGCGAGCTGTGGGCGCCGTTCAGCACCTCAAACCCTTTGAAAAGCAACAGCAGCCGTTCGAGATGCCAGCGCGTCAGCCGGTCGTTCTGGCGGTACAGCGGGTGCGCCACCGAATGCGCGATCCGCTCGGCGACGATGTAGTCGGCGACGGCGTAGACGTCGTCTCGCAGCGACTGCAAACGTTCGTGCTGGCGGGCGTCGATGCCGTAGACCAACAGGTGAAAGCAGCACTTATCTTCAGGGAAGCGAGTGGTCACCTCCTCGCCAACGATCACCCGCGAATCGCCCCCCGCCGCGATCGAGGCGACGCCGGCGATGGTGTCGTGATCGGTGATGCAGACGAAATCCATCCCCCGCAGCCGCGCAAGCCGCGCCACCTCGTCCGGCTCGCTGTAGCACTCCGGGCAATCGATCGCCTTCAGCGCCGCCTCGCCCGCCTTCGAGCTGGCGAGCGTGTGGACGTGAAGATCGACGCGTTTCGGCGAGGGAAGATCGGCGGGGGTCAAGGCCATCTCAGGTGCAGAGCCATCGAGCATCGCGTTCGCCTCCTTGCGTGACGAGCTCACCACGAAGCATCAGAATCTCTGCCCTAGAACATCGGCCACGTGCGCAAGGGATTGGTGCAATCGGCGCGAAGGTTGCGATAGGTTTGACGAGTTGTGTTACCCAATCGTTACCGCATGGCTACGGAATGATGAACGCGAAGAGCGGAAAGCCACACAGAGGACGCAAAGAGATCCATCTTCG
>JBBCIV010000029.1:0-69961 GCA_037189665.1 Phycisphaerae bacterium | reverse complement strand
CGTCTTCGCCGTCGGATGTCAGCCCGGCGTGAAGGCTCCCTCGCGCGGCCGCGCGGACATTACCGACCACAAGAAGATCTTCTTCTCCCAGACCTACGAACAACAACTCCGCGAGTCCACCGCCATCCTCGGCGACCGCGTCGACCGCGACGAGTTTGGCCTGCTGACGGTGGTCATCCCCATCCGCAGCGCGGTGAGCCGATCGCTGTACCTCGAATACCAATACGAGTTCTACGACGCCGCCGACCGCCGCATCGAAGGCCCCGTCGGCTGGCTGCCGATCGTCCTTGAAGCTGGTTCCCCCGGCACCATCCAGTTCACCAGCACCAATCCCCAGGCCGCCGACTATCGCGTGACCATCCGTTTCCAGCGTTGATTTCCGAACCCGGTATGGGCAGTAGATAAAGAGGCGGTTTCCCCCTGTTCCGACACGTTGAAATCGCCCCCATTTTCTGCCATACTGCCCGACTCGCCGGACGCGATCTGATGTCCGGCGAGACGACAATCCGGGAGTGTACCGAAGTGGCCAAACGGGGCAGACTGTAAATCTGCTGGCTTATGCCTTCAGAGGTTCGAATCCTCTCGCTCCCATGATGAAACCTCCGGATTTCCGGGGGTTTCTGCATTTTCTGGGGAAATTGCTGCGACGGCTTCCGCGCATTTCCGCTCCTCCCGCTTATTTCCGCTGGTTGCTGGTGCGCATTCTGGTGCGCTTTGCCCGGGCGCACCACTGGCGGCGTCAAAATGGGCATCCGTGATGCTCCGATAATGCGCTTGGGCAACTTCCTCGGTATGCCCCAGCCAGCCGTTGACGACGTGGGCCGGGAAGCGCTCGACCAGCTCCGTCGCACAGCTCGACCGCAGATTCTGGAACAGCCGCGGCCAGGGCTCGACCTTCGCCACTGCGATGAACCGGCCGAACTGCGTGCGCAGATTGGCGTTCTTTTCACGAAACCGGGTGATGACGTAGACCTCGCCGTCGGCGCCGTCCCGCGCAAAGACGGCTTCCAGATGCTCGCGGACCTCTGGGAAGATGGGGACCACGCGCGAGCCCTTCCCCGCGTGGTGCTCCGTTTTCGGCGATCGCACCAGCATCCGCCCCTTGTCGAAGTCGATGTCCGACCACGTTAGCCCCAGTGGCTCGGACGGAACCCGCAGCCCGGCGTACCGCGCTAGCGCGATCAGGAGCTTCCATTGCGGATCAGGCGCCTCGGCAATCACCTTGTCGATCGTGGCGCGGGGGATGAATCGCTGACGCTCGACGTTTCGGTTTGATCCGACCTTCACCTTCAGCCACGGGTTTTCGGTCAGCGTTTTGCGGTCGATCGCGTCCCGCCAGATTTGCCTGGCGCACCGGACCATCTTGCCGCTGTAGGCGATCGAATAGTCGCCGCGCATCGAACGATCGAAGTCTTTCGCGTCGCCGATGGTGATGCTGGCGACGTCACGGCCCTCGCCCAGCTTTCGGACCAGGTGCCGGCGGGCTTGTTTCAGGACCAGGATTGTCCCGGGCTTCAGGTCGTCGCGACGGCCGATGAAGGCGTCGACCAGCACGCCCACGGTGAGCACCGCCGGCGGAACGGATGGTGCCCGCGGTTCACAGAGCCCGGCGCGGGCGAGTCGCGCGTGAAGCTGATCGCTGATGCTGCTGATCCATCCGGCGGTATCCGGCGGCGGGGCGGTGCCGGTGCTGACGGCGAACGCCAGCCGCTCGACGTGGAGGCGGACACCCTCTGCAGTCTTCTGATCGCAGCGGCCGAGGCGGATGGTCGGACGGTTGCCCGTCGACAGAATCACCCGGATCTCACGATGGCCGTTCGGACGTTTCACGATGCTCGCCATGTTCGCTCACTTTCTCCAGGTCAACGGCTGTACGCAAGGCAATCTGCTGGTCTACCCAATCCGCCAACGCTTTCGGGCTGTAGAGGATGCGGCCCTCGAGCTTCACTGCCGGAACGGTACCATCCTTCGTCCTGTCACGCAGCGTGCGATCGCTGATCGACAGCAGCCGCGCAGCTTCGCGGGCGTCTACAAGCAGCGGCGCAGGCGCGGCCGGTTGCAACGGTTTTGCGTTAACGATGTTGGGCGGGGTACTGTTCACGCCGTAAGAGTTCATGACCGGACGGGTTACTACGATCCAAGCGTTCCGGTGCCCATCTTGTCTAGAATGTCCCTCAGGTGTGAAGCGATCAGATCGAGCGCCTTCTGTTGCTCATCGCCACTCATGTTGCCGCGAGCTTCGCGGTTGCGGTCACCCTCAGTGGCGTATCGGTTGGGCGCGAGAATCGACTGCTGGAGGTTGAGTAGTTCAGCTTGTTGCGTTTGCACGAGCTGCTGCCGCTGGCCTGCCGTGAGCTTACTCTCCGGGTCGTTGGCGGCCTTCAACTCCGCATCCATCCCCAACAGCCGACCGGCGACGCCGGCGAGCATCTGCATCTGCGGATCGATTCCGGCGATGTACTGGCGACCTGCCATCTGATCCGCAAACCGCCTCTCCGCGCGTTTGTCTGCGGCGTTCATCTCCGCGCGCTGGCCTGCGATCACCTTGCTGGCGGCGTCGATCTCCTGCTGAGTGGCGCTCTCCCGTTTTAGTTGCTCGATCCGGGCCTTCGCGTTCGCCTCGAACAGAGTCTTCTCAGCGGCGTGGAACTCCCCGCGGATGCGAAGCTGTGATGCCGTCGCTTCAGCTTCAAGACTGGCGATGCGCTGAGTCGCCCCCTTCGCGCGTTGTTCCTTGTCTGCTTGGATCTCGGCATCGCGTCGAGCCTCAAGCGACTTCACTGCGTCGGATCCATCGCCGAACTTCTCGCCAGCCATGCGAAGCGGATCACGGTAGGATTCTCGAATCGCCGCTTCGTTAGCCTCTCCGATCCGGCCTTCCGAACGAAGTTTGACGATCTCTGTGCCAGCGGCGGCTCCCGCGACGATCTCCTGCTCCTCTCGTTTCAGCGCCTCATCGTAAGCCTGAAGTTGCTTGTTCGCCGAGTCGAACACCGCATTGAGTTGAGCCGCCAGCCGAATGCGCTTGTCGGTATCCTTGCTGCCGATCGCATCCATCTGACCCATTTCGCCCACGATGGCGAAGGCTTGGTCGTCTCGTTGACCGATGATGCCGGCCGTGTCCGCCGCGCGGCCTTGCCCGGTGGCGCGGAGCATGGCGACATCACCGGCGCGCTGGGTCTGGGCAAGGGTGATGTCGGACGCCGTTACCTCTCCGATGCGTTGGGCGTCGGCCTGCCGTCTGGCGATCGCCACTTTCTGCTGAAGCGCTTCACGGGCGACGATGGCCTCGCCGCTGTCCTGACGAAGCCCGGCGGCTTTGCGGATCTCATCGGCTTTGCGGTTGTAATCGTCCAGTTCATCCTGCGCGGCGTTATAGATGGCCCACTCCGGAGCCCCCAGCGCATCCCGGTTCTGTCGTCCGACGATCCGGCTTGTGTTGCGAGCGAGAATCTTCTGTTCGTCTTGACCGGCACCGATCCGCGCGAATCTATCGCTCTTCATGTCGAGCTTCGCGGCTTCCTCTCTGATGCGAGCCGCCGCTTGCTGATCGTCCTCGAGTCCGTTGCCGGAGACGAAGTTCCCGATCGAACTGAACAAACTGTAGTGGTTTTGCCCAGCCGTCGAGGCGATTTTACCGATCCCGAATGGGAGCGATTCGATTGCATCCTGCCCTTGCTGCACCGCCTGGCCAGCCTTGTCTGGGTCTGAGGCAGTGATTGCCCGAAAAGCCGCGCCGATGGCCGTCGACGTCCCCCTGATTCCTTCCGCAACCGCGAGTATCTTGCCGAAAACCGCCAGTGACCCGGCCGCCTTGTCGATCTCGCCCCCGGCACGCTGACAATCCTTGGCGGCCTTCTCGGATGCAAAGGCGAGCTTGCCAGTCGATTTCTCGATGTTGCCGAAGTCGTAGCCCATGCCGTTGTAGGCACCGGCCCGAGAGTTGCCTGGGCTGGGAAGCGCGAGGCGCGGTTTCACCGGCGTCCATTCGGCGTCGATGATCTCATCTGCAACACCGCCGGCCCGAGCGCTTGGTCCCGTTAAGGCGAGGCGCGAGCGGCCGGTGATTTCCGGTGTCGATCCACCGGCCCGCAACTGCTGCATCTGAGCCATTGCCGGGCCAATATCGAGCCGAATCGGGATGGTGAGCGTGCCGATCGATGTGGTCAGTCGCGTAACTTCGGACCGATCCACCACGACCTGCGCACGGACGATCGCCGTCTGCTGACCGATATCGGCGACGATCTTCTTCGACTCAGCATAGCCGGCGCGGAGCCCGCTGAGGTCGGCACTGATGGTGACGACGGCACCGCCGATGACTTCTGCGATGGATAGAGAGTTGCTCATGGGAAAAGCCTCACGCCCGGGAAAAAACGATTACACAAAAAACGCTCAGAAGCCACTCGGCAAGCCGAGCAGGTTAAAGTCCGCCGGCATTGCTGGCGCGACGTTCGCAAAGCCGAAATCGACAGTGGTTTCGTAAGGGCTGAAATTACGCGGAATGTCCTCCGGAATGGACCCGTCATGAAGACGATAGAACGCTGTCTTGATGTGCGTCTCCTCGTCGAGAATAAACACGGCGTTGACCTTATATCCCGAGCGACCTTTCTGCCGCTCAATCCCGATCTCCGAGCAGAACCAACAGTACTGTCCGTAGCCGCGCCATGGCGTCCGGTTGAGTTTGTTGTAATACTTCAGCATCCACGATGGGTCAGAGTTTCGAACGAGTTCGAACTCGAGTACGCCGAATGCTTTGTATGCGGTGATCGAACTGATCTGCGACTTCGCCGGCCGGGTGGCGTGACCGCCAGCACCGCCAGGCGTATAGCGAACTTCAATCAGTCGCTGATGGTCAGCGTAAAAATTGGTCTTCACTTCTCGTGTGAATCCTCGAAACTTAACGATCGGCCGATCATTCGGATCGAGTTGCTGCAGATCAGGCGAGCGGTAGACCAGTTCGACCTGTGTTTCAGTTTTCGAATTCAGAAACGGCCGCGGAATACGCGACCGCACCTTGATACCAGGAATGACGGGATGGCTCTGCCCCCAGACCGGAAGATTCGTAGCATTCAGTGCATGGAACAGTTGGCAAGGCTGTGCTGGATCGATCTCGCGGACCTGCACGCGAGTCTTGTACATGATGCCATTATCATCTTCGACGAGTTCGGTATTCTGGATCAACTCTGATAAATCTGCGATCGCCATGATTAAGGGGCCTTTCTGCGGTCCTTGTATGCTTCCGGACGCCTAATGCCGATGGCACCGGCTGGCCACGCGGCAAGATCTTGAACGGGCGGTGCGTGAATCGTCAGGTGGTTTGATTCTTGCAACAGCACCTGAAGCAGCAGCCCGAACCTGTACAAATCAGATTGAGATTCCATCAATGGGCCAACAAGCTGCAGTGCCCGCGTAACTCGGAATGCAACACGAATATCGTTCAGGATCTCGTCGTCCGACACACCAATGGCATTGCCGGCTTTTCGGACGCGGCGAGCATCGCCTGGCTCGGGACTTAATGTCACCGTCAACAGCAAGTCGACGTACTCCGGCGACGATCGGAATACCTCACTGACCCTTGATGGCTCTTCGCCGAGCAAGAATCGAAATTCTCGCTCTAGGTGATTTATCGCCACTGCCTCCAGATCGGCGATGAGCTTGTCGAGTTCGTTTGCCAAAGGATTTGCGTTCGGTGTCTTGGGATCGTCTATCATCGGGAGTTCCAACTCGATCAAAACTGCCCTATAAAACGCCGGCAGGCTGACTTCGCCGTACGTTGTTCAGATTTCGGAAATCGGGAACCGCAGACCGGAGCCGCGGAGCAGTTGCAATCGCGCCGTCCAGATCGCGAACATGCCCGCCGAACGTGAGCGGGTCGAGCGGACTGCAACCCTTGATTGCGAGCGTAAGTGTTTCACAAAGGCTGCTGATCGTATGGCCGGCAGCGAGGTCGTGATCAACGTCGGCCTCGGTCAGACCGAGGGTTTCCGTGAGCCGACGGAGTTGCGAGACATCCTTATCGGTAGCGCTGAGTGACTTCGACACGATGAGTTTCGCGTATTCGAGCCGCGCGTTGGCAAGCGCTTCGGCATGCGCGATCTGTTCGTCGGCAAGCGCCTGGTGGTAGAGGTCCGAAAGTCGATTCACGATTGATCCTTGCCGGCACGGCCGGCGGTTGGAGTGGAGAAAGAGTTCGTTGTGCCGATACCAATCAGCCCAGGCATCACGCCAGCATCAGCGTTAGGAACCAAGCTGGTAAGGATGTTGCGTAAGCCAGCAAGCCGACGATCCGGCCCGGCCGGCGTCGGTGCCCAGTCGATCCCACGATCAGCGGCGAGCCGACAGACGGTGCCCTCGATCTCCGTCAGCACGGCGGCCGTGACATCGACTTTCCGAGGCACGCCGGAAACCGTTCGCGCTTTACCGATGATCCGCTCTAAAGTCTTGGTTGACGTCGGTCCAAGTTGCTCACGCAGTGCCGTCTTAACCTGGTGCTTCTTTGCGCCGTCGGTAAGCATTCGAGCAGCCAGATCAATGGCCGCTACGGTGATCTTTGGTGGACGTCCGCGTTTCGGATTCTTGGCGGTGTTCATTGTTTTTCTCCTCGCGTGTGCGTTGCGCGGGCGGGCGAGCCAGAAGCTGACGCTTCGAACTTACATATCTGCTGCTCGTGGGCCTTATGCATGTGCTTCCCAAACGTCTTGGCCTGAGCGACGGCGTTGACGCTAACGCATCGGAGGCCGAACGATCGCAACAAGCACTTCAATGCGCGGCGCAGTCGAATTTCGGGTGGTGGCCCATCGCCGTATAGGCGTAGCGTGATAGTGAATGTCGGACTGTTGTCGCTCAAAATGGCAACCTCGTTTCGGCCTGATCCTCATCTCGAATCCATTCCTCGACGACGCCATGTTCAGTAAATTGACCGCTGTTGGGGTCAAACTGCATGGCGATAACCAAGCCTTCCCCAGCAGCGTCACGCGCCTTGTAAATCTTGATTGCGCGGTCGGTGTCGATCGTCCGCTTGTCTCGGGCGACGAGGTTGGTAATGACGCTGGCACGCCGCCATTCGGCGAACTTGGTCAGGCTCAATGCAGCGTCACAGGCCCGACCGAACACACGGCCACCGGCAAAATCGTCCAGCGTTGGAGAGCGTTTCCCGTCCGTGGATCGTGGATGCGTGGTCAGAATGAGCGAACTGCCGGAACGACTAACTGCTTTCCCGGCGCGGACCATGAAATCCTCTTGATCCTTCCATCCTTGGTCGCCAGTCGCGGCAAGGGTGATCGGATCAACGATGAGGATGCGGTCGCCGGCATTTGCTCTTTCCTCTACCCAAGTCGCCATGTCGGAAATGTGTGTGCCTGTAGCGAGCTCATTGGAATGAATACACTCACCGAAAGCATCCAGCGTTTCGGCAAACTCACCGGCAACGGTCTGGTACCACTCTGCGTTCTGACGCACGTGTTCGTCGTTCACGACATGGATTCGTCCGCACATCAGTGCCAGTGCTCGCCGAACATGCCATCGGCGAGGCTTTTCGAGCATTCTTGCCGAGAACGGAACGCCCCGTTTCAGCCACGATAGCATCGCGCCGATGATCAGCCACGTCTTTCCGACACCTGGGTCACCGCCCAGCAACGTGATCGAGCCGGGAAGCAAGCATCGGGCCAAGGCGGTCAAAATCGGCCAAGGGAAAGGTTCGTTTTGACGGAGCCCATTTGCTTCCGCCCGAATCTCGGCCTCCACCTCCGCGGCTGCCCCAGATCGGTCGATAACTGATGACGCTCGACGGATAAGCAGTTCAGCCTGATCGCGCAGCCGGCGTGTCACCTGCATCGCATCCACTTTCCCGGTGAGCGCGTCGCGGGCGGCGGCGTAGCTGAACTTATAGATCGCGCGGAGGTGAGCATTATCGCGGACGATCTGCGCGTAATATGGCCATCTGCTGGCGGACGGTACTGTGTTGAGGAGTATGGCGAGATAGGCATCGCCGCCGATCTCCTTGAACTGGCCGCGCTTCTGCAGTTCTCCCTTCAATAGCACCTCGTCGACAGGTTGTCCGTGGCGGATCATGTCGCCCAGAACATGCCAGAGTGTTTCATGGTCGGGGAGATAGAAGGCCTTTGGAGCCAGCAAGCCCAAGAGCCTGCGGGCCTCATCCGCATCCGGCCGGTTACCCAGCAGTATTAGTGATGCGATGACACATTGTTCGGCCTCGATTGAATGCGGCGGTAAGCCACTAGGTGTGAAGGGATTGGTCGCTTCGTAAATCAACGCAGCCCCCGATCTAGTGAAATGGAGTCGAGGGCGGCATGGGCGGCGGTGCCAAGTTTGTCGGGGACACCGTTCGCGTGACCGTTTGCGTACGCCATCCGTCGCGCGGGGGCGGCTCCGCGATCCTGCTGCCGGGATAGCCAAGACGACAAGAATGCTCGCATGCCGGCGAACGTCTTGCGTTTCGCGGGATTCGCCTTCACCCACTCGAGCGCACGCCGGCATTCCTGCATCACGTCCACGGCTGGGTACGTCATCCCCCATTCGCTGATCAGTTCGCCACTGAGCGGCCACTCGGTGAACTGGGACTTTCTGCCCTTGATGCATGGGAACACCAGTACCGAGGCGTCCGCCGACGACGGTCGCGAAGCGGCCTCGCTGGTAGCCTGCGCAGCAGGCTTGTCTTTATTGGGAGCGGGAGCGGGAGCGGGAGCGCGAGTGCGTTCGTTTGCATCCCGTTTGCATCCGTTTGCATGCAAATGGCGGTCAGTTGCATCCGCTTGCATACCATTTGCATTGACGTGATCAGAGGCATCCCATCTCTTGCGAGCTGCATCACGACGAAGGTCCGACAGCGTTTTCCCCTTCGCTTCGCGTTCCCGCTCGCGTTCCCGACGTTTGCGTACATAGTCCGGCGCGTGATCCCAGAGGTCGTGTATCTGGTAGCAATCAGTTTTTCCATCGACCGGCTCGATGAAGCCCGCCCGATCCTGTCCGCCAGCGGACATCAACGCGCGAAACAAGATGCCACGTTCGCCGGACCACTCGGCGGCAAGCTCGACGTCCACGGCATCGCCGATCATCGGGTTTCCAGACTCGTACGGGCCGCGCCACAAAAACTCCAAATGCCCCAGCACATGCGGACGGGGCATCTGCAACAGGTGGCAGAGCCGCAGGAACTTGGGATTCGATGTGATACCAGGGCGCGCCATTATGCTGCCCTCCACCGTCGGCAAGGTAACTGTCGTTGGCTCAACTTCAGGTGAAGAATGCCACCAGCATCTCGAATGGAGATGATTCTGGCGGCCCGTCGCGCATGCAGAATCGTTGCTGCAGCACGAAATTCATCAGACCGGACACCGACGAACTCAGATCGTTGTGACCGAAGCAGTGCGGCGAGGTGGACGATCGTCTGCAGTTGACGAGGCGGGATGTCATCGAGGGATGTAGTCACTGTGTTCCCCCAGTTTTCGCAAGTCTTCGGAAGATAATCAGGTCGCGATCGGCATCAGCGGGATCAATAGACTTGAAACGAGCGTGGGCTTGGCGGTCGTCAAGGCCGGCCCGCAGGCTATCGATGATCGCCCGGAAAAGCACAGGGGCGAACGGGCGGATGGGCTGGCGCAGTTGGCGGTTCACTTCGAACCTCCACCTTGCCGAACGAACACTACAACGGTACGGCGCTTTGACGGGTCCGAAGATCGAGCCACGGCGGAGCGAATGACGTCAAGTTGATCGCGTGTCCAATATCGGATGATCCCGGCGCGCCCCGCAGGATCGATGCGATAAGATTTCATGGCGTGGTCGAGCACGTGCCGACGTTCGCCGAGGAGTCGTTCGAGATCTGAGATGAAGAGAATGTCACGCTCTGTCGCTTCCATTGTGTCGTGACCCGCTGAGTTGGGTCCAATGGAGGCGAATTGTGCAATCTGCCAACAGCCGCGATTAGGGCCTAATTGGTAACTATTTCGTGCGCAGGCCTCATCTCCAAGCTTCTTGCTTCAAGAGGATGCCGCCGAGGGGACCTGATTTCGACTCGAACAACACTTGAACGTCGGCCGGCAGAGTATTCCTTCGCACAGACCATTTGTCGTTATCTTTTCGATTCGGATCTGCGTATTTTCGCCATGCAAGACGCTGGCCCGGGTTTTGGATAAGCGCCTCCAAGAATTGCGCCACGCGGTTGTGCAGGTCGAATCTGACATCGTCGAGCCATCCAACTGCTGGCAAGGTGTCGTCACCGCTCGGCTTGACTCGAATGCGACAAGCTGGGACCTGCGGTGCCGTTGCTACTCCCTTGCTCACCATTGCCTGCGTCATGGCGGGCAACGCCTCCTCCAAGTCGGCGAGTTTCTTGATCACATCGCGAACGACTGAGACGTCACCATCCTGGGCGCGTTGAAGCAAGGCCGTTGCAGTATTGATCGCGTTGGAGGGGGTAGTGAGTCGGTGGTGCCACGTTTTTGGTGAAGTTCCGTCATCGAGCATGGCGGCAACGTCGTGCGAGCATTGATCTGCGAGGGTACGCACCTCAGAAAGCGCGTTAGTAGATTGGTTCAAAAGCTCGGTGATGAGATTGCGGTCCCGATATTGGTACTGCTCGATGATCGGTTCTCGCGTGGATACCTCTGATGCGACGATGCGATGCCGCCGCGGTGGGGACTCGATCTCCTCACAAACCTGCTTGTTAAGCACGAGCAGACACGCAAGGGCGTCTCGCAGCCTTTGGGAGTTTTCACGAAATGTGGTAGCTAAGCCAGCCGACATGTCATCACCTCAAACCGGGCCGCCCCGAGCGCGTCGCGTGGTGATGAAACCGCGACGCGCTCAGAGCATTTGGCCGGGGATCAGCCGGCACGCCCGCGTAAATTGTACCAAGATCGAATCGATCATCATTGTTCATCCACCCAGAATGATCGCATAGCTGATCTGGCTTAGCACCGCGCCGGCGATCGGGTCGACGTCAGCCTGGCCGCACGCATCCTGTCCCACAGCACGACCAGCGGCGCGACTTCTTCGGCGTCCATCTCGACCGCTGGATCCGCAAGGCGACGCGCCAGCCGACGCTATTCGGCGCGAAGGTCCGCGGCAAGGGTCCTATCGACGCGCGCGGTCATCCGCGTTTTCATCGATCGTCTTCCTTCCACCAATCGGCCGAATCGTTGTCGTCTTGCGCTGCGGGGATTCTGCAACCGCCCACCTGGTAGCCGATATCGAATGCGGCGGCGAACGCAGTCCGCTCACCTTCGGTCGCCGCGTGCACGGTGATCAGCCTGGAGTCGGCATCGAACCACATCGGCACAGTTCGCCCGTGCCGGCGGATCGGGGTATCCACAAACACGATGCGATAGCCCCCCTGGTCGTATGAGATGGGGTTGCCCGCTGCGATATTGGCGTTTGCGTCGACGTGGAAACTCGGGATGCGTCCGGAGAGGAACGCAGCCATCTTCGCGGCGTGGTGCTGACGATGGTCGCGACCGACGCGGCTGTCGTGCCGATCATAATAGTTCCCTTGCAGGTACTGCGCCCGCTCATGGGGTTTAAGCCGGAGATACCTCACCACCAGCGCCTCGACGATCACCGCGACGGAGCGCCACGATCGTTGCTGTCGATGCAGCCGCACCAATGCACGCTTGATCGACGGTGCGATCGCCAGGGAGATGGTTTCACGCTTTCGCTTCAGGCGGTGGAAATGCTCGGGAACCTCTTGCGGTTTCGGGGTTTGCATGATCAATCCTTTCGTGCCAAAGTGGCCGGACGGCTCTGTTTTTTCTGGCAGGCACGACGCCCGCCGCAAGACCCGGGCCTGGCGTTTCTGCCCGGCGGGGTCGACGCCCTTCCATCCGTTCCGGCCTTGGTCCGTTCCACCTAGCGGCGGGCGACAACCTGCTCAGCACTGTCGATGGGTTCGGGCCCTGATGATCAAGCCCACTGTTCGCGCAGTTTCCGATATGCCCACGGCCGGACCTCAATGTGATACTCCTGGCGATCACCACGAAACACCCTGATCGGCAGCAAGTCACACGCCGATTTCGGCAGCCAGACCTGCGTTGACGACTCATCGAACTTCTCAATGAGGATGGCCTTTTCGGTCATCACGACGATGTTGATCTTCAGCACGCGACACCACGCCCATTCCGGCGTGCCGGGATGAATCGCCGGATGCAGATCGGACCAAGTCGCGTTCGTTTGCTCGATCATCATGCAAAACAACGTATCACCAAAACTATACACGTCAAGTTATAGTTTGACGCCATATTTAGAATCACGTACTCTTCTGAAATGCCACTTGATACTGAAAAAATCCGCCAGCTTCGTGAGGAATTGAAGCTTTCGCAGGAAGACGCGGCACAACGTGCCGGTCTTAGCAACCGCCAACACTGGCATCAAATTGAGTCCGGGGGCAAACCTAACGTGACGCTCGAAACGCTGGAGCGCATCGCGAAGGCATTGAAAACCACGCCGTGTGATCTGATCAAAAGATGAGGTAACCGGTGATGATTGACCCCGACAACGAAGAACTGATCAGCCTGTCGAGGGCGGCGAACCTGCCGTGCTTGCAGGTCAACGGCAAGGGGGTCGCGCAGTCGACGCTATGGCGTTACGTCACGGTGGGGCTCTGCAGTCCAGCCGGCGAGCGGATCAAGCTGGAGTCGATCTGGACCGGCGGTCGTCGGGCTACCAGTGAGGCGGCGGTGCATCGATTCTTGAATCGACTGAATGGCGTCGAAAGCCAGCCGCCAAAACCAAGCGCCCGGCGGATGGAGGAAGTTCGTCGGACTCTCGAACAGCATGGCGTCAAGTGGACGCCTCGTGAATCGCCGAAGAAATGAGGTTCGGATAAACATCACAGGCGAAGGGGCCTGTTTTTATGCGAAAAATGAGAGTGCCGACTTATCGCTATCACAAGCCCAGCGGCCAAGCTGTTGTGACGTTTGATGGTCTGGATGTCTACCTCGGCCGGTACGATACGACGGCGAGTCGCAGAGCGTATGACCGTCGTGTTGCCGAATGGTTGGCGGCTGGCCGGACTGCAGTTCTGACTCCGCAAACCGTCACCGTCGCGGACGTCTGCGCCGGATTCCTCGTTGCCCGCGTCTGTCCCGATTCGCAGGAATCAGAGTATCGAGCGGCCATCTCCGCAATGTTGTATCTCTACGGCGAAACGCCCGCCGCGAACTTCGGGCCGCTGGCTTTGCAGGCGGTACGGTCGCACGTCGAAGCCGCCGGCGGGATCAAACGAAGTACCCTCAACAGCCGCATTCACAACATCCGCCGAATCTTCAAGTGGGCGGTGTCGATGGAGATGGTGCCGGCGTCCGTCGTTGCCTCGCTGGAAGCCGTGGAGAGCCTTAGGGCGGGGGACACGACACTCGGCGAGTCCAAGTCCGTTCAGCCGGTCCCTGATGCCGTGGTGGCAGCCACGTGCGAGAAGCTGTCTCAGACGGTGCGCGACATGGTGTGCGTGCAGGCGTTGACCGGGATGCGATCAGAAGAACTCTGCACCATGCTGCCGATGGACGTCGACCGATCCGACTCCATCTGGATCTACGCCATCAAAGATCACAAGACAGCACACCACGACATCATTCGCGCCGTAGCGATTGGGCCGAAGGCTCAGGCGATCCTGCTACCTTACATGGATCGGCGGGCGACAGACCAGCCGGTCTTTTCGCCTAGCGAGGCCGTACGTGAAATGCGAGTCAACCGCAGTGCTACACGAAAGACTCCGCTGAACCAAGGCAACCGCGTCGGCACCAATCGCGCCGAGAAAGTCGAGCGTCCAGTCACCGTTGGATACACCGCGGCGACGTACCGGAATGCGATATACAGGGCATGCGATCAGCTTCACCCGCCCCCCGCGGAAGTTGCACGCCACCGAGGCGAAGACGAACAGCAGTGGAAGAAGAGACTCGGAACGAAGTGGGCAATTGTGCAGGACTGGCGCCGTCGACACCGCTGGCACCCTCACCAGCTTCGTCACACCTTTGGCACGCTGGCACGCGAACAATTCGGCCTCGACCACGCGCAGCAGGTATTGGGACACACGAACGCAAAAACGACGGAGATCTATGCGAAGATATCGATCGGCAAAGCGAAGGAAGTTGTAGCAAAACTGGGATAACAACGGTGGCGTGAACTTGCCAACAACATGGACGTGTTGACGCCGAAAAGCGGATTTGACCACCGGCCCGCCACTCTCGGGCCCTGTAATCGCTGATGACAAGAGTCGAGCATGCCCCATAGGCCAGATGCAGATGTCCCACTTCCGAGCAAAAGCGTTCAATTCTTTTGCAGTGAAATAGGTGACACTACCCAGCACCTTCGGACGGATGTACGGGCAGTACTTGCTGCTATCCCTGCAGACGTTGCCGCGTGGATCATTGAGCGGGTGCAGTTCGTGCTTCAAGGCGACGCCGCGGCATCATCAATGATCCTGCGATCCAACGCAGGTAGCCGTGCTGTGCCGATCGTGATGTTGTACGCAGAGTTGAGCCGATACCCACAGTCGGTGCGACGTTACGCCATCGCCCACGAGCTGGCGCATCAATGGTGCGGACATGCGGACGATCACGGCAGTCCAGGCGAATCTGATCTGGATCGGTATGCACGCGTTGAACGTGAAGCCAATGAACAGGCAGCAGAGTGGGGTTTCCCGGTGCCGACGAACTTCTGACCAGGTGCGTTTCACCCGCTTCAGGGTGTCGCGAGGACAGCGATCGCCTGAATTTAGTCACGATTACGGGCAGGGTGCGGCCTCACCTCTTCCAAGGTAGAACGCATGGCACGCTACGAAGTGCGCGGCGCGGACGCGACGACGGGGCAGGATTGAGCCGTCAAGTGTCGGCGACCTAAATAGTTGACCCGCCAGACGAATATACGGATACTCCGCGTGACACTTCACGATCGGGGTATGGACATGAAGAAACTCTCTTTTTGCGCTCTTAGCGCGGTGTGCTTGGTCTCACTGGGTGCGGATAAGCCACGCGTCACGTCGGACAAGAAACCTCTGCCCGACGCGGTCGAGCAACGAATCACGACAAAACTTGCGTTGATTGGCACTCGGCTCGGTGGCCTACCTGAGGAAGTATCACCGCAACTGTGGGAACTGAATTCAGATCTTGAAGTGGTTAAGGCAGCCAGGCGTCAGTTCAACGATGCAGGCCTCGATCTGAAGGATTACGATTACCTCGCCGGCGGCGTCGCCGGGAGCACCCGAGCGCTTGTGGACATTGAGGACGGCCGCGTCCGCCGCCTCATGCTTATTTATCCTGGTATGACTGCAGAAGTCGCGCAGGATCGGATGCGGAAACTCGCTGGAGATGCCTCGGAGCGGCCCGAACAAATAGGCAATCTCGGTTGCCGTTTTGTCGTCGAAGGCTCCTACTACTTTGCACGAGGTGCCGGGCGATGGGAGAAGACAAAGGGAGCGGAGCGAGGGGTCTTCAGCAGTTCCTCAGCGAAGACGACCGGCGGCCCGATAGCGCTTGAGGTCGGCGTCGATCGCATGGACTGGTACGTCACACACACCTGCAAAGACGAAGCCACCCTCACTGCCGTTCGGGAGGGTCGACTCGTTTCAGGCATGCGAATGGTTGAAGCATATCTTGCTATGCGCAGCTACGAGCTACTACGTGAAAAGGTCGGCGACACTGAGGAGAAATGGACATGGACAAAAGACCGGGTCGAAGTGAAGGAAATCGACGTGTTCGTGACTGACTATGGATCCATGGCGCGGGGTCGCGTCTCAAAAACGAAAGAGACGATCATGACGGCGGAGTTTCGCGATGGCGTGCTTGTTTCCGTCGGCAATCCGAATGCGATGAGATGACGTTCTCCCTTCAAGACAAATTCACGCATCAGGGTATTTGAAACTCCAGCACAGCGTCACCGACCATACCGGCCCAGCTGTGCAGCCATGAAATGGGAAAGACAGTTAAGAGGATCCAAGGAAGAAGAAATAACACATCGCCGGCTCGGCCGGCAGAACTGGGGTAATGATGGCACTTCCGAACCGATTGCGGGAACGACTGATACAGGGGCTCAAGCAGTTCGTTCCGATCGTCCAGCAACAGAAGGCTCGGGACGTCTCCGAGGCGGACACCGTCACGCTGGTGAAGGACGTCCTCTCGACGGTCTTCGGGTACGACAAGTACGTCGAGCTTACCAGCGAGTTCGCCATTCGCGGCACGTTCTGCGATCTGGCCGTGAAGCTGAACGACAAGCTGGTGCAGTTGATCGAGGTGAAGTCTGCCGGCACGGCGCTGGACGACCGCCACGTGAAGCAGGCGATCGATTACGCCGCAAACCAAGGCGTGGAGTGGGTACTGCTGACCAACGCCAGCGTCTGGCGGTTGTATCAGGTGATCTTCGCCAAGCCGATCGACAAGCGCCTGCTCGCCGAAATCGACCTCACCACGATCGAGACCAAGAAGGACGACCAGCTCGAGCGGCTCTACCCGCTGACCAAGGAAGGATTCCTTAAAGGCGCGCACATTGAACTGCGGGACCGGCAGGACGCCACCAGCCGATACGTGCTGGCCGCTCTGCTGACGGAGAACGACAGCATCGTCGGCGCCATTCGTCGGGAACTTCGCAGGGTGGTCGATGTGCTTGTCGACGACGGTGAGATCATCAAGGTGTTGCGGGATGAGGTAATCAAGCGCGACGCGCTGGAGGGCCCGGAAGCCGAGGCCGCCGCCAAGCGCGTTAGCCGCACCGAGGCCAAGGCCATTCGCAAACCCCGCGAGCCGGCCGCGACCGGCTCCGAGCCATCCATGCCGGAGGCCCCGCCAACCAACGTCATCGCCGTTCCACCGCCTGGGGACCTGAAAGCGAATTAGTTGACCACGATCGAAGCCTATTCGCCATGCGTCGCTCTTCCCGCGTCCTCGTCAACCTCGCCGGGGCAGTGTCGTTGCTACTCGTGCGTGGCGCACGTGTATCCTGTGGGTGAGGAGCTATGGTTCTACGACCTTTACAAATCGATGATCGGCAACAGTCATCGCGCTGAACAAGGGCCGCCTGCGTCAAAAGGAGCCAGACTACGATCTCTGTTCGCGTTCCAAGATTAGTTGCTCGCCGGGATTGTAAAGGCGCCTCGCTTCGGCAGCTTTACCCGGATCTCCATCGATCCGCCGGCCGCGTTGACGATCGAGAACAGGGTGGAGAGGCGGATGTCCTTCTGCTTCTCCATCTTCGCCACCGCCGGCTGGGAGACGCCCAAGGCATCGGCGAGTTGCTTTTGCCCCATGGCGGACGCCTCGCGGATCTGCCGCACTGCCGCGGCGGCGTCGATTTCCGCTTTGTACTGCTTCGCCTTCGCGGCGGCGGCCTTGCGCACGGCGGGCGAAGCGTTCTTCAGGATGTCATCGTAGGACTTGGCCATCGCAGTGCCTCACTTTCGTTTCTTTAACGCCTTCAGGTGTCGTTCGAACAACTCATCCGCCATGGCGATGAGCGTCTTGTAAAACCGCTTCTGGCTCACCCCTTGTTTTTCTCCGCCGATCAGCAGGATGCCGACGCGGCGGGGATCGAAGGCGAACGCCACCCGCAACTGGGCAGTCGCCGTCTTGCCTCTCAGTTCCTTCATGTTGGCGAACTTCGATCCGTCGAGCGTGTCCGCATGGGGCCGGCGAAGGTCGGGTCCGTAGTCACGGAGCAACATGACCTTCGCGAGCACTTCGACCTGTTCCTGCTTGTCCAAGCCAGCGAACCAAGCGTCATATTCGGTGGTCGATTCCAACTCCCAAGCCATGCCGAAAATATAACCAATAGGTTATCATCGGTCAACCCTGTTTTCTTCGGCGGCTTGCTACCGAAAAGCTGATTTTCCCCAGAAGAGAGCAGGATGGCAGGCTATATCGGTTTACCGAGGAGGGCGTATCCGGCCGATTGGCATACTCCGCGAGCTTCGCCCTGTACTGTCGATCCCACACAAATCAACGAGGGGAGTCATAATGCCCAAGGGTCGGATGGTGTAATCCGAGCCCAGAACATCTCAGAATAGCCAACGCACTCTTTGACGGGATCCGCGGCAATCCGGCAATCCAGACAGACGCCACCGTTGAGGTAGTAGGCTGGGTGTGGGATCCCGCAGGCACGACAGGCCTGCATCGGTGTGGTGTCCGCGGCAGGCGGGTAGGCACCTGGACAATAGTCGTGCAGGGTGACAACCCGGCCGCGTTCATCGACGTCCCTTCGCGTCCTGAACTGAGCGTCGACCCACCATGCCGAGCAGGTTGTACTCAGCAGCAGTCGCTTCAGGGCTGTTCGGCTGGCAAGGCTGAGGCCCGACCGGCGACGTATTGAGCGTTTGGTCATCGCGCCCCCTTGCCGCACATGCGCCGTGCCTGCAGACGGATGCGGCGGGTAGCGCGGCTGATCCGCGGACCGATTTGATCGTCGGGAAAGTCGGGGCAGCGTCCGCGTGGATCATGGGCGGATGGTGCGCATTCTGGTGCGCGTCCCGCCGAATCCCGCGAAATCCCGGATAATCCCGCGTTGTTCGGGGGCTCTCGCTCCCATGATGAAACCCCCGGATTTCCGGGGGTTTCTGCATTTTCTGGGAAAATTGCCCCGATGGCTTTCGCGTATTTCCGCTCATCCCGCTTATTTCCGCCGGTTGCTGGTGCGCCCTGATTCGCGACACCGCTGGCGGCGTCAAAATGGGCATCCGTGGCGGTATGATAATGCTCCTGGGCGACTTCCTCGGTGTATTCGAGCCAGGCGTTGACGATATGATCGGGGATAATCGCACAGGCTTTTTGATCCCGAGGCGTTCCACGAGTTCCATTTCCCATGTTGATCGGCAAGGCTTTACCCAGGTGGAAAGGCTCGTCCTTCTTCGCTGGCAGCGCGCGCGGTGATCCTCCAGAAGTTCACGCGCGGCCTGCAGACCGCGCGCGCATTTGGCTGCGATAGCGGAGGGGGGTCATACCTACGAACTGGCGAAATGCCTGTGACATGTACGAGCCAGACCCGAATCCTGACGCTGCCGCGACACGGGGGATGGGCAAGTCGGTTTCGACGAGCAGTTGCTTGGCTCGTTCGAGGCGAACCCGGCGAATCTCGATTGCCGGCGTGCGGCCGAGCATCTGCTCGAACTTTCGTTCGAGGGAACGCCGGCTACAGGGAACCTTTTCAAGCACTGTTTCAACGTCGATCGGCTCGGCGGCGTGGTTGCGGATGAACCGCAATGCGATGGCGAGGTCGGGATCGTCGATCGCCAGCACGTCCGACGACTGTCGCGCAACGACGCGCGTCGGCAGGACGTGCACGCGGTCACGTTCGAGCGGGCGGCCGTGCATCAGGCGATCCAGCAGTTCGGCGGCTTGATGGCCGATCAGTTCAGATGGTGTCTCGATGCCGGACAGCGGAGGGTTGGCCGCCTCGCAAAGCAGGTCGTCGTAATCACCGGATAGCACGGCGATGTCGCCGGGCACATCCAGGTTTGCCAACGCGCAGGCGTCCAGCACTGACAACCCTCTCAACCCCCAGCAGAGGACAGCACACGGCTTAGGGAGATCGTTGAGCCAGCGGGCTAAGTCCGCCTGATGTGTTTCGAACCCCGAGATTCCCGGCGTCGGCGTGTAGAACGAGCAGGTCTTGCCATGCCTAGCCAGCACGTCGGCGTACGATTCGTAGTGCGCCCGAGCCGCGGGGAAACGAGGCGTGCCATAATAGGCAAAATGTTGGAAACCACGGTCGAGGAAGTGATCGGCCGCGAGCTGGGTCGATGCGCCGGGGTCGGTCGTCACGGTTGGGAACGACATGCCGGGCAACTTCAGGCCCGACACGTTCACGACGGGCAGGCCAAGCTTGCCCAATTCGTCAGCCATCGGCTTGGTCGACACGCGGGCAATGATTCCCTGGCCAGCCCAACCCGGCGGGGGACGCAGGTGTTCGTGTTGTCCGCGCGGTTCGACCCAGATTTTCCACTGCGCATGCTGGCGGGCGTACTGCAGGATGCCTTGAATTAACCGCCGGCCCCAGCCGGTGGAGCTGTCGACGAGCACTGCGACTTTCACTGTATTCTCACCCATCGTTCCGCCTTCGCAGGAGATCGCCGAGGAAAACGGGGCAAACTTTTTCTGGAAGAAGGTTTACGTTCATCTTCGCCGTGAGTGCAGTATACCGCGATCAAGCCGGAATGTGACGCAATTTCGAAAATTTAAATCGCAATATCGGCTGGTCGTAGACGTGTTTGCTTATACACTTTCCATCAGTTCGTCCATCTCGTCGGTCCCGCGGCGGCGGGCGATGACGGCGGTTACAGGAGTGTGCAGGATGCGAGCCATCTGTTGTTGTTCCCACCGCGTCGAGCGCGGGTTTACTCTCGTCGAACTACTGGTTGTCATTGGTATCATCGCGCTGCTGATCAGCGTCTTGCTGCCCGCCCTGAACAAGGCGCGCAGGAGCGCGCAGGACGTGCAATGCATCAGCAACCTCCGCCAGCTCGGCGTCGCGACGGCGATGTACCAGGGCGCCAACAGGGGCGTCTTCCCGATGCACGCGGTCTCGCTTCACGCCAACTGGGACCGCGCGATCGCGCCGTACCTCGGCGTCAAGGCTGAAGCGGTCGCGGGAACCGTCTCGATCCCGACCGTCGAGCTGAAGCTGCTGCAATGTCCGAGGGAAGTGCGCCACGAACCGCCGGCCGGCCGCTTCGCGCGATCGTATACCGCCAATCTCATGCGAACCATTCCGACGAGCCTGCCGATGGACGGCGTCGTGCTCGGCCAGAACAACTGGACGGCGGGCAACCCGGCGCCAAACGTGCAGCCGGTCAAGGTGACTTCGGTGCGCCGGCCGACCGAATGCGTCTATCTGTTCGAACGCATCTCGACCCCGGCGTCGGACAACTGGCAATGGACGCTGACGACGGGCGGCAGCGTTGGTTTCCTGGGCCTCGCTGACATCCCGCGCTACGCGAACGGCGACTACGCCCATCATGGCAAGCGTATGGCGGTGCTGTTCGTCGATGGCCACGCGTCGCTGGAAAGCCCGCGCGAGGCGTACAAGAACACGAAGCTGTCCTGGTGGTCGCGCACGACAAACTAGTAGTGCCTCTGAACGTTGTTCGACACGCAGTCGAATACGGGCGATCGCGAGCGGGCGTGTTGCCGTACGAAGGGGGCCCGCGCTCAAGGTGAACGCGTGTTATCAGGAGTCCATCCGTCGTGAATCTCTCGTTGTTCGATTGGCTGATCGTCTTCTCGCTGTTCGCAGGCCTTGCCGGCATCGCGATCAGCGTGCGGCGGTACACGCGCAGCGTCAGCGATTTCCTTGCGGGCAACCGATGCGCTGGCCGTTACCTGCTGACGATGAGCGAAGGGCTCACCTCGCTCGGGCTGGTCGGAACGATCGCCAACTTTGAGAAGTTCTACGAGGCGGGGTTCGCGGCCGGTTGGTGGGGCGTGATGATGGCGCCGATCGGGATGGCGATAGCGCTGTCGGGGTGGGTGAACTACCGCTATCGCCAGACCCGCGCGATGACGATGGCGCAGTTCTTCGAGATGCGCTACAGCCGGCGTTTCCGCGTCTTTGCAGGCGTCGTCGCGTGGGGCAGCGGCATCCTGAACTACGGCATCTTTCCTGGCATCTGCGCCCGCTTCATCGTCTATTTCTGCGGCTTGCCGGTCACGCTGAACGTCGCCGGCATCGATGTGCCGACGATCGCGCCGGTGATGGCGCTGATGTTCGCGGTCACGCTCGTGCTGACGCTGTCGGGCGGCATGGTGACTGTCATGATCACCGATTTCCTGCAGGCGCAGTTCATCAACATCGTCTTTCTCATCGTGATGTTCTTCCTCGTCGTCAAGTTCGCCTGGAGCGACGTGACGGCCACGCTGACGGCGGCGCCGCCCGGCAAGTCGCTGGTCAACCCGTTCGACCAATCGGGCATCGGCGATTTCAACGTCTGGTTCTTCATGATTTTCGCGTTCAAGCTCTTCTACAACCGGCTCGGCTGGCAGGGCACCCAGGGCTACAACTGTGCCGCCAAGAGCCCGCACGAGGCGAAGATGGCCGGCGTGTTGGCCGAGTGGCGCGGCGGGGTGAGCTACCTCATCCTCATGCTGATGCCGATCGGCGCCTACGTGCTGCTGCACAACCCGGCCTTCGCCGGCGAGGCGGCCAGCATCAACCAGACGATCGCGACGATCGGGGACGCGCAGACGCAGAAGCAGATGACGGTGCCGGTCGCGCTGGCGCACATGCTGCCCGCCGGCGCCATCGGCCTGCTGTGCGCCGCGATGATGGCGGCGACGATCGGCAATGACACGACCTTCCTGCACGCGTGGGGTTCGATCTTCATCCAGGACGTCGTCCTGCCGTTCCGCAAAAAACCGCTGACGCCGACGCAGCACATGCGGCTGCTGCGGTACTCGATCTTCGGGGTGGCGGTCTTCGCGTTTTGCTTCAGCCTGCTATTTCCGCTGCGCGACTACGTCGTGATGTATCAACTCGTCACCGGCGCGATCTACCTCGGCGGCAGCGGGGCGGTGATCATCGGCGGCCTGTACTGGAGCCGTGGCACGACGGCCGGCGCATGGTGGGGCCTTTGCACTGGCGGCGTGTTGGCGGTGACGGGGGCGCTGCTGCGGATGCTCTGGCCGAGCGTGCCGGCGCTGGCGGAGATCGCGCCGCAGTTCCCGATTAACGGCGCCTGGGTCGCGCTGGTCGCCTCCGTCGCCGCGGTCACCGCTTATATCGCCGGCTCGCTGCTCACCTGCCGCGAACCGTTCAACATGGACAAGCTGTTGCACCGCGGCCAATACGCGATCGCGGGCGACGTCGCGGTGGGTGACGTCGCGGTGGGTGACGAGGCGGGCGCCGGCAACCCCAACGCCCGGTGGAAGTGGCTGGGCATCACCGATGAGTTCACGCGCGGCGACCGCTGGATCTTCGGGCTGAAGATTGGCTGGACGACGTTCTGGGTCGTCGCGTTCGTCATCGGCACGGTCGCCGCGCTGACGGTCGGCATCTCGGACCACGCGTGGACCAACTGGTGGCTGTTCACCGTGATCGTCGGGGCGGTCGTCGGGGTGATCACGATCGTCTGGTTCCTGATCGGCGGAATGAAGGACCTCGTCGCCCTGCTGCGCACGTTGCGGAAGCAGGAACGCGACGAGACGGACAACGGCGTTGTGCCCGCCATCGTACCTCCGGCCGTCGAGGCAGCGCCGGTTCCGAAGGCAAACGAGACGACGGCGGTTGCGCCGTCCGTCATGACCGCATGAAGGCGAAGGTTTACACGAGGCAAACATCAAGAAGGAGAAGTGCTATGCGTAACAAAAATGAGTTGTCGAGGATGATAGCGGTTATCGCGGCGGCTTGCCTGTCGGGCAGCGCGGCCGAGGCGGGCGTCGTCTGGAGCGACGATTTCACCGGCAGTACGCCCGGCAATGCGCCGCAGCGTAATTTCGTCATCCCGACCGGCAATGACTGGAGCATCGGCGGCGGCGAAGGCATCACGCAGACCGTCGCCTCCGTCGGCGGCAGCAACGCTTACTCGGGGCTCGACAGCAATACGTCGGTCAGCTCCAGCAGTTCGGTCAGCTTTGCCCGATTTGGCGCGTTCGACACCAGCCTGCCCGAGCATTCGACGTTCACCGTGGCGTTCGACTTTCGCGTCGACTCGTTCGTGGCCTCGTCAAACGTCAGCACGTTCCGCGTGACGGTTCAGGACCAGTACAACAACGGCGCCAACCGCGCCCGCGCGATGACCGTCGGCCTCGGCTACGCCAACATCGATGGCGTCGCGGGGAACGAACTGTTCCTGATGGCCGACGCGCGCGATGATGCGCTCTCCAGCGCATCGACCATCAGCCCGCTGGGCAGCACGGCGATCGGGTGGAACGGCACGTCGTTCGCGCCCGATTTCAACCTCGGCCAATACGCGTCGGGCGACGCCAGCTCGAACGATACCAACGATGAGTTCTACCGCTTCACGCTGACGTTCACCGATGGCAGCCGCACCGTCGCGGGCACCGCGACGCGCCTGTCGACCGGCGCTACGGTTGACTTCACGCGCACACTGGCGGGATTGGAAACTGATCCGGGCTTCAGTTTCAAGGGGGGGAGCCTCGCCGGCTCGGCGCCGATCGACGCGTTTCAGATCGTGCTCCCGCAAAGCGGCGTCGGCCAGATGTACGTCGATAACATCGCGATGGAAACCAGCGTTCCCGAACCGGCCATGCTGGGCATCTTCGGACTGAGCGCCCTGGGCCTGATGTCGCGACGCAAGCGCTGGTCCGGCACGCGACCCATCAACCACTAGCCATTAACACCAAAGGACGTAACCCCATGTCAGCCATCAGTGTCGAAGAAGAACGCCGCCTTGCTCCCGCAAAAGATGCGGCCAACAAGAACGGTCATGCGGCCCACACGCAGGCTGCCGACCAGACGCAGGGACTGCCAGGCCGGTTTCACCGGCCGATCAAGGTCACGATGCTCGGCGCCGGCTCCGGCTTCACGCCGCGGCTCGTCAGCGACCTGCTGCACATGCCCGGCTGCGAGCGCGGGCACGTCGTGCTCGTCGATATCGATCGCGAGCGGCTGGCGACGATGCACCAGGTGCTCGATCGTCTGATCGGCCAGGAAGGCAAGACCGGCTGGACGATCAGCTCGACGGCCGACCGCACCGAGGCGCTGCCGGGCAGCCACTACATCGTCAACTGCATCGAGGTGTCGGGCGTCGAATGCGTGACGCACGACAACGACATCCCGTTGAAGTACGGCATCGACCAGTGCATCGGCGATACGATCGGGCCGGGCGGCCTGTTCAAGGCGCTGCGTACGGTTCCGGTGTTCCTGGACATCTGCCGCGACGTCGAACGGCTGTGCCCCAAGGCGATCGTGCTGAACTACACGAACCCGATGAACATCCTCTGCCTCGCCGCCGGGCGTGCGACGCCGGGCGTGCAGGTGGTGGGGCTGTGTCACAGCGTGCAGCACACGGGCCACGTGTTGGCCAAGCGCGCGGGCATCCCGTACGACGAGATGACCTGGGAGTGCGCGGGCATCAACCATCTGGCGTGGTACACGACGCTGGAGTACGCCGGCGAGAGCCTCTATCCGAAGCTGTTCGAGCTGGCCCGGCGGGAACTGGCGAGCGGCATCGTCGCCGAGCACGAGAAGGACCGGCCGGATTGGATTCGCAAGGACATGATGCTGCAGTTCGGCGCGTTCATCACCGAGAGCAGCGGTCACCTGTCCGAGTACCTGCCGTACTACCGCAAAAGCAAGGCCGCGCTGGACCGCTATGCCGGGCCGGGCTACTGCGGCGGCAGCCGGTTTTATGCGAGCGGCTGGCCCAGCTGGCGCAAGAGCGCCGACGAGGGCCGCATGAAGATGGTGCGCGGCGAGTTGCCGGTCGGCTGGCCGCGCAGCTGGGAATACGCCAGTTGGATCATCGAAGGACGCGAGAAGGACGCGCCGGTGCGCATCCATGGCAACGTGATGAACCACGACGGCGCGGGCCGCGGCCAGCTCATCACGAACCTGCCGGCCGATGGTTGCGTCGAGGTCGCCTGCCTCGTCGACCGCAATGGCATCCACCCGACGCGCTACGGCGCCCTGCCGGCCCAGATGGCCGCCATCTGCGACAGCAACATGCGCATGTTCGACCTGGCGGCGACCGCCTGCATCGACAGGAGCGTCGAGGCGGCCGTCCATGCGCTGATGCTCGACCCGCTGACCCAGGCCGTCTGCACGCCGCAACAGATCCGCGACATGACGCTGGAGATGTTCGAGGCCGAAAAGGCGTTCCTGCCGGGTTATCGTTAAGTGAAGTTACGTTTGATGAGGGGGGGAGAATCACGTGCAATTAAGAGGCTTTACCATGAAGCTTGCCCGATTCCTTGCGTTTGTTCCGTTGTTCCTCAGCGCTGCGGCCGTTCATGCGCAGGACGTCGATGTCCGCAAGTTGATCAACGACGCGATCGCCGCCAAGCAGGCGAAAGTCGTCATTCCGCCGGGCGAGCATCGCATCGTTCCGCTCAATCCGAAGGACTCGGTCCACCTCGTCTTCGAGGGGGCCGAGAACCTCGAGATCAGCGGGGAGGGCGCGACGCTCGTCTTCACCGATCCGGAAAAGAACGGCGTTTACTTCAACCGTTGCAAGGGCCTGGTGCTGCGCGGCTTTAAGATCGACTACGATCCGTTGCCGTTCACGCAGGGGACGATTACGGCCGTCGAGGCAGACGCAAAAACGTACGTCATCAAGATCGATGACGGGTATCTCACGAACCCGACCTACTTCACCGGTTCCGACGAGTCGTTCACGGGCGGCCGCATGGCGGCGTACCTGTTCGACGGGCAGAGCGGCAAGTGGAAGACCGACTCGTTCGACATGTACCCGGCCAAGTTCGAACTGGTCGAACCGCTGACGGTCCGCCTGAGCTTCGCCAGCGCCGACAGCTTCAACCGCAACAACGGCGCGGTCGGCGACCGCATCGTCGTCAGCCGGCGATCGTCGTCGGCCATCCGGATGAACTTCTGCGAGAACACGAACGTCGATGGCATCACGATCTACGCCTGCGGCGGCATCGGCATGCACGAGGCCAGCGGCAACGGCGGCAACCGTTTCAAGCTCACGGTGACGCGCGGCCCCGTGCCCAAGGGCGCAACCGCGCCGCGCCTGCACAGCATCAACGCCGACGGCTTCCATTCGTCGGCCGTGAAGAAGGGGCCGATCGTCGAGGATAGCCTGTTCGAATGGATGGGCGACGACTCGATCGCGATCCACGGAACGTACGCGCTGGCGACCGCCCAACCCGCGCCCGACCGGATCACGCTGTCGCCCAAGTTCGAGATGCCGTTTGAGGTGGGCGACGACCTGACCATCGTTGACGGCCAGACGTACAAGATGAAGGCGACCGCGAAGGTCCTCAAGACCGAATCGGCCGTCGCCACGGATGACGAAGCCGTGCACAAGCTCTGGGAGACGTACCGCGTCGATCAGAAGGGTCGCAGGTTTTACACGGTGACGGTCGATCGTCCGACCGCGATCGCGGTGGGCGATCTCATCACCTCGCCGCAGCGCATCGGCAACGGGTACGTCATCCGCAATAACACCTGTCGCTTCCACCGCGCCCGCGGCATCCAGATCAAGGCGGGCGACGGCGTGATCGAGAACAACACGGTCGAGGACGTGAACTTCGCCGGCATCACGCTCGGGCCGGAACTGTCGATCTGGCTCGGCAGCGACTACGTGCGAAACGTCGTCGTTCGGAACAACACGATCCGCGGGACCGGCCGCGGCGGTGAGGGGCGGAAGAACGCCAACTTTGCCGACATCGCCGCCATCGCAGTGCGTTCGCTGACGCTCGACCGCAAGCTGTCGCCGCCGGAGAACGCCAACATCGTGATCGAGAACAACACGATCGAATCGCCGGCCGGCCTGGCAATGTTCCTGTCGTCGACAACCGGGCTCACGGTGAGGAACAACACGATCGTCGCGCCCTGGTCGCTCGGCCCGAACACGGCCGGCAAAAACCATGGCGTCGATCCCTCGGCGGCCGTCTTCATTGCAGGCGTTGACGGCGTAACGTTCGACGGCAACACGGTCGACCTGACGGGCGGAACCGGCAGCAAGGCGATCGCCGTCGGCGCGAACGTCGAAAATGCGACCGGAATGGAGACGGGGTTCACCCTCAAGCGGGCGACCGAAGCAGACGCGAGGTAAGCGGCGCGCATTGAGACGGATGGAGGAAACGAAATGACACGCTGGATCGCGCTGTCGCTCGGGACACTCGCTTTGCTGGTCAGCCAGGCCGAGGCGGAGGTACTTGCCCGCTTTCGCGGCGACTTCACCGAAGTGGAACCGCCGGCCGGTTGGCAATACCTGTGGAACGCCGAGGGCGAGATGGGGTTAGCGGCGGCGTATGCGCCGCTGGCCTGGTCCGACGACGCCAGGGCGTTCACCGCCGGCAAGGGCAAGCTGCCGCAACCCCAACCGGCGGCGTTCCTGGCGCTTCGCGGCACGGGCGGCCATCCGGGTCGCGGCGCCAAGCAAGCGCCGAACACCGCCGACCGTTACGTGATCGCGGCGTACACCATTCCCGCGGGCAAGGCGGGCATTGCGTGGGTCAGCGATGGTGAAATTCTCCGCGGTCCCATCCCCGGTTCTGAGACGACCACGGTTGCGCAGACCGTTCAGCTGCGCGTATACCTGAACGACGACCTGAAACACACCGCGACGATCAACGCCAACGCCGAGCCGACGCCGTTCGTCGTCAACCTTGGCCATGTGACCGGCGGCGAGACCGTATACGTCGCGGTCGGGCCGGACGGGCACGATATCAACGACGGCTTTGGCTTTGATTTTCGCGTCGCCGTGCTGCCGGCCGGCGAGCAACCGCAGGCGACGCCGTCGTTGTCGATCGTTCCTGAAGATCCGGGAAAGCCTTCGCTGCGTCGCGATAAGCGGGGTGAGCCGGATCCGAAATTCATGACTGCACATGAAGAGATGCTCTCCCGCTTGCGGAAAACGCCCGAGGCGCAGGTCGTCTTTCTGGGCGACTCGATCATGGCAGGATGGGCCCACGCGGGCCGCTCGGTGTGGGATCGCCAATTCGCTTCGCTGAAGCCGCTGAACCTCGGCGTTGCAGGAGACCAGACGCAGCACGTCCTGTGGCGCATCGACAACGGCGAACTTGAGGGCCTGACCCCCAGGGTCGTCGTCCTGCTGATCGGGACGAACAACACCGGTCGTTACGGCGGCATCGAGATTGCGCATGGCGTCGAAGCCGTCGTGAAACGATTGCGCGAAAAGTTGCCGAACGCCACCATCGTGTTGACCGGCATTTTTCCGCGCAGTGAGAAGCCGACGGATCAGGTTCGCGCCAAGGTGAAACTCGCTAACGACCGGATCGCCCAACTGGCCGACGGACGGGCGGTTCACTATGTCGATATCGCCGACAAGCTGCTCCAGCCGGACGGCACGATCTCGAGGGATCTGATGCCGGACTTCCTACACTTGACGACGCCGGCATACCAAGCCTGGGCCGACGCGATCCTGCCGTTGATCGAATCGTCGATTTCCAGGAAATAATGGAGAACGTCCTGAAAATTGCACGCATTCGTTCGGCCATCTTCCAGCATAGAGCAGCTGCATCTGATTTTTTCGTCTGACTGGTACTGTCCGCCGGCTTTCGGAGCTTCGCTCCCTGCGTTTGGCAGCAAGTGGAAATCAGTAAGACCATTCGTGAGGGGGCAAGTCAGATAGCAGCGACAGAACGTCCCAAACTAACATAGTTTTTCAGGTTTTTTCAGAGAAGATGAGACCCTAACATTATTCATCCGAACATATCCCAAATTTTTCTTGACTCCCAAACATAATCCGTACGATAATACCGTACATAAATCGAACGGGAGTTGGATCATGTTGACGATGAAGCAAGCCGAGCGGTTATGGCAATTGAAGGCGTATGAGCGTTTGACGGATGAGTTATGTACTGGTCGGGCAGAGGCGGTAGGCGGAATCCGGCAACTTCTACACGGGCCGCTGGTCGCCGCGTCGCTGACGGTCATTCGCATGGGCGAACTGCATCAGTCGCATCAGCCGTTCGTCTCCCGCATGGTAAAGTTCCTCATTGCCAGCCAGCAGGCGGATGGCGGGTTCGGTGACGCTGTTATCACCGCGTTGGCAGTGCGTGCTTTGGCGACTGATAGCGGTGCTGGTTCGGGGCTGGAAGCGGGGCTGACGTTCCTCGATCACCTTCAGCGCGACGACGGCGAGTGGCCGAAGGAACCGCTAAAACGTCTTCCAGGCGATCCCACCGTGACGGCGTTCGTGCTGTTGCAACTCGTCGAATCGCGTCTGCCCAAGGCCGAAAAGCTCGTCCATCGCGCCATCGATCGCATGACCGGTGACGACGCCAAGCCTGCGCCCGAATTTGACCAACAACTCCTTCCCCTCCGCCGCCGTGTTGCCGCGAGGCAGCCGACGTTGGTTGGGAGTTGGTCGTAACGGATCTGAGGTCTTCCCCGCGCGAACAATGAATGGGCGAATTGTAATTCCAGCCTCTGGGGCGTGGTGAGCTTGGATCGTTAAACGAAATGCCCATCCGAGCTTTTCCAGAGGTTGCCATGGTGAATGTTCTCCATGGTTCCATCGGTGAGCGTCCCGAGGTCGCCTTCGTACGACCCCCTGTAGCTGATCCATGCGGCAGGAGTGATGTTGCGGCTGAAATCGAACTGCTGTGGCGTCGCCTGCTGGTCGGCCGACAGACGCACGTAGATCGACATCCGCCCGAGGGTGAGCTTGATCGGCTCATCGTGCTGGTTGCCGAATGCGTCGAAGGTCGTCACGCTCGGCTGCCCACCCGTAATTGGCAGTTCTAATTCTCTATGTCGCGGATCGTGCTTATGTTCCGCAGCATCAGGATCCAGGATCTGACGATCATCGCTCGCATAGCGAAGTCCGAAGTACATGTCGTTGCCGTGCTGGCCGAAATAAGCAGCCTTGGTATTTCTGTTCTGGCGTAGGGCATAGCGCGTGCACAGTGACCTCACCGCTGGCTATCCATTTTAACGCCACAAGTGGTGTCGTGGATCAGGCGCACCAGCAACCGGCGGAAATAAGCGGGATGAGCGGAAATGCGCGGAAGCCGTCGCGTCGATTTCCCCAGAAAATGCAGAAACCCCCAGAAATCCGGGGGTTACGCAGTGGGCCCAGGTAGATTCGAACTACCGACCTCGTCCTTATCAGGGACGCGCTCTAACCAACTGAGCTATGAGCCCGACAAATTGTGAGCTACGCAATATAGCAGGAGGCACTGCGGTGTCAAACTTACGGATCCCTGTTTGGAACGCGAAAACAGGGGGAGAATTCTTTTCTGTCTGTCCGAACAGATCGTCAACTTAAGCGTGTTTCTGGCCGACGTTGAGCTTGCTTCGTCTTCGGCGTATTAGCTCCGCGGGAGGGGGGGAGACAACGCTTAGGCGATGATGCATTGCACGTCGCTCGTGTTGAGCTTGTCGCGCATCTGGGCGATGGGGGCGGAGGGCTCGGTGATGAGCATGTCGACTTTTTCCAGGCCGCAGACCCAGCACATGGCAGTGTGGCCGACCTTGCTGTGGTCGGCAAGGACGACGACTTTTTCGGCGTAGGCGATCATGCGTCGTTCGGTTTCGACGACCGATTCGGTCGTATTGAAGAGGCCCTCGCGGGTAAGCCCGCCGACGGAGAGGAAGGCCCAGTGGGCGCGGTATTGCTCCACAGCGGCGGCAGCGGCGGGGCCGACGAGCATGCCGGAGCGGGGGTGGAGGCAGCCGCCGGTGAGGTAGATCTCGACGTCGCTTTTCTGATGGCGTTCGTCGAGCATCCCGGCGAGCCGCACCGAATTGGTGATGATGCGAAGCGGGATCGGCGGCAAACACGCGGCCAAGTGGGCGGTTGTGGTGCCGCCATCGACGAAGACGACGTCCCCCGGCCGCAACAGCGCTACGGCGCGCTGGGCGAGGCGGTGCTTGGCTTCAGTGAAGAGTTGGTCGCGAAACGCGAACGGCAGCATGCTGTTCGCCTGCGGCAGCCGAACGCCGCCGCGAAACCGCTCGACGACGCCGGCACGCGCCATCGCGGCGAAGTCGCGACGCACTGTTGCGAGACTTGAACCCGTCAGCCGGACTGCATCCTCCAACTGTAAAAAGCGTCTTATTGCGACCGCATCGATCAACTTTTGCTGCCGTGGACTGCTAGCCATCGCGTCTCCTTTGGAGCTAATTCGATCATGTTCAGTCAAAATTATGATTGAAATAGTGGCATAACAACAAATTAGCGATCGGTTTTGGCGCTATATTACCGCGAAATGACGGTCATTGACGGTTATTTCACCGCCGCCCCCGCCTTCAGCCCGCCGCTGCAGTTTGAACTGGGGTTGAAGACCGATCCGATCCTCTACCGCTATTCGTACGATTGGCTGTTCCGCCTGCTGGCGGAAGAGGGCGTGCGGCACGTGCAGTTGGGGACGTTTTTCGAGCTGTACGACTTGCCGGACGCCTTCTTTGCCGACCTTCGTCGCAAAGCGGCAGACCACGGCGTGCAGATCAGCAGCGTCTTCACCGCCCATCGCGAACTCGGCGGGTTCTTTCGAGATGATGGGCCGGGCTGGACGGACGTCGCGAGGCGAAATCTGGAAAGGCTGATCGACGTGGCGGTGCTGGTTGGCGCGCAGAGCGTCGGGTCGAATCCCGGCGCGGTGTTACGCGATCGCATGGGCACCAAGCGCGCGGGCATGGCGTGCTACCTGTCACACTTCAAGCAGTTGATGCATCGTGCCGGCAACGCGGGCCTGCAGTGGCTGACGATCGAGCCGATGAGTTGTCTCGCCGAGCCGCCAACGCTTCCTGAGGAGATGGCGGACTTCACACGCAAGTTGATGGACTACCACCGTGCTCATCCCGGTACCGCCATGCCGGGCTACTGCATCGACATCGCTCACGGCTACGTTGATGCATGCCGGCACGTCGTCAACGATCACTTCGAGCTGATGCGCTCCGGCCTGCCAATGACGTCCGAGGTGCACCTCAAGAACACCGACGCGATCTACAACGCCACCTTTGGTTTCGGCGAGGCCGATCGAAAACGCGGGCAGATTGACATCGGCGCCGTCCGCGCGTTCTACGAGACGCACGCCGCCGAATTGCCTGTGCAAACGCTCGTCGGCTATCTCGAAGTCGGCGGCCCCAAGCTCGGCCGCGATTTCTCGGATGAACAGCTTGGGCCTATGCTTCGCGAATCGCTGCGATACCTGCAGAAAGCGTGGGTGAATCGCGATGTCGAAGAGGCCGCCGCTGTTCGGTTTTCCGACGCAAGCCCCGCGCCGCGGTTGGCATCGAAGGTCAAGATCGCACCGTCGATCATGTGTGCTGATCTGTTGGACCTCGATCGTCACATCCAGCTGCTTCGCTCTGCCGGCGCTGCGGACATGTTGCACCTGGATGTCATGGATGGGCACTTCGCGCCGAACCTGACGCTCGGCTTCGCGTTGATCGAACAGCTCCGGCCGCGGACGGACATCCCGCTGGACGTTCACCTGATGGTGAAGGAGCCGGAACGGTTCGTCGCAGAACTGCTGCGCATCGGCGTTGATCGCGTGTCGATCCATGCCGAATCGGCCACGCACCTGGATCGAGTGATCAGCCAACTGCGCGACGGCGGGGTGAGCGTCGGCGTCGCAATTAATCCGGCCACGCCGCTGTCGGTGCTCGATTACGTGCTCGACGCGATCGATTTCGTGCTGGTGATGACCGTCAACCCAGGCTTTGCGGGGCAGAAGCTTTGCGGAAGCGCGCTGCACAAGATCGCCGACTGCCGCCGGCTGGTCGATGGTCGGCCGGTGACGATCGAGGTGGACGGAAACGTCAGCTTCGCCAACATCCCCGCGATGGTGGCCGCCGGCGCGGATGAACTGGTCGCGGGCACGAGCAGCATTTTCAGCACCGGCGGATCGGTCGTTCAGAACGCCGAACGCATGCGCGACGCCATCCAAGAAGGGCTCAGCCGTCGCCCGAGTCGCGCCGAAACGCTGGAAACTTCCGGATCGACCACGACATGAAGAACCTTGTTTATTATCTCGATCGCCCAGGTGGGGCGTTCGTTCCGACGATCGAGACGCTGCCCAGGCCGGCGTCCGGTGAGATACGCATTCGTGTTCGGCGAACGTCGGTCTGCCAGTCGGATTGCGTCATTTACCGAGTCGGCCTGCCGCGCATCAGGCGATGGCCGGCCATCGTGCTGCACGAGGTGAGCGCGACGGTGGACGCCGTGGGCGAAGGCGTAACGACGTTTGCGCCAGGCGACCTGATCGGCATCGGTTGCGACATCCCCTGCGGTGACATCAACTGCATCTACTGCGGCCAGCACGGCACCGGCGACTGGACCTGCTGCCCCAACACCCATGCCACCGGTCACGAGTTTCCCGGCTTCGCTCGCACGCATGCGATCCTGCCCGACTGGTTCGTCCGCCTCGGGCCGATCATGAAATTCGCGCCGGGCACCAGTCCTGATCACGCCTGCCACCTCGAACCGCTGGCATGCTGTCTCGAAGGCATGACGCGCGTGAACAATTGCATTGAAAACCGCGTTGTCGTGCTGATTGGATCGGGATCGCAGAGCACGTACGCGCTCCAGTGCGCGCAATCGATGGGGGCGAGGAAGGTCATCCTCGTCAACCGCGGGGCCGAACGGCTTCAGCGCGTGCTGCGCGATTTTGGCGATGATCGTGTCGTGGGCGTGATATGGGACGAGCATGTGGTCGAACGTGTGTTCGCCGAGTGTCGGCCGTTTCGCGAGCCGCACTTTGTGATGATGAACGTGCCGGCGGAAGCGGGGTATCGGCTGGCGACGCAGTTGTTGGGATACGGCACGGTCGTCGATGCGCATGCGGGGGTGAAAGGCGCATCGGGCAAACCTCGCATCGCGCACGAGGTCGATCTGAACAACGACGTCCACTACAAGCTCCAATGTTTTCAGGCCACGCACGGATCGAGCATGCGCGGTATTCGGCTGGCACACCGAATGCTCTCGGGGGGCGACCTGCCGCGCATCGACCGGATGACCGGACCGTCGGAGCGTTTTCACCATTCGCGCATCGGCGATGCGGTCGCCCGCGCCGGCGATGCGGACAGCTTGAAAGTCATCATCGACTGGGACGACTGATCATGAACGCACTGGTGCTCGAATCGCAGGGCCGCCTTGTTTACCACGCCGACCGGCCAATCCCACCCGCGCCGGATGAACGGCCGGCGGCGCTGTTGCGTGTGGCGGCGTGCGGGGTGTGCGGGTCGGACATCCCGCGAGCGTTTTCGGGCAAGGCGTATCACTACCCGCTGGTGATGGGGCACGAGTTCAGCGGCGTGGTGGAGGAGCCTGTGCCGGGCGGGCGGTTTGGCCGCGGGGCGCGGGTGGCGGTGTTTCCGCTCATCCCGAGAAACACGGACGCCGACCCAGCCTGCCTCAGCGGCGACTACGCCCAGGCGGCCGATTACGACTATTACGGTTCGCGGCGCGATGGGGCGTTCGCCGAGTACCTGCGCGTGCCGGAGTGGAACCTGTTCGCGGTGCCCGATCACGTGAATCTCCTTCGCGCTGCGATGACCGAGCCGGCGGCGGTCGCGCTGCACGGCGTTCGGAAGCTGCACGTTCAGCAGGGCGACACGGCCGCGGTGTTCGGCGGGGGGCCGATCGGCATCCTTTGTGCGCAGTGGTTGCGCATCGCCGGTTGCGGGCGCGTATTCGTTGTTGATATCGATCCGCTCAAACTGCAATTGGCGGAGCAGATGGGCTTCGTTCCGATCATCGGCGGCCGCGATGCAGATCCGGTCGGGCAGATCCACAAGGCGACCGATGGGCAGGGCGTCAGCCGGTGTGTCGAAGCGTGCGGCCTGCCCGTCACCTTCCTCCAGGCAACGCAGGTGACCGGCCGGTTTGGCGAGGTTGTGTTCATGGGAAACATTGCCGGCACGTTCAGCATCGGCGAGAAGGATTTTTCGAACGTCCTGCGCCGCGAGCTGACGATCTACGGCACCTGGAACAGCAAAATCATGCCGGTTGGCGTGGATGACTGGACGACCGTGCTGGAGCACATGGATCGCTCGCTCGTCGTCGCGCCGCTCATTACCGATCGACTGCCGCTCTCGGAGGGCCCGCGCGTGTTTGATGAATTATTTCATCGTCGCGGGCATCACAACAAGGTTGTCTTCGACATCTCGCCGGCGGACAACGGATAGAGAGGAACTCTCCCATGAAAGTGACCGACAAGCAGGCCGAGCATGTCCTCGGCGCTCTGGACCGATTCGAAATCGAGTTGCCCAGCTGGGGCTTCAGCGATTCCGGCACGCGCTTCGGCCAGTTCAAGCAGGCGGCGGCGGCACGCACGACAGAGGAAAAGCTGCATGACGCCGGCTGCGTGCATCGATTAACGGGCGCTGCTCCCAGCATCGCGATGCACGTTGACTGGGATTTCCCGCCGACGATCGACGTCGAGCAGGTGAAGCGCGAGGCGGCGCATCATCAGGTGCGGATTGGCGCGATCAATCCGAACTACTTTCAGGACCAGCGATACAAGCTCGGCTCGTTCTGCTCGCCGGATGCCGATGCACGCGAACTGGCGATGCAGCACTCACTGCGGAGCATCGAGATCGGCGCTTCCACGGGTTCGGCGGCGCTGTCGGTATGGCTGGCCGACGGGACGAACTATCCCGGCCAGGATTCGATCTATCGGCGCAAGAAACTGCTCGAGGCCGCCTTCGGGCGCATTCACGACGAGATGGCAAAGCGGTGGTCTGGCGCGGCGTTGCTGCTGGAATACAAGCCTTTCGAGCCTGCGTTCTATCACACCGACATCGGCGACTGGGGCATGGCGGCGTCGTTCGCCCGCAAGGCTGGCCCGAACGCGAAAGTCCTCGTCGATACCGGCCATCACCTGCAAGGGCAGAACATCGAGCATATCGTCGCTTTCCCGCTCGACGAAGGCCTTCTCGGCGGCTTCCACTTCAACGACCGCAAGTACGCCGATGACGACCTGACGCTCGGCAGCATCGATCCGTACGCGGTCTTTCGCATCTTCGACCAGATCGCCCAGTTCGAGCACGACCGCGGCCAGCCCGCCGGCTCGGCGCCGATCGCGTACATGGTCGACCAAAGCCATAACCTCAAGCCCAAGCTCGAAGCGATGGTGCAGACGGTCTGCGAAGCGCAGGCCCTCTTTGCCCGCGCACATCTGGTTGACCGCGATGCGCTCGAACGCGCCCAACGCGCCGGCGACATCGTCGCCGCCGAGACGACGCTGCGCCGCGCGTTCTTCGCCGACGTCTCCGGCCTGCTCGCCGACTGGCGCCGACGGCGTCATCTTCCGGAAGATCCGCTGACCGCCTTACGTGAGAGCGGGCTGATAGGCCGTCTGGGGCGAGAGCGAAATAATCGATAGAGCCGCTACCGCCGCCGTTCGCGGTACTGCTGGCGGAAGCGGGTGGGAGTGATGTTAAGCTCACGGCGGAAGCTGTCGGCCATCCAGCGGGCGTTGGCGAAGCCGGCGCGCTTTGCAATGGCCTGCACGCCCAAATCGGATTCGATCAGCAGTTGCTTGGCCTTCTCGCAACGCGCGCGGTGAATGTGTTCCAGGATTGTCCGGCCGATCATCGTTTTGAATTTGCGTTCGAGCGATCGGCGGGCGACCGCAAGCTGATCGACGATCCACGCCACGCTGATCGGCTCGATGCAGTGCTCCTTGATCAGCCGCAGCGCGCCGGCGACGTCGCGGTCGTCGATGACGATCAGGTCGGACGACGCGCGCGGCGCCACGCGCAGCGGCGAGAGAAATATCTGTGATGAAGGGCGATTGGGTTTCTGTATTTTCTGGTCGAGCAGCTGGGCGCCCTGATATCCGATCGCGTAAAGCGGCTGCACGATGCTCGATAATGGCACCTGGCTTAGCTCGCAGGCGAGGTCGTCGTCATCGACGCCGAGCACGGCGATGTCGTCCGGGATGCGGATGCCGGCGTTGACGCAGGCGTTGACTACTTCCATGCCGATCGAGTCGTTCGCAGTAAGAATTCCGCAGGGACGAGATAGCCCGCGCAGGAAGTGGGCGAGCCCGCGTTCGAACTGCGGGCGGCCGCGGAGGTCATAGGGTTCGCCGAACCACTGGTTGACTTGCCCGAGGCCCATCTCTTCGATCGTGCGGGCATAGCCTTCGAGGCGATCCATGATGTAATGCCGCGTACCGTGGCCGACGAAGGCGAAGTTGCGGAGCCCCAGATCGGCAAAGTACTGGGCGGCAATGGTCCCGACCTGGTGGTCATTGACGCAGACGGAAGAAATAGTCGGGTCCACCGACCGCGTGCCGAGTATGACGACTGGCGGTTTCCCATATCGGTCATGGGTCGCGATGTGAACGGAATCGTCAAACGTCAGGATGCCCGCGACCTTGCTCTCGTCCGCTGGTATTGTTGTGTGCCAGACGAGGTTCCACCGCGTATGCTCGCGCGCATAGCCCACCATTCCGTGAAAGATCTCACGAGTGAAATGGGTATTAAGCGAGGAGATCGCCAAAACCTTCGGCCGTGACGTTTTCATGCGGATTTTCCCTCCAGCCGCAGTGACGCATATGCAGACCACTATTACGCAAAACTGCTCCTGACGCAAATCACCGCACAATACATACTCTCCTCAGACTGATGAGGCGGCATTTGGCGCAGTGCATGTCATCGTTCGGAGGATTTCACATGTCAGGTCTGTTGCCTTCACGAGCTCAGCGGGTGGCGAGAACTCGCGGATTCACGTTGGTCGAGCTATTGGTTGTGATTGGAATCATTGCAGTTCTGATCTCACTGTTGCTCCCGGCGTTGAACAAAGCGAGAGCATCCGCACGGATGGTCGTCTGTAGCAGCAATCTACGGCAGATCGGCACCGCGATGATGATGTACACGCAGGCCAACCGTGGATGGTGGCCGATCGCGCGATACCAAAAGCTGCCTATTTCCAGCAATCCCTATGAGACAGTGCTCAGCACATACGATACGGTCGGCCTGGAGATGATGCTTGCTCCTTACACCGGAGTAAAGGCCTCTGTGGAGTCCGACGGCGGAACCGGCGTCATTACTCGCGCTGGCGGGGGGATCTGGCTTTGCCCTGCAGGTGGAACCGAAGTGTACACCTCTGGCAACCGCATCTGGTACAAGGCGAAGAACGGTGATCTGCAGAGTGGCCGTAATAACTACATGGGTTTGGTTTATCACTTCAATGCCGAGAACGAAAGGTTTGATCCTCGCGATCCAGCCAAGGCAGCCGATCTAGCAGCCTATCCTATGAAGGCCACCCTCCACCCCTGGCGGCCGTACTCGTTCCATCAAAAGCACTGGCATGCACAGGTGACTGCTCAGTTTTGCACTGAGCGCGGCTCTTCCCGTGGCGGTGGATCCCCGCTCAGCAACCACTATCCGCATGGACGTCCTGTGGCGTTCCTCGATGGTCATGTCGCGGTATTGCGCAACCCCTGGTACCAAGGGAAAATCAATCCGGCGACGGGAGCGCATAGTCAGGCGGTCTATAGCAGCGCTGACGCGAAGTCCGGCATTCACGCGTACAACGAGCCTTCCTCGCCTATTGGAACCAATGCTCGCCGGTTCGCGCTAAGCGAGTATTGATTGATCGGGCGGCGAAGCGCTGTGATTTGCCTGCACAACTTTTGTTGATGTTGTTGATCAGCGAGTTCTCGCGGACGAGCAACGCATCCCGATTTACTCATAACGACGGACAAAACACCAAATGCGAAGAACGACGAAGTGTTTCTTGGGGCTGACAGCATTGGCTGTTTTGCAGCAGCAGATGTTTGCCGGAACGCCGATTCCGCCCGACAGCAAGATGGCCGCTGCCGATCCGGCGTTGCAGCGGGTGCTGGTAAACTCGCTTCAGGCGGGTGCAACTCTTCACCTGGGTGGAGGAACGAAGGTGATCGGCATCTCGTCGCGTCCTTCGCCGACGGAGGTGGGGACGAAATTGGGCTGGTCGTCGCTGGAGTTCGCGGGAGAGTCTTGGGCTCCAGGCGCAAAGGGGGCCTTCAGGATCAGCGACTGGACGCCGATTCCCGGCGATACGCGCATGGTCGGAATGTGGGTTCACCTCACGCCCGATGCCAACATTACTAAACTCGGTTTCGAGCTGAGCGATCGTGAAAACGAGAATTTCTCTGTCATGATCGACGCGGATTGGACCGGCTGGAAGTGGGTCGAACTGGAAACCAACTCGTCCGATCTCAAGCCGCTGGCCGACCAGAAGGGCAAGAACGGCCAGCTGGATTTTCCGCTCCTCGGCGTACGTTTTGCTTGGTTTACTAAGGAAAAAGCCGTCGCCCGCCTTAACGTGAATGGCTTGTGTGCCGTTACCGATATTAGTAAGGTGCCTCCAGCATTACCGCTGGAAGTCGAACTGGCCGGCCCGGGATTCACCGATGCGAACACGCCGTTTCGTTCACTTATTGATCTGACGAACTTCTCCGATCGGCCGGTCGACGCGTCGATTGAATACACGGTTGAACACGACGCCACGCTGGACGACAGCGTCGCGCCGCATCCGATTTACGGGTCGGATGAAGCGCTGGGCAAGAGGAGCTGGACGGAAGGCAAGGGCGAGATCCTGGAAGAGGGAGCCCTCACCGACGGCAAGGCCTGGACCGCCGCTCAGACGACGTTTATCACGAACGCCTGGGAAGAGGCATTCCAATACGTCGACCTTGGCCGCCCGATCGACATCACCCGGATGACGTGGGACTCGGGCGACGCGAATCGATTGCTGCGCGTGGACGTCAGCAGTTCGCTGGACGGCAAGGAGTACACGCCGATCGAGGGATTGCAGTCATTCGACCAGTTTAAGAAGTGGGGCACGAACGAGTTCCCGTTGCCTGGCACGGTGAAGGCTCGCTTCCTGCGTTTCCGCTATCATAAAGAGGGCAACGTCCGCGTGCAGGGCTTCCATACGCCGCCTGGTATCAGCGTGTATGACGGGATCGCCGACGAGCCGAACGGGCTGCCATCGATCGGCCGAGTGGCTGAATCGGGCAAACTGTCGGCGACGATCCCGGCGCGTAACTTCACGCCGTTGGCGATCGAAACGCCGACGACGCTTAAGCCCGGTGCCTACCGCGTCGTCGTGAAGGTGACGGCCGACGACCGAACCTACTACGCTAAACGTCATCTGTTCGTGAAGCCCGAGCCGATCGCCAAATTAAATGATCGATTGGGATTGAACGTAGCGAACCCGAAATTTGTTGATGACATTCGCACGATCGGCCTGGGCTGGGGGCGGTTTGAGAACATCAAGTGGCCGATGGTGTCGAAGGTTCCCGGCGTGTTTGACTACATCGGGCAGCACGATCCGTACGTGGACGTCGATGGCATCCTCGGCGCGTATCACCGCAATGGTATCGGCGTGCTGCCGTTCGTCTTCCTTTTTCAGACGTACGACAAGCCAAAGCCGGCGGCAAACGAGCCCTATCCGCTGACGCGCGAAGAGGTGGGCGGCTTTGCCGAATACACCTTCCAGACCATCGCCCGCTACGGCTCGAAATCACACCCGGCCGACGTGCTGAAGACACCGGACAAGAAATCCGGACTAGGCTATCTCAAGCACGTCGAGATCTGGAACGAGCAAAACCATAACGACTTCGGCAAGTGGGGCGGACCTGTGCCGTATTACCACTTCTTCCGCGAGGCCGCCGAGGCGGCGAAGAAGGCGGATCCGGACATCCTCGTCTCCAACGGCGGTTTCTCCGGTATCAGCCTTCGGTTGGCGGACGCGCTGCGGACCATCAAATATGATGACGGCAAGACACCACTGGACTTCGTCGATGTCCTGAGTGTCCACATGTACACCGGCCGGCAGGCGCCAGAAGTGGCGATGGTGAACGCCAACACCAGCCACCTGCTTGCGAAGGACGTGCGCACATTCGAGGAAAATCTTCAACTGCTCAGCGACTGGCGTGACCGCTACAAGCCCAACATGCCCATCTGGATGACCGAGACGGGCTACGACACCGACTACATCCACTTCGTCGACGAACGCACGCAGGCCGCCTGGATGGCGCGCGACGTGATGCTCTGCCTGGCGAACGGGATCGAGAAGGTGCTCGTGTATCGTGAGTTGGGCTCCGATAACGGCATGTGGGCGGCCTCCGGCGTGATGCGATCGGATGGCACGCCGAAGCCATCCTACTTCAGCTATGCCACGCTCACCCGTGAGCTGAACGGCGCCGAAGGCGATGGCCTCCGCCTGCCTACAGAAGACTCATCTATGCGGATTTACGCATGGAAGGTGGGATCGGAAACCGTCTTGAGCGCCTGGATGGTGAAGGGCACCGGCCAGCTGCCGTTGAACCTGGGCACTGCAACCGTCACCGACTGTTTTGGTGATCGGCAGGAAAAACTTGACGCCAGCGCCCTGAAGCTGACCGAGTTCCCGATCTACATCCGCAACATCTCCAACCTCGACCCGGTGCTGCCGTTGATTGAGCGGGCAAAGCAGGCCGTCGAACGCAGGAAAGAGCTTCGCAAGCAGGAAGTCGCCGCCCGGGTTTACTCGTTCGGCTTCGGCGGCACGGTTGAAGAGGTTGGCGGGATCGTCCATGGCGACTACCGCGCGTCCACGCCGGTGCTGTCGAACGAGATCTACGACGCGTCGAAGGGCTACGGTTTCCTTCCGTCGCCGGCGCTGGGGGACATCTCGCTACGTCGTAACGATCCGCAGAATCAGAAGGCGGTGCGGATCAACAAGGGCATCCAGTTTCAGTTCAAGGCCGAGCCGGGCAAATACACGCTGCAGGCGGGCATTGCGCCGTCCCGCCAATCGCAACTGACCGTGAACGGCGTTGCGGGCGGATCGAAGACGATCGCCGTCGAGGCAGGGCCGTCGGATATCGCGATCGAGGTGGAAGTTGGCGCAGAACCGTTGCGCATCGAGCTGGACGGCGCCGGCGCGCTGCGCTGGCTCACGCTGATCGAAACGCCGCAGGTTAATTGATCGAGGAGAGAGGAGGCTGTGCTATGAGGAATAACGGGAATCTAATCCTATTTAATGCGACGCTCGCTTTATCGATGACAAGCGCGGCGATCGCGCATCATCACACTACCGTTCCCGCTTTTTCAAAGATTTACGAGTATGATCCCAATAACGACGGATCGGTCGCCCTTTACGGGCGACTTCATACGCCCGCGGGGTACGACCCGAGCAAGTCTTATCCGCTGGTCGTCTTCTACCACGGCCAAGGTTCGATGCCGAACAACAGCGTCAACCAGGTCAACAGCATCCCGGGCCTGATCTCGGAGGCGAATGCGAGGGGATTTTTCGTTTATGCGCCGCAGGTCAATGCTCAGGCCTGGTATGCGTCCAGCGTTGACGCGTCGATGCGCGTGCTGTCGCAGATTCAGAAAGAGCACAACATCGACCCCCAGCGCATCTACGTGACTGGCCTGTCGATGGGCGGTTCCGGAACTTGGAATGCGCTGTTGGCTTACAAGGACGTCTTCGCCGCCGGCGTGCCGACCGCGACGGGGTTGCCCAACGCAGGGGCATCGTCGCCGCACAACGGATTGGCCACGATCGGATCGCTGGTGGGCAAGCCTATCTGGATGTTTCACGCGGCCAACGACACCACCCTGAATCCAAGCGGGAATTCGCGTGCTTTGGTCAACGCCATCCGTGCCGCTGATGGCGGAAAGTCGCCGTTGTCATGGCGGTTGAACAACAACCCGTCGAATCCCTATTACAACACCGGTGCCCCGTACTACACGACCGCATCCGGCACCACGTACTACGAGGAAAACAACCTCCGTTACACCGAATACGCCTCCGGCGGGCACAACAGTTGGACGCCCGCTTATAACGATCAAAACATGTACGACTGGCTGCTCCAGCACAAAACTTCGCTGGAATCCCTGTCGCCGGGCAAGACTGCGTTGTTTGATCTGGGCAGCCACGTGGCGACGTGGGCCGACGAACAGGGCAGGCAGTGGAATTCGGGCGCCTATCAGTCGGAGACGACCTTTGGGACGGCGGTCCCGTTCGCGATGGATTCGACCGGGCTGCGCACGACGGTCGAACTCAATATCGTCAAGAAATTCGCAGGGCGGTTTACCAACGCAGGTGATGGAGCGGGGGCTTTGTATGACCCGAGCGTGGTGCTCGACGGCTGGAGCCTCGGTAGCACGGCGGGCAATGCCGCCACGCTCGCCAACCCTGCGGAAATCGAGATCGGCGGACTTGTCCCCGGCGAGGCGTATCGGCTTGTGCTCTTCGCTTCTCGCGACGGCAACGATGGCGGCCGCGGCTACATCACGCGCTATACGGTCGGCGATGAATGGCGCGACCTCGATGTGGCAAACAATCTCGACCGTACCGCCGTCTTTGAGCATCTCGTCGCCGACACCACCGGCAGACTGACGCTGAACATCACTGTCGCGCCGGGCACCAGTCGATATGCCCATCTCAACGTTTTGGAACTGACGGCCCTACCAGAACCTGCATCGCTTGGCATGCTGGCGATGATCGGCGCCGGGCTGCTGTCGCGGCAGCGACGTGGAGCGACGCGATGAAGAAGACGGATCCGTTCTCGGTCAATCACCTTGCGGTGCAGGTGGGCGTATCGCCCAGCACTGTCAGCCGAGTGCTGAACGGCCGCGATGGTGTCGGCCAGTCCACCCGCCACCGCGTGCTGTCGGCCGCCCGTGCGTCAGGCTTTGCCCCGACGTTGTCGGCGGTGCAGTTGTGCGTCGCGATCGTGATCGATCGGAATCTCGAAGTCTCGCAGGGTGGATTCGTTTCCAGCCTCGTAAGCCAGCTGGTCCGCGTGTTGTCGAGCCGCCGTGTTGTCATCGAACTGGTGGCCGACGGAAACGTCGAGCACCTGCGCGATCGGCCCCTCGATGGGGTCCTGGCGCTGACGTGGGACGACGCCACACTCGATCAACTTCGCGACCTCTCGGGTGTGCCGACGGTGGTCATCAATCGCAACGACGCGGAAGGTTTTTCTTCCGTCGTTACCGATCACTACCAGCAGGGCGCCAAGGCGGCAGAATACTTCATCGAACGCGGCCATCGCCGGATCGCGATGATCTGCGAAGAGCGGGGCAACTGGGGCTCGCAGCAGCGCATCGAAGGATTTACCAAAACGCTGAAGAAGCGTGAGATCAACGTTGGCCCGGAAGCGATTCTATCGACCGATCACCAGCCGCTCTACGGCGTATTGCGCCGGATGATGGCGACGGCCAACCCGACCGCGATCTTTGTGGCCGGCGAAGACATCGGCCTGGAGGCATTCTTCATCCTGCGCGAAGTGCTGCGGCTCGACGTGCCGCGGCAGATGTCGCTGCTGGGAATGGAGTCGGCGCGGGTATCGCAGTTCGTCACCACTCCGCTGACCACGCTCTGCCAGCCTCTCGACAAGCTTGCCCGCGAGGCCGTCGAACTGTTGCTACGGCAGATGCAGAGCCCCGGCGCCAAAACCGAGAACGTGATCTTGCAAAGCGCCCTGATCGAGCGCGACTCGGTCGCGCGGATCGGTAAATGAAGGAGAGGAGGAGAAGCAGACAAGCCTGAAGTATATGGGAAGACATTTCGTTTCGCGGTGAACTGGAGAGTGTGTGGTGTGGGGGAGATTAATACGTCTAGAGGAGGAATGATGAAGTCCACGAATAAGATGGTCAGGTCGGACCTATTGAAAATTGCGGTAATGGCGACGCTGAGTGCCACAAGCACCACGGCGATGGCGACAACCTATGACTGGAACCAGACCGCCGCCGGCGGATACAACTGGAACAACCCTGCCAATTGGGTCGGCGGGGTGGATTTTCCCAATGCAGTTGGCGATGTGGCCAACATTAATACAAACGTCGTCGCTGGCGCTGGCGCGGTGCATGCGGTCTACCTTCGCCAGGACATTACGATCGGATCGCTCGCGATCGGCGATGCCGCGGCGAGCGGGACCAGCTACCCCGTGCTTATCGGAAACTTTCCCGGGCAGGTCGGGCCACCCGAACTCCCGCCCGATCCGGCGTACGTGCTTACCATTGACAACGGCGCCGCGCCGGCGTCGATCGCGGTTGGCGTCACCGGCACGCCGACCAACACCATTTCCACCCCCGTTGTGCTCAATTCCAATTTGAACATCGACATGGGGCCGACCGCGTCGCTCAACAATACCAACCGGCAACAGCTCAGCTTTACCGGCTCGAGCTTCAATGCAGGCAGCAACAATATCACCATTTCAGGTGGATTCGGCGTGCTCGGCAATAACCCGGGTGCGAACCAGTCTACTGTCACATTTGGCCCAAACACCGATTTGATCGGCAGCGGCACGATCACGGTCAACGACCGCAATCGCCTGGAAATTTCCGGCACTCCGACACCGGCCGCCAATCCGAGCGCGCCGATTCCACCCAAGAGCTTTACCGGAAAAATCGTTCTCAACAGCAGGGTCAACGGAAGTGTCTCTGCGAGCCTGGGATTGATTAACGGATCGCTCGCCAATGCGTCGGAGATCGAGGTGAACGGCCACTTTGTCGGGCTGGGCACAAACAACCTGCCGTTCTACGGTGAGGTTCAAACGCCTGGTAACACGGGCAATGGCGGAGGGTCGATATGGGTCAGCAGCGGAACTGCGCAGGCATACCGACCAGGGCAACGCCTGACCAGCAACAAGCTTACTTTCAACGGCGGTTCGCTGATCTATGGCGGGCAAGCGATTAATGACAATGAGGGGCAGTGGCAGGCGGAGACCATTGCGGTCGTTCGGCTTAACAGCGGTAACTCGTTTATTTCCCTTGCTTCTCATGCCAACACGCCGCAGCGGATCACGGCAACCAACCTGGAACGTGGCGCCGGAGCGACGTTGCAATACAAAGTTAGTTCTAGTACCTCGCAACCTCCTCAAATGATTATCGGCACCGCGCCGGCGTCGTTCATGAAGAGCGAGGTTGGCGGCAATCCGGGAACCGGCACTGCGGGCACACCTACCGTGGGCATTGTTCCGTGGATCGCTTTTGGCAACGTAAGTGGCTACGGCATGAACGGGTTTGCGACCTACGATTCAACAGTTGTCGATGGTGGCCAGGTTGGGTTGAGGGCGCTGGCTGCCAACGAATTCGTAAATACGATCGCATCCGCTGCGGACAGCAATTACCGTGGAAACGGCAATTTGAGTTTGGCGGTGATCGGTGACATTTCCGTTAATTCGCTCCAGCATACTGCTACCGGCGCAACCCCCACCAACATTGGAGCGGGCCGCACGCTTACCATCAAGAGTGGTGGCCTGATGTTCACTGGCGGCGCGTACGGTTCGTTGACTAACGGAAGCATCGGCGTCGTCGGCGATCCCGCCGCCGGAACGATCAACTTCGGAAGCGCCGAGGCGGTCATCTGGAACGGCTTACACTCCAATCAAGGCGGCGTTTCGGGCAACACGATTGGCTCGGCGCTCACTGGCACGGGCGGGCTGACCAAGACAGGGTCTGGTATTCTGGTACTGGCAGGTACTAACTCAATCACCGGTGACACACATGTCGGCGCTGGCGCGCTGAAGGTCGGCGACGGCACGGTCGCGGGGAATTCCAGCATCGGCAACGGCGACGTGTTCGTTCACGGCGGCGCGGTACTTGACCTTGTCTTCGCTGGAGCGGACACCGGTGACACCATCGATTTCATCAACGATGCGAAGACGCTGACGCTGGTGGACAACGGTTCGGTGAACGGAAGGCTGAGCATCGTTGCCGGCATCGAAACCGTCATGGCGTTGATCGTTGGCGGCGAGTCGTTCGGACCGGGTTATTACGGTTCGCAGGCGGCCAGCGCGCTATACGGAAGCACGCCGGAGTACGCGAGCCTGAACATCACGTCGAGCGCGGCGCTGGATCAGTATTTCATGGGAAACGGCCTGATCCAAGTCATTCCTGAGCCGGCTACCCTCACCATGCTGGGCATGGCGGCGTTCGGTTTCCTGCGAAGGAAACGCTAGGGGCACGATTCCTCCGCGCTCCGGGCGGGCTTAATCGTCCGCCCGGAGCATTGCTGGCGTTGCGTCCGTTTTTGTGTTCTAGCAGATGGGAGAGAGCGATGGATGCGAGGAAAAGTTGGATCGTCGCCGCCACGGTGATGGCCGGCTGCGCGTTCGAAGCCTTCGCGGCGAATCCGGCCGATTTTCAGGTATTCAATTATTATCACGTGGACGGGTCGAATACCTCCGTCCTCAGCATGCCGGGGCGGCTGTACGTTCCGAATAATTACGATCCAACGAAATCTTACCCACTGGTGATGTTTCTCCATGGCGCGGGCGAGGCGGGATCGAATAACACCAGCCAGGTCAACGGCAATATCAACAACCTGCTGGCGGCGGCGAAAAGCCGGCAATTCTTCCTGTTCGCGCCGCAGAGCGGCGGGTCGGCGTGGCAGTCGGGGCAGATCGTGCCGGCGATGAAGATGGTGTCGCAGATCACCGACACCTACAGCATTGACGAGAGCCGGATGTACGTCACCGGCTTGTCGTACGGCGGGGGCGGAAGCTGGACGGCGATCGGGCAGTACCGCGACGTCTTTGCGGCGGCGGTGCCGATCGTGGCATCGGGTGGGTATGTCAACCCGAGTTGGCTGGTCGGCAAGCCGATCTGGAGCTACGCGGCCCGCGATGATCAATTTCTGAATACCAACCGCAATACTGTCAACGCCATCCGCGCCGCCGACAAGACCAACCCAGCCTATCCGTCCGGCAAGCCAGGGCTGACCTTTCCGCTGGATAACAATGTCTCGAACCCGTACTACAACACGGGCGCACCGTATTACTCGGACGGCAGCACGTTCTACGCCGAGAACAACCAACGCTATACGGAATACAAGAGTGGCGGCCACACATCGGCGACGTGGGGGCGGGCGTACGCCGAGGCCGCGATGTACGACTGGCTTTTGGGACAGACGAACACGCCGCACCAACTGGCGACCGGCGAGAAGCTCCTCTTCGATTTCGGCGAGCACGTGAACGGCGTCGGCGGGGCGCTGCCGGTCAACGCGCAGGGGTTCACCACCGATTCGCAGGGCCGCGTGTGGAACTGCAACGCGATCTACAAGGAAAACGCATCGGTCGGCCCGATCGTGCCCTATGCCAGGACAACCGAGGGCGTGAACACCACCGTTACCGTCGAGCTCAAAACGCCGTTCTACGGACGGGTGACGGCGGGCGTAACCGATGGTTCGGTCTACGACCCGCTCATCGCGTCCGACGGATGGTCGTCGAATCGCACGGTGATGGGGTCGCTGCTGTTCAAGGGCCTGACGCCCGGCGCGGAGTATCAACTTTCGATTTTTGCCTCCGACACCGCAAACAGCCGAACCGGCCGATACACCGTGACCGATGCCAATGGCGATCAGTTTCTGGAACTGAACGCGACGAATAACATTACCAGTTTTGCCATTTTCGAGAGCATCATCGCCGACGCATCGGGACAGTTCACGTTGCTGGTGGCCCCCTCGGCGACGAGCAATTTCGCGAATATCAACGCGATCGAGTTGACGATGGTGCCAGAGCCAGCCATCGGTGCGTTACTGGTGCCTGCCGGGGTGGCACTGTTCGTGCGTCGACGGTGTAGTGCCCGTAACGGATAGATTTCATACGCTGGTACAAGGAAGGTTTGACGTGCATCATCTAGCGTTTCGATCGTCGTTGTTAGCGGTGTTGGCCCTTTCGATGAAGTTGGCGGTCGGCGAAGAAGGGACGCCGATTCCGGTTTCGGTGAACCTGGAGGACGTGTCGGCCAGCGCGGGCGCATCGCTCAACGTGCCGATCTCGGTGAGCAATACGTCAGGTCAGGCGATCGCCGCCAAGGTCGAGTACCTCGTCCAGCGGGATTCGTCGTTCTATGACAAGCCGGAACCACATCCCCTTTACGGTGCGAACGTGGCGCTGGGCGTGAAGAGCTGGGCCGAAGGTAAGGGCGAACTGGTCGTCGAGCGGAACGAAGTCTGGGGCATCACCAACGGCCGGCAGACGGGGATCAACGCGTTGACGGACGGCCATAACTGGACCGAGTTCGGCACCATCTACTATAACCGCGACCAGTGGACCGAGGCGTTTGGTTATATCGATCTCGGCAAGCCCATTCGTGTCGTCCACCTCTCGGCCGACATGGTACGGCAGCCGGATAAGACGGGTAAAATCGACGTTGCGGCAAGCCTCGACGGCACGAATTACACGCCGGTGCCGGGCCTGCAGGGCATCGATCGGTTCACCAAGGGCTTTGGTCGAGTGGAGGTAGAGGTGCCGGAGCCTTTCGAGGCGCGGTTCATCCGGCTGCGGTTGCACCACGATGAGGCACTCGTGCCGTTCTTCCGATTTCCCGCCAACGTGCAGATCTACGGCGGGATCGATGAGCGGACATTCGAATTTCCGCAGGTGGGCTCGACGATCGCGTCGGGCACGCTTGGCGCCGACGCCGCGCCGATCGCTGCCGGGGAATCGGCGACGTTCAGCATTCAGGATGCGAAGCCGCTGGAAGCGGGATCATATCTTGTTTCGGTTCGCGTGAAGGCGGGGGACGTCACGCAGTTGTTTCACCGGCACGTCTACGTGGCGCAGGAACCGATCACGCCGTCGATGCCGCGATTTGGCGTGAACGTTTCCGATCCTGCCAATGCCGAGGCGCTTCGGTTGGCGGGGGCGAAGAAGGCGCGGTTCGAACTGCGCTGGCCGAACGTGTCGAACGCGGCCGATGTGTACAAGTTCGATGGCAATGCTGGCGATGCGATCTTCCAGGCGTACTCGGCCGCGGGCATGGGCGTCGTGCCGGTGCTACTCCGCACGCCGGAATACCTGCAGAGCGACGAAGCGCGAACCAAGAAAGACGCCGCCAGCCTGTATCCACCGACCGATCCGAACCGCTTTGGTGAGTTCGTCTTCCAAACCGTCGCTCGCTACGGCAAGCGCCAACACCCGGCCGACGCTCTGCTGACGGCCGACAAGCGGTCGGGACTGGGATTGTTGGAGGAAGTCGAACTGTGGAACGAGCCCAACACCGACAACACGCGAAAGACGAGTTGGAAAGGATCGCTCGAAGACTATTACAACCTGTTCCGCATCGGCGCCGAGGCCGCCAAGCGAGCCGACCCGACGGTGAAGGTGTTGAACGGCGGATGGTCGCACTTCGAGGTGCGGCTGCTGGAGACGTTGCGCACGCACGCCTATCCCGATGGCAGGGCGCCGCTGGATTTCGTCGATGTATTGAGCGGCCACTACTTCTCCTATCGCGTGGCGCCCGAATTGGCGACGGAGTACGACATCTCCCATCACCACGAAGGGATTGACTACGACCGCACCGTTGAGGCTGACCTGCGCATGGCGGTGGCGTGGCGCAACCAGCACAAGCCGACGATGCCCATCCGCGTGAGCGCCGCCGGCCACGATAGCATGGACGTCGAGGAGCGGCTTCAGGCCGCTTGGATGCCTCGCGGCATGCTCACCGCGCTGGCGGCAGGCGTGGACGAGGTGCTCGTGTATCAGGATCAGGGTCGTGGTACGTTCCAGACTGGCGCGACCGGCATCGTTCGCGAAGCGGATCGTTCGCTGAAGCCCGCGTGGTTCACCTACGCGACTGCCATCCGCGAACTGGAAGGCTTCAAAGGCCCCGCACGACGGTTGCCCGCAGCCGACAACGCCCGGGTTTATCTGTGGGAACAGGGCGATCGCATCCTGGTAACGGCGTGGGCCGTCACCGGATCGGCGGAGTTGGGATTGAACGTCGGACATTGCGAGATCGCCGACGCGTTCGGCGGCAAGAGCAAAGTTGAGAAGCAGGGGCCGATCGCGCTGAGCGAGTTTCCGATCTACATCCGCGCGTTTGAAGATCCGGCCGTCGTCGCGTCGCTGAAGGCAGAGGCGGATCGGCACGAGCAGGCGCTCGCGCAGCAGGCCGATCGCGATCGTGCATTGACGGCGTACCTGTTTAAGTTCGGCAAGCCGGCGGTGGCGCCGGTCAAGCTGATCGGCGACCTCCGCCCGTTTACGTGTGTGGGGGCGGCAGACACGTATGATGAGCAGAAGGGCTACGGATTCATCGGGCCAGGCCTGAAGGAAGGGCGGCAGCAGTATTATCAGCATCCGTTGACGGAGGACTCCATCGGCGCGCCGGCGAACACGCAATTTCGCTTCAAGGCGTCGCCGGGCACGTACGTCATCAAGCTCTGCACGCGACCGTACGAGGCGGCGGTGGAGGTACAGGGAGTGGAAGGGGACCCGGTGACGCTTAAGCCGGAGCGCGGAGGACATTTTTCGGAAGCGCGCGTGACGATTGGCCAGCAACCTGTCACACTTCGCACGACCAGCAACGGCGGCCTTGTCTGGCTGACCGTCGTGCAGGCGGACGACAAGGGAGCAGGTAAATGAGCACGCGATGGTGCGGGGCGGCGGCGTTCTTGTTGCTTTGGATCGCAAGCGGTTGCAGCACAGCGAAGAAGTCGGCGGCCGCAGATCCCGCACCTGGGATGCCGTCGCCAACTACCGCTCCGGCCTCGGTGGATTTGTTTGCGCCGCGGCTTCAGCAGATCCCGATCGATGGTGATGCTTCCGACTGGAAAGGCGAAGGGCTTCGCATCGATGTTTTGACGACCGCCGCAACGGGGCCGCGGAATATCGATGCGGGAGACGCCTGGCTCAGGCTTGGCTGGAACGAACGCGGCCTATTGGTGCTTGTTTACGGTAAGGATGCGTCGGCCGCCGACAGTGGTGCGGGGCTATGGAAGGGCAGCTCGGTCGATCTACTGCTGGCGACCAACGACGTCTCGCGCGACATGGTGCACGTCTCGCTTACACCGGTGATGGAGGCGGGGCAGGCGAAGCTGCGCAAGCACTTTCGCGACGCCCGCCAGGGCAAGCTCCTCCGCCAGACGCCTCTCGCCGCCGACGTGCAGGTGCAACGCGACGCAGACAACGCTTATGTGATCGAGGCGCTATTGCCCTGGGACCAACTCGGCCTTTCGCCGTCGGACGGCATGGCCGTCAACTTCCAGGTTTACGTCAACTCGGTGGATGGCGAAGGCAAGCGGTCGCGCCTCATCTGGTACCCGGTCGATGGCGCCAACTACAACACCCAGCGGATGCACACCGTTCGTTTGGCCGATCGCGCCAGCGAGGCGATAACCGCGGCGGCGAGGGGAAGTTTCGAGCGGTTCCGGCGCGTTCGCGCAGAGGTGGTGACGTTGTCGGAACACGCCGGGAAGTCGGTCGAACTGAAGGACGGCTCGACCTCCCTCGGCACCGCGCCGCTGATGGCGGTGGGACGGCTATCGACGGCGATCGTTACCGGCCCGCTGCCACCGGTGGGGGGAAAGTTTACGGATCTTGCCGTCTATGTAGATGGTCGGCGAATCGCCAAGGTGGAAACGGAAGACCTCGACCGTGCTCGTCGCAACGCCTACGAGGCCACGCCGTTCGTCTTCAGTAGCTTCGTCTTCACCGGCAATACGTTTCCGGCTGCTGAGTTCGAAAACCCCTCGCTCGTCGAAGACGTCGTCGGCACGTATCAGATCACCACGACGTACTACGATGCCGATTTCAAGCCCGTCACCCGCCCGACGCTATCGGGGCGGTACGGGGCGATCGTGGATGCGGTATCCGAACGGGGATTGAAGATGCGGCGATACTACACGCTCTTCCGGCATGATAAGCCGCTGCCGCGCGATGGCCTCGTCACCGGCGGCCCGATTGGATGGCCGGCGGAGTTCGGCGTCGATCCGAAGGTGATCGCCGAGCAGTCGGCGACGATCGCCGAAGGGATGGCCCGCGCGCTTCGACTTAGCCTCAATCGAAATCACGACACCGCGACGATCCTTGCCGGGTTATCCGAACTTCAGCCCGGCATCGGCAGCGTGCCGCGCCGGCTGGGCGTATGGGATCGTAACGCGGCCTGGTGGTATGAACTGCGGAAGTCGATCGGCGACGTCAAGCCGTATCAGTATGCGGTGAACATGCCCGACGGCCAGGCCCCCGCGGGCGGCAAGTGGCCGCTCTTGATCTTTCTGCACGGCATGGGCGAGCGGGGCGATGACCTCAAACGCGTGGCGGTCAACGGTCCGCTGAAGGAGATCGCGATGGGACGGGCATTGCCGTTCATCGTTGTTGCGCCGCAGTGCCCTGGAAACGAATGGTGGGGTCCGCAGAAGCTCAACGAGATGCTCGACGACGTGCTGGCGAAGTACCCGGAGGCCGATCCTGATCGCGTGTACCTTACCGGCCTGAGCATGGGCGGTTTCGGCACGTGGGCGTGGTCGGTCTACAACCCCGAACGCTTCGCTGCCATCGCCCCGATTTGTGGCGGTGGCGATCCGCTGGACGTCGAGCGAATCAAGGACATGCCGACGTGGATCTTCCACGGCGCGAAGGACTCGGCGGTTCGCATCGAAGAGTCGTATCGCATGGTAGAGGCGCTTCGTAAAACGAGCGGCCGGGTGCGGTTCACCCTCTATCCGAACGCCGGCCACGATTCGTGGACCGACACGTACGGCAACCCTGCGTTCTACGAATGGCTGCTCCAGCAACGCCGCGGGAAGCCGGCGGAGCCCCGCGCGACCGCGCCGGGAACGCAGCCGACTTATATCGAGGATTGATCCTCACGCTCGCGCGCGGACCCGCGCCTACAGCATTTTCTCCAGTCGCTCCGCCAGCGATGCCAGTGCCGGCAGATTGTTTTCCGGCCGGTCGAGGTAGAAGTAGGCGCAGCTTGACCAGTCGTCATCTTCGCGCTCGTAAATGTCGTAGGGAAGCGTGTTGCCCTTCTTTGAAAAATCGACCCGATTTCGCTCCGGTCCCGTCTTGTAGATGGGCGTCTCGGACAGGTGGAACTGCGCCTTGGAAATCGGGTCCCAGCAGCCGATCTGGTGGATCGTTGCGCGAATATCGGTCGAGAAGAAAACGGGGTCCGGGACGTGCAGGCGATAGAAGCCGTACCAAAACTTCACGTCGTCGACGAGATGGCAGCCCTGGTAGAGGTTGTCGTATCGACCCTGACCCCACGCGGTGCCGATGTAATCTTCGGTGCCGGTGCCGCAGAGCGTCGGGTGAGCGGTGTCTCCATCGATGAAGAATTTCACCTCGCCTTCGCCCCACCAGGAACGGTTGTAGGTGTTCATGTTGGAAATGACCCCGATCGCCGTGCCCAGATATCGTCCGCGGCCATGAGTGGTGGGGAGGATTTCGTAGTCACGTTGCATGACCGTGTGCGCCTCGCGCCGCCAGTGGGAGTGGAAGTAAAGCGCGTCATCGCCGATCGCATCGCCGACGGTGCAGTTAATTTCGTAGAAGAGCATCTCGATGGGCTCGTCGGTCTCATTGGTGACGACCACCTTCACCCCCTTGCGGAACGGCATGGGAAAGCAGCAGTTGAAGCTTCTGCCTTCGGGGCTGGAGAGCATTGCCGAATCGAACGTGACGAGCTTGCCGAGCATGTGGCCGAAGAAATCGCCCAACGGCGCGCTGACGGCGGGACGGGCAGCGCCGTCCCAATAGATATCGATGCGAAACCCGCGCAGCATCTTCGGCCGTCGGTCGTTGATGGTCATCCAGATGCGGCGCAGAACGCCGCTGGTGCCGTTGATGTCCGCCAGCACATGCTGGCTGCCGGGCAACACGTTTTTGATCGCCGGCGCCCCCTTGCGGCCGCCGTTCGCCTGGCCGCCCGCGCCTTTTTCGCCGCGGGGGTTCTCAGCGGTCAGCCACAGGGTTTGCACGCCACGCGGCGCGACGAAAAGGGGATAGTTGACGTCGTTCATTTCTGAAATCCTCTGTCCTTATTCGCGGATGATGAGATATCCAACGATGTCCGCCAGCGCGGCATCGTTGACCTGAATGGAAACCGTTTTCCCGTCGATGATCGCCTCATCCGCCGGACGTTCGCCATCGGGGGTGATGACGATGACGCGCGCCGGCGCGTGATCGAGTTGCAGCTTGAGCGAACCCGGCCCAAACGGAATACATGCGATTCGCGAGGAAGAGCGAATGCCGCTGTTGTCCTGCGATATGACCGCCCAACGGCCGCTCCACGCGCGGGAGGGGATGGACTCGGGCGGGGCGTGTTGTAGGCCGCTTTCGCGAAGCGCAAGCGACGTGAGCTGCGGCTGCCCACCGTGCGATTCGAGGCGTCCCCAGCAGTGGACGGCGGGTTCGTCGGTGAGCGTGCCGGGCTGCGAGTCGAGCCAGAGCGGCTGCCACCGCATCGGGCGACGATACCAAAGGTTGAGCGCTCGCCTGCGATTCATGCGAAGGCGGACGGAACGCGGTGGTTCGTCCTGCACGACGCGCAAGACCGCGCCTGGCACGCCGATGACCGCGGAGTTCAGCAGGATGTCGGCGTCGGCGTTCCAGTCGTACCCGCTCGACGCCACGATCGCCAGGCCGCGCGTGCCCGCCAGCGCCGACCAGATCGACCATTGTCCGTGTCCGGCGATCTCCGCCGATCCGGCGTCGCCGAGGTCGTCCAGCGCGATGATGTCGGTCACGCCGCGCGTCAGCGGATGAAGGCCGTAATACTGCATTGCTACGCCGGGCGAGATCTCGCGGGCGGCGTCGGCGACGGTCTTCAGCAGTTCCATCGCCAGGCGCTCGCCTCGGTAACGCGGATCGGCCGGTACCGCGACGTCGGGGCCGGGCAGGCCGTAGCCGAAATCGAGCTTGATCAGCACCGGCGAGAATCGTCGCATGATCGACTGTGTCCGGCGACGCAGAAACTCGCGCGTGCGTAGAGATGAGGGATCGAGGCAATAGCGGGCGTTGGGGTCGCGCGGGTTGATGCCCCAGTTCCCCCGTCGTGGCCGTCCGTCCGGGCCGCGAAGGAGGTCTTCGGGTTGCAGGCCGCAGGCGGCGGGATCATCCACCCATCCCACCGATTGCCAGAAGCCGATTGCCAGTCCCTTGGAACGGGCGTACTCCAGATCCGCGTCAAACTCGGGAAACCGCTCGTAGTGAGGCTCGCCGGTGCCCATGCTGGATTCCCAGTAGTCGTCGATGACGAGCAATTCCGCGTTGAGCGCTGCGGCATGATCGGCGAGCCGGCGGATGTTGAAGTCGCCGGTTTTGAACGCGCCCCAACTGTTGATGTTCGACCGCGCGTGCCGCGGGTTGCCGCCGGCGGTATCGAAATTGGCGAAGAATTGACGATAGGCTTCCCACGCCACCGGCGCCCATGCGATCGACAGCGGGCGGTTCCAGGTTCGCGTCTTCTCCCCGGGGCCATGAAGGTCTTCGCGATAGAGCCAGTGAAACATGCCGCTGGAGGCGCGGATCTGCATCGACAACGCCGCGTCAGGAATATCGCCAGTTCCGAAGACGATCCAGCCGGCGCTGTTGCCCATCGCTGCGGCGTACAACGGCCGGGGGTAGGCTGCGGCGTAGGGCGTGCCCATCGCGGGGCCGAAGCTCCCCAGCGGCAACGTTGCATGGCCGAAATCCCAGCAGCGGAAGAAGCTTTGCACCGGCGAGCCCTTCGCGCTCGGAATGCAGAACCCCTCGGCCGTCCAGTCGGGCCAGAAGGGGTGCTCGAGCGATGGGGCGGCGTCGCGCTGCGTTTGGGTCAACATCGACGCGCCGAAGTACAGCCCGATGATCGCCGGCGGAGTACTGGACAGCCATTTGACCGACAGCCGATCAAACTGCACGCCCGCCTTATTCGTCGAGATGGCGAGTTCGCCGGTCGCAAGGTCGTCGAACGCGAGTTGAAGGATGAGCGACGTTTGCGTTCCCGCTGAGGAGCGCACGACGGCCTTCGAAGCGCGGTTTGTGCCGTCCGATTGCCGCAGCCAGAACAGCGGCAGGAGCGAGCCGCTCCACACAACGGTATCCGACTGGCTTTCGCGAAGTTTGGCGCAGTCGGATTGCACATCCCATGTAAAGCGAAAGCCGTCATGGTCATATTGCCACGGAGTTTCAGTTTTGTTGTCAGGCATGAGGTCACCGATGGTCGTGATGTAGATCAATGAAAGTCTTCCATTCGCCGTTTACCCGGACGATGGACGAGCCGTCAGGTCGGATGATGCTGGCCCGGAGGCCCGCCGGCACCGCGCCGCGCAGCACGGCGCGATCCCCTTCGCGTTTCCACGCGATCTCGAATCGGCCATGACGGGTGTGAATGCTTCCTTCGGCGTCGGCCAGCAGGTCGTAGCGCGGGCGAAGGGTGACGTTCTTGTCGTCGAACGCCGCGCTCGGCAGGCCGAGCAGCCCGTTGAGCACAAAATCGATCGGCGCTCCCGCCCAGGGATGACACCAGGTGTCGAGGTCGTCGCCGAGGAACGTTTCCCACAGCGTCGACGCGCCGCCGTCGATCATCTCGCCCCATTTGGCGCGGGCGTGGTCGAGAGCGATGTCGTGCAGGCCGAGACGCATCATTTCCGGAAAGAGATACGCCCAGAAGTACGGGCCGTTGCGCGAGATGTCAGGATCGTCGTTTTTCAGCAATCTCAACAGGATTGATCGCGCCGTTTCATCGTCGCAGGCGCGGGCGGCGATGGCGAAAGTGTTGGTCTGTTCGCTGACCTGTTCCAGACGCTCGTCGTCCAGAACGCCGTCGCGGTAAAGAGAGGCGGCGGGATCGAAGAAGGCTTCGTGCGCCAGTTTCGCGAGGTGATCCGCATCGGCACGAAGGGCCTGGGCGGCGGCTGTGTTGCCGATCGCCGCTTCAAGGTCGGCCAAGGCTCGTTGCGCAATGACGACAAGCAGGTTCAGTCCCGCGTTGATGCCGCGGCGATCGATGCCGGCCTCCTGCTGGTTGTGCCAGCCCATGCCGGGATGATCGATGAATAGCGTTAACCCCTCAGAGTCGCCGAAAACGGGCTGCGACGGGTCGTACAGGTTCTCCCACGTCGCCATGGGCTGATCTTTCCGGTACGTCCAGGTGCAGAGCCCGCCGGCGGAGCGATGTCGGTCGAAGAAGCGGTGCGACTTGCGGGCAGGACCGATCAGCGATTGGACGGAATCGATGTCTCGCGTGTAGAGGTAGTAGTCGCGCAGGCCGATGATCGCCAGCGGAACGTAATCGACGAGCGTGTCGCTTCGGCCGCTGAAGATCGACGAGCGGATGATGCCGTTCTCACCCTGCCGGCGGAATTGTTCGTGCACGAGATATCGCCAGTGCCGCACGTCGCCGGTGAGCTGCGCGAACCACCGCGCGGTGATCATGCCGTCGCCGACGTACGACGCCTGCTCGCGCGAAGGGCAATCCATCTGCGCTTCCTGCGTCCCCACGCGCTGGCTGAGCAGGCACATATCGAAGACTGCGGTGAGCCTGGAATCGCCGCTGCGAAATCCGGCGTCCCATGTCACGTCGGGCTTGCTTGCACGGATGCCGAACCGGCGGACTCGCACCGGGCCGTCGAACCCTCGGATCATCAGCATGATGTACCGCATGGCGCTGAACTGGATCGGCGACCAGTCGAGGTATCCTTGGGTGGCGTGGATGCGGTTGACGTAGCCGACCCCCTTGCGAACGAGATCGGGCCGGCCGTCGGGTTCGAGGGTTTCGGACCAGCCGATGTCGATGGTGCCTTCGCCGGGCAAATCGCATTCGAGGTTGATCTGGCCGACCGTTTCGGCACCGAGATCAAAGCAGCAAATGAGCCCTTCGGACGGGCTTGCGGGATGCAGCGTGAACGAATTGGCGCTGGCGTCGATCGTGATGTCCGGCCGTGGAGTCCAGGGGACGTTGGCGAGGAAGTTTCCCAGGTCGCCGGTCGATTTGAATCGGCGTTCCGGCGCGGCGGGTTCAGAGATGCTATAGGCCCCGATGAATCGAGCCGGCTTCCTCCACTGATGCGCCAGCCCCGGCAACGGGCGGGCGAGAAAACGCGCGCCGGGGATCGAGGTTAGCGGACGAATTGCCTGTGCGGCTTGCCAGTTGCCGTCGTCGAAATCGACCGTTTGCCACGGCCCAGGCGAGGCGGCCATGTCGAATTCTTCGAGATAGTCGATCGCCCAGCATTGCCGTGGCGGATCGGCCCGCCAGCCGGTTCGATCGGTGACGCGCCAGGTTTCGTCGGATAAGGCCGCGGGGCGTCCGTCGAGATCGAGCTGCGCGATCAGCCCCGGCTCGCCGGAGCGGAGACGGTTGTGGAACGACTCGTGGATCTCCTGCACCAGCACGGCGATCACGTTCCGGCCGGCGCGAAGATGGTCGGCCGGCAGGGCATGCGAATCGACGAGCAACTCGGTCGGATGGTGAAACGCCGGCCCGCGCCCGAGGTAGTGGCCATTGATCCAAATGTGATAACGGCTTTCCGCGAAGACGTGCAGGGTTGCGTTACGCGCAGCCTCATCCAGATCAAACGACTTGCGAAAAAGCCTTGTCTGCGGCCCGGTTTCGCTCGCATTGTGAAGCCAGATCCGCGCTACATCTCGTTCAAACCCCGCGAAGCCCCGCCCGCCGGCCTTCGCTTGCACCTCGGCCATAACCGCCTCCGAAAACGACGATCCGTTGCACTTCCAGAACATAAAGTGTATCATCTGGAAACTGTTGCACAATGTTTCGCAACAACGTTTGTGGCGATTGGTTTCCCACCGTTTGGCGGAGAACAGGACATCATGTCTACCGGAACGAACACCCGCGTTATTGGCGGTTGGTTGATCGTTTTGATCGGCGTGCTGGGGGCGCCTGCGGCGCTTGGCCAAGTTGTCGAGAAGGTGGCGGACGGGTTTGAAACCGTTCGCTGGCGCGTTGCGGAAGGGGGGGCTTTCGTTTCGGCAGCAGAGGCGTCGCCCGCGCCGAACTCCTCCCGCAGTATCAGCATTGAAGGCGAACCATCGCGATCGATGGCGATCGTTCCGAAGGATCCCCTCGTCGTGCCCGGCCAGGCCCGGTCGCTTTCGATGTGGATCAAGCGCGACGACGCCCGGCGAACAGTTCGCGTCGTGTTTAAGGATGGCTGGGGCCGCGAAGCTGTCGCCGGCAAGCCGCTCGCCTGGGTCATCGCGCCTGTGGAGAATGCGTCGCAGTGGACGCGCGTGCAGTTCGACGTGCCGGCCGACTGGGTGTCGCCGATCCAGATTACGCGTCTGGTCGTCGATTCTGACTCGAAGTCGGATAAGCCGCGATCAGCCATCCAAATCGATGATCTCGCCGTCGCGACCGACATCACCAACGTCGATCGCACGACCGGACTGCTGACCACCTGGACGCCCGACCCCTCGCCCGCCGATCCGAAGACCGCCTTGAAATCGCCGCCGGCGACGAGGTTGGTTGACCTCGTGCTCTCCACGCCCGAGCAGGGCAACGTCTTTGCCGGCCCGCCGGCCAGCGCGACGGCGCATGTTCACAACTGGTTGCCCAGGCCGTTGAAAAGCACGCTGAACTATTCGGTCGCCGATGCCGATCAGACGGTCGTTCATACAAATGCGCAGTCGATCGAAATCGACGGGGTTTCGTCCATCGATCTGGCGCTGCCCGGCGATCGCTTCGGCCTCTATTCGATTGACGCCAGATTGCCTCACGCTGAGGGTGCCAACGCCACTGCTCGCATGACCTATGCGCTGCTGCCCGAACCGCGCGAGTTGACCGAAGCGGAGAAGATGGCGTCTCCCTACGGCCTGAATCACTACGGGAACGTCGGCATGATGATCAAGCCTTTCCGAAAGGCGGGGATCATCTGGATTCGCGATTACGGATTTATCCGTCAGCGTCTGTTGGAGGCACGAGCCCAAGACGGATCGTTCAGCAGGTGGCCGTTTTTTGGGCAGGTTTTGAAGGAGTTTGAAGAAGCGGACTTGAAGGTCATGCCCGTGCTTCAGCAGACGATCATCAAGCCGAAGCTGGAAGACGGCAAGCCGGTCGGCCCGTTGGGGCCTGACGAAGAGTGGGTAAAGCTGATCGGCAGCCTGATCCGGGCGTTTCCGCAGGTGACGCATTGGGAGGCGTCGAACGAGTACGACATTCTTGTCGAGAACCACAAGGCCGAGGAGGCCGTAAACTGGGAGAACTACGGTAAGTATCACGCGAAGCTTGCCGAGTTGGTTCGCGCTGTTCATGGCGATAAAGGCGTCACCATCGAGAACGGCCGCGCCGGGATCTTTCCGGAGCTGGAACGCGACATGGTCATGAGCGGCCACGTTGATCCCCTCGATGTGATCAACTCCCACTACTACACCGGCACCGAACCGCCGGAGGTGAGCACGCTTAACTACAACACGCATACTGATTCGTTCCTCTACCAGGAAAAGGGGCTTTACTACGATCAGCTTCGCGCCGCGACGCGTGCCGGACAGGCTGACGGCAAGAAGCGCCAGCACTGGCTGACCGAGTTCGGCTGGGACACGCTCGCCGGGCCGGTGGTGTCGCCATATGAGCAAGCGGTGTTCCTGCAGCGCGGCTGGCTATTGGCGCTGGCAGCGGGATGTGAGAAGTCGTTCTGGTTCTACAATTTCGATTCGAAGGAGCCGCGCGGTTTCTTTGATGGCTGCGGCCTCTTCACTTTCGACGGGCAGCCGAAGCTCGCGCTCTCGGCGATGGCGGGCATGGCGTGGGCGCTTCCGAGCCCACGATACGTCGGCATGATCTCCGTCGGCGACAACACCGGCGGCTACGTTCTGGAACAGAGCGGCAAGATGGTGGCGGTCCTGTTTTCCATTCGCGGCGATGGCCCGGAGGTGGAGATCGAAGCCGAGCATCTGTACGACTACCTCGCGAATCCGATCGCGTCGAAGCGCGTCAAGCTGTCGATGGCGCCGACGTATGCCGTTGGCCTGAACACGTCGAGCGCGTTGTACAAGCAGACTGCCTACAGCCTCGACACGCCGTATCTCATCGCCGCCACGCCGGGCGATCCGATCAAGCCCGTGGTGAAGGTGGAGAACAACCGCACGACGCCGATCGATGCGACGATCGCGCCTCGATTGCCGGCGGGCTGGAAGACCGAGACGCCGCAAGTGCGCGTGACGGTGTCGCCCGGCGAAAGCAAGCTGGTCGAGTTCCCGATCACGGTTGGTCCGGGGGAGGATCGCGGCACGCAGATCGTGACGTTCGCGATTGCCGAGGCGTCGGGAGAGGCCGTCAAGCAGATCCCGCTCCAGGTCGGTCTGCAGCCGGCAATCCAGATGCGGCTTGCCTCGATCACAGGCGCTCCGGGCGAGGTGCAGCTCGACGTCGAACTCGGCAATAACGCCACCACCCCGCGCGAAGGCGTACTGCGACTGTCACTGCCGGCGGCGTGGAAGGCGGACGTGCGCGAGATCGCCGTGAGCGCCATTTCGCCGGGCGAGGCACGCACGGTGCCGATCAGGTTTACGTGGAGCCCGGACGTCGGCGCTTCGGAAAGCGCGCAGGTGGTTTTCGAGGCCCAGGACAAAGCCACGTTCTCGCGTCCGCTCATTCCGCCGCAACATCGAATGCCGGCAGCGCCGGCGATCGCGCTCGACGGCGACCTCGCTGACTGGCCGGCCGACGCGCAGGTGCCCGGCTGGATGCTCGGCAGCACCACGGGCGATCACGACGCCAAGCTCTACGCCGCGTGGTCTCCCGAGGGGCTTTATTTTGCGGTCGACGTGAGCGACAGCAAGGTGCTTCACAACGATCCCAAGGGCTTCTGGACCGGCGACGTGCTGGAGGTGTTCGTCGATGCCGCCAACAACAAACAACCTCGCCCGTTCGGGGTAGGGGAGCACCAGTTCTGGTTCGTGCCGTTGCCGGACAAACAGGCGGTATACGCCGGCCAGTGGAAGGTCGCCAACGAAATTCCCCAGACGCAGTATGACATCCAACAGGTCAAAGGCGCGTCGCGCCGAACGGGTGACGGTTACGTCATGGAACTGTTCATCCCCGCAGAGCTGCTGCGAAACTACGACGTGGGCCGCGGCGAGATCGGCATCAATCTCAACCTGACGGTGGTGGGCCAGCAGCGCTCGCGCGAGATCTACTGGCCTCGCCAAAAGTCGGCGGGGGTTCAGCGGCAACAGCAACATTGGGGTTCCGTGAAACTCATGGAAAAGGACGGGAAATGAGCACCATTCGGGTCGGAATTTTCGGGACCGGCGGCATCGCGGCAGCACATGTGCGGGCGTTGTCGAAGGTCGAGAACGTCAGCGTGGTGGCGCTGTGCAACCACAACATCGCCAAGGCTGAAAAGTTCAATGCCGATCGCGTCGGCGGGGCAGCGAAATGTTACTCGACGATGGACGCGATGCTTGCGGGGACGCAGTTCGATGCGCTCTATGCCTGCATTCCTCCGGGCGCACACAATGGTGAAGTCGAGGCCGCCGCCGCGAAGGGTGTTCACCTGTTTCTTGAGAAGCCGATCGCGCTCACGCTCGCCCGTGCTGAATCGATCGCCGCCGCTGTGCGAAAGGCGGGAGTGAAGTGCCAGATGGGGCACAACTTCCGCCACACCGCGCCGTCGATCAAGCTCAAATCGATGATCGAGGACGGATCGGCGGGCAAGCCGTTGCTCATGCAGATGTCGTGGTATGCCAACCGCCTGCACGGCGACTGGTGGCGCGACCCTAAGCTCGGCGGCGGGCATTTGATCGAGCAGGCGATCCACATGTATGACCTCGCCCGGTACTTCCTCGGCGAGGCCGAGTCCGTCACCGGCGCGTGTGGGCGACTTGGGCACGACCGCTTCCCGCAATACCGCGTTGACGACACCAGCGCCGCGACGATCCGCTTTCGCAATGGGGCGATCGCCAGCATCTGCGCCTCCAACTGCGCCGACCCGTGGAGCAGCCTGCTCTCGGCGACGATCGTGTGCGAGAAGCTGTTCGTGCAATTCAACGGCCCGCAGGACTCGATGTTCCTGGACCATCGCGGCATGACCGGCGAAGAGGCCTGGCCGTCGGGCATCGAACGTGCGCCTGAACGCATCCAGAACCCCGACAACGGCAACGACGAGATCACGCGGAACTTCATCGCCGGCATTCGCGGGACCGAGCCGCTGCGTTCGAGCGTGGAGGACGGCGTGGAAGACCTGAAGCTCGTGCTCGCGGTGGCGAAGGCGGGCGGGCGTGCGCAGTGAGCAGAGTCCGGCGGTTCGCATCGGGAGGAAAACCCATGGCCCATCGAGCGCGATCGGCTTTCGTAAAGTTGGCGGTGTTGGCGTCGATATTCGGTTTGCACGTTGGCGTGATGGCGAAAGTGCAGAAGATCGCGCCGGGCGAGTATCAGTGCTTCTTCATCGATGATGGGCGCTTGTGGGGGATCGGGTCGAACCGCGCGGGGCAGCTTGGGCTCGGGCACATACGGTCGGCGGGCATCGCGGTGCCGGAGCAGGTGAAGATTCCGCCGCAGGTGCAGATCGTGGACGTGGCTTCGGGGGGCTATCATAGCCTCGCGGTAGATCGGGCCGGCCGGGTGTGGACGTGGGGGAGCAACTACAACGGACAGAAGGGCGACGGCACGCCGCCGGTCGACAAACCCGGCTTCACCAAGCCACACGACGACGGTACGCCATACATGATCCAGACCGACAGCACTGGCAAGCCGTACACCGGCGTCGCCAGCGTGATGAGCACGCTGTGGTTCAACGTGGCGGTGAAGAAGGACGGCACGTGCTGGGTGTGGGGCGAGAACGGGGAAAACGGCACGCTCGGCAACGGCGACACCACCACGCCGCTGATCAATCGGCCGACGCAGGTGCCGTTTCCGCAAGGCGTGAAGATCGTGCAGGTCAGCCTGGGGCGAAACATGATCGGCGCCCTCGACGCGCAAGGCAACGTCTGGACCTGGGCCGGCGGAAAAGGCCCGGTCGACAACCGCGGCACGCGCGATCCGGATTACTCTCGCCCGCTCAAGGTGCCTGGCTTGCCGCGCATCAGGCAGATCGCGATCAGCGGCGGGTTCAACTTCGCGCTCGATACCGAAGGCCAGCTCTGGGGCTGGGGTCGGTCGGGCACGCTCTTCGGCATGGGCGTGCCTGAGGGCAGCAAGCAGTTCGTGCCGACGCCGAAGAAGCTCGCCTTCCCCGAGTTCCGCGGCAAGCGGGTGAAGCAGGTCGCGACGAGCTGGCTCACCGCGCACGCCATCCTCGAGGACGGCACGCTTTGGAGTTGGGGCGACAACGCCATGGGCGGCGTGGGAAACGGCGAGATGCTCGATTTCAGCCAGTACAATTACTCTTGGCCTTACAAGCCTTACCTGCTGCTGGTCCCCCGGCCGGTGCAGGTGGCGACGAAGGTGCGGAACTTTGAGAACGTCTATACGAACTCCCTCTGCTTTTACGCCTACGCGATGACGAAGGACGGCAGGATTTTCTCCTGGGGCCGCAATAAAACCGGCATCCTCGGCAACGGTATCCGGCCGAAGGGCGACGTCGGGAAATTTCCTGATAGCTGGAACGTGCCGACCGTAACTGAAGTCTTCCCGCTGGCGGTCAAACGGGCGGTGGAAGTACCGGCGAGAGGCGAGTGATCCTTCGCATTTCACGGCAGTTGAGCTATTGCAGCCAGAAATTGGGAGAACTTGATGACTTTTGCTTTGCCGTGACGTCACTCGACGGCGATTTCGACGATGTCGAGTTCTTTTCCGCGGATGACGGTGGCAGACAGTTGGCTACAGGCGGTGCAGGCGAGGTCGTTTGTGGCGTGGGCGGGGCGTTCGGATTGGCAGCGATCACACCAAACTGTGACCGGCACCGGCCGGATGATCAGCGTACAGCCGGCAAGATCGGAGTTTTGGGTGGCGGTGATAAATGCCGTCTGCAGCGCCTCGGGCACGACGCCGGACAACTCGCCAACTTCTACCGTCACACGGCTGGCCCGCGCGGCGTTTTCGCGGATCAGCATTTCGGTAACCACGTCGAGCAGGCTCATGGCGATCGACAACTCGTGCACGATACAACTATTATATAGGGCCGTGGAAGGCGGGCAATCATCATCGGGCGTCCGCGCCGCCTCTCCCACGTACTCGCGCAGGAGAGGCGGCGGATGTACGACCATTGTCGAACGCACAACATTTACAGATGGTAGTCGTGGGCCGCTTCGGGCTGGTAGACGAGCTCTTCAATCGTGAACGACCGAACGCCGGCGGGCACGCGCAGTTCGAGCGTTGTGCCTTTTCGCGCGCCCAGCACTGCCAGACCCAGCGGCGCCAGCACCGACATACGGCCGCGAAGGATGTCGGAGTCCTGCGGATAGACCAGCGTGAACTCTTCCTCCTCCCGCGTGCGGATATCGAATGTCTTGATCTTCGAATTCATCGTGACGACGTCAGACGGAACTTGCTCCTGCGGCACAACGACGGCGGATTGAAGCACGTTTTCCAGCGAACTGAGGTACATGCGGAATGGGTGGTTAATCGCGCGCATGGCCTGGACGGCGTGTTGCAGGCGTTGCATGTCAATATTGGTAAGAACGGGTTTGGCTTGTCGGGGCATGGTCGAAATCCTTTGAATCTTACGGCCGCGGAGCGGCGCGAGAGTGAAAACGGAAAAAGGGACAGGGAACGTGCACACGTGCGTACAGCGTTTCACCGCGCGCGACGTGTAAGGTTTATTTTACGATGATGCGAAAAGGGTGGACCGGCCCGCCGCGACGCGGCGGGGACACACACGCCGGGCGGGCTCAGGACGGGAAGATGAAGCGTTGGGTCAGATCGATGAGCCGCATAATGTTTTGACCGGACAAGAGCGAGTCCGATTCGTTGACAGAGTTTAGGCCGTTTTGCGACGAAAGGCCACCCCTACGGCGGGGTGTGGCCGCAGATCGTCGGCGGTTTCCGGTATAGTGCCCGCCGACGCATGGATTCCGACCCCGATAGCCTCTCCTCGTGGACGCTCTGGCAACTCATCGATTCGGCGTTTCCCGTGGGCTCGTTCGCGCATTCCGGCGGGCTTGAGGCGGCGGTGCAACTGGGGGAGATAACGGGAGCGGACGACGTGCTGCGGTTCGTGCGGGCGTCGATCCAGCAGGCGGCCAGTCTGCAGGCGCCGTTCGTCATCCGATCGGTCAACGCCGCGAACGATTGGATCGGACTGGACCGACTGTTCGACGCCATGCTGCGAAACGGCGTGGGTAACAAGGCCAGTCGGCAGCAGGGGCAGGCGCTGATCGCCACGGCGGGGGAGGTCTGGCCTTCGGACGTGATTCTGCGAGCGCGGACGGGACTGAAAGCGGGGACGTGGTTCGGCCATCTTCCGATCGCGTTCGGACTGACGGCCGGCGTGGTCGGCATTTCCGAAAAGGAAGCTGCGGACGCGTTTTTGTTCTGTCAGATGCGGGGCATCCTGTCGGCGGCGGTACGGCTGGGGGTAGCGGGGTCGCGCGAGGCACAAAGGTTGCAAGCGAAACTTGCGGACGATCGGCCGGAGTGGATTCGCATTGCGATGGCGACGGATATCGAAAACGCCACGCAAACCGCGCCGCTGATCGAGTTACTCCAGGCACAGCAGGATCGGCTGTACTCGCGGTTGTTCGTAAGTTGATGCTGTTATGATGTTTACATTGCAATGGCGAACGGGCTGCACATTTTTTGGGCGTGAACGAGCACGCGGGCAGGAAGGAAGCAATGGGTTTTACGGATCGGCCGCACCGGCATGATGAGATGGCGAATGCCGGGCGGTTTGAGTATCGGCCGCGGGTGAGGACGGATCGGGATTTCGCCCAGAGGGCCTTCACTATCGGTATCGGCGGTCCCGTCGGGTCGGGCAAGACGGCCTTGATGCTGCAATTGTGCGCTCGCCTGCGCGACCGGATCGGCGTGGCGGCGGTGACGAACGACATCTTTACGCGTGAGGATGGCGAGTTTCTCATCCGACATGAGGCGCTGGAAGCGGAACGCATCCGCGCCGTCGAAACCGGCGGGTGTCCTCACGCCGCGATCCGCGAGGATATTTCTGCCAACCTCTTGGCATTAGAGGACTTGAGCGAGCGGTTTCGCCCCGATCTGCTTCTGATCGAGTCCGGCGGCGACAACCTGGCGGCAGATTTCAGCAGAGAGCTGGCAGATTTTACCGTCTACGTGATCGACGTCGCCGGCGGCGACAAAGTGCCGCGGAAAGGCGGCCCTGGAATTACCCAGTCCGACCTGCTGGTCATCAACAAAACCGACCTCGCCGCTGCGGTGGGGGCAGATCTGGCGGTCATGGAACGCGATGCCAAACTTATGCGCGGTCCCGGCCCCACGGTCTTTGCCCAGATCCGCCATGGCGTGGGCGTAGACGCGATTATCGAGCATCTGATGCAGGCCCGGGCGTCGTCCGTTCCGCCCCCGGCTGCCTAAGTTCGTGCAAAGCGGGGCCCGGATTTGGCGAATGCGTAGAAACTGGGCGGTGCCGAAAATCTACTCGGCGGAGATTTGCCGGATACCCGCTCTGTAACGCCGGGGAATCGCTGAAAAGGTTATCGACTAGTGAATTTCGGTGGATTTTGGCACCGCGTTTGTTAAGACAGTCCCCTAGCACGATACCCGGTCTCTTCGGTTCGTCCTGCAAGTGCAGGCGCGGGCGGGGCCAGTCCACCCTCGGACCCCGTCCGGCATCGCGTTCGGGATGCGGGTGTCGAGCAAGTCTCTGGAAGGAGCTTTCATGATTGGGTTCTCGCGCAAGGGTCTGGGCGTTTCGTCCAAGATCGCACTCGCCGCCGCTGCTGTGCTGGCGGTCGGAACGTCGTCGGCCCGTGCCGATGACACGAAGTACACGTTCTCGGCCGGTCTGGATTTCACGTCGCACTTCATCTCGTTCGGTGCCGACGTGTGGGGCGCTGGCGATTCGATTTCGCCGTTCTCCGCCAAGTCGACCGCCTTCGGTTACGGCACGCTCTCCGCGGCCTTCACCGACGAGCTGTCGGGCTTCGTGAACATCTGGTCTGACCTGAACGACAACGTCGACTCCAACATCGGTGGACCGATCCAGGAAGTCGACGTGAACGTCGGTCTCACGTACGCGTGGGACAAGTTCGAGTTCACCCTGGCTCACACGTACTGGCTGTACGGCGGTGACAACGAAAACGCGATTCAGTTCGCGGTGAGCTACAACGACGCGGACCTTTGGGGCGACAGCGGCTTCGCCCTCAATCCGTCGCTCCTGGTGCACTGGCGGTACGAAGGTATCGGCAGCCAGGAAGAATGTGCTGTGATCCAGTTGGGCGTGAGCCCGACGGTCTACACGTTCATGGAAGATTCTGATTACCCGATCAGCCTCTCGGTCCCGGTTAACGTCGGCTTCTTCACCGACGATTACCAGGGCGGCGAAGGCGGCGGTTTCGGCTACGCCAACATCGGCGTGGTCGGCTCGGTTCCGCTCGCGTTCATCCCGGCGGAATACGGCGCCTGGTCTGCCTCGGCCAGCGTGACCTACTGGTACACGCCGGACGACGAGATCCCGGGCAACCCGGAGGAGTCGTTCGTCGTGACGGCGCTTTCGATCGGCTTCAGCTACTAAGTCCATCTCTCGCGCGTCGCGTGGACGCCCGCCGTTTTTGGCGGAGCGCACGGGATGCGCGCGAAGGCAGGTTGTGGGCGTCCGTGTGAACATCACGCG
>JBBCIV010000028.1:0-2977 GCA_037189665.1 Phycisphaerae bacterium | reverse complement strand
CCAGACGGGCATCGGCACGTCGCGCTGGAGGACTGCATGATCGGTGAACAGCCGGTTCGGCTTCACCTCCGCATAGCCGGCGGTGACGAACAAACAGCTTAATCCCAGTCCCAACAGCCCCGTCCTCAAAGCGTTCCGCATGTGAATCTGACCTTTCAATGGATGTGATGAAATTTTCTGATTTGTAGGAACCCTACACCTGCTACGCGATCGCCTTCAGGGCCGCGTCGAGCTTCAACGTTCCGCTCGCCGGCACGGCAAACTCGGCGGTTTTCTCGCCGAGGCGGACGCGAAGTTCAGCGCCCGCCCTGCCGCGAATGGTCGCCGATGCCAGCGATCCGCCTTTCCATGCGAGATCGACGCCAAACCCGCCTCGCGCCCGCAATCCACTCACGCTGCCGCTGGGCCAGGCGCTGGGAAGCGCCGGCAGCAGTTCCAGTTCGCCCTGGTGGCTTTGCAGCAACATTTCGGTCATGCCGCTGGTGCCGCCGAAGTTACCGTCGATCTGGAACGGCGGATGGGCGTCGAACAAATTCGGGTACGTCCGCGACGGGTCGAGCAATAGCTTGATGATCTTGTGGGCCCGGTCGCCGTCACGAAGGCGGGCCCAGCAGTTGATGCGCCACGCGATCGCCCAGCCGGTGGTGACGTCGCCGCGCGTGTTGAGCGTCACGCGGCACGCGTCGGCGAGCGCCGGCGTGGTGCGCGGATCGATCTGGTTGCTGGGATAGAGCGCATACAGATGCGAGATATGCCGATGCGTGGGCTCGGGCGCGTCGAGGTCCCAGTCTTCGAGCCACTCCTGCAGTTGGCCGCCCTTGCCGATCTGATCGGGCGGAAGGCGGCCGCGCGTCTTTTTCGCCTGCCCGCGGAACTCCGCATCGACGCCGAGGATCTCGGCCGCCTGGATGGCGTAGGAGAAGACGTCGCGAAGGATCTGGCTGTCCATCGCCGGGCCGGCGCACACCGCGGTGCCGCCGTGCGGGTGTTGATTCTCAGGCGAGATCGACGGGTTCGTCACCAGCCATCGGCCGGACGGGTCGGGCACGAGCGTGTCGAGGAAGAACTCGGCCACGCCTTTCAAAATCGGATACGCCCGTTCGAGGAACGACCGGTCCTCCGGATTAAACAGGTAACGCTCGAACAGATGCGTGGACAGCCACGCCCCGCCCATCGCCCACATGCCCCAGTTCGGACCGTCGATCGGCGCGGTGGCGCGCCACAGATCGGTATTGTGATGGCAGACCCAGCCACGAGCGCCGTACATCGATTTGGCGGTGCGGGCACCGGTGACGGCGAGGTCTTCGAGCATGCCGAACAACGGCTCGACGCACTCGGCAAGGTTGGTCGGCTCGGCCGGCCAGTAGTTCATCTCGGTGTTGATGTTGATCGTGTACTTGCTGCCCCACGGCGGGTTGATCATGTCGTTCCAGATGCCCTGAAGGTTCGCCGGCTGCGTGCCCGGGCGGCTCGACGCGATCAGCAGGTATCGGCCGTACTGGTAATACAACGCGGCCAGCGCAGGATCGTCGAGCGTCGCCGACTCACGAACGCGCCGATCCGTCGGCAGGACGGCTGCATCGGTCGTTCCGAGATCGATCGACACGCGGCGGAAGAACTGGCGGTGCTCGGCGACGTGATCGGCGCGAACCTGGTCCACGCTGCGGACGAGCGCCCGCTCGATCGCCGACTGCGTGAGCGCCGCAGGATCGCCGGTGACGTCGTCGTATCGCTTGTAGTTCGTCGCCATCGCCAGGAGCAGCACGGCCGAGTCGGCCCCGCTGACGTTGAGGAAACTCGCCCTGCCCTTTCCGCCCGTCGTCACCGATCCGCCGGCGGTCACGGCGCGAAGTCGCGACTGGAACTTGATCCACCCCGCCACGCCGTGCGCTTCCCCCCCTTGCCCGTTCATGACCAGCGTGTCCGTCCCCTCGGCCAACACCTTGAAATGCATCGACGACTGGAACGACGCCGTGAACGACACCCGCCCCGGCTTGTCGGCGGCAATGCGGATCACGATCACCTGATCGACGGCGCTGGCGAACACCTCGCGCGTGAAGGTGACGCCGCCCTGGCGATACTGCGTGATCGAGATGGCCGAATCGAGGTCGAGCGAGCGGCGGTAGTCGCTGACGGGCGCCTCGGCGTTGCCGAAGTCGAGCAACAGGTCGCCGACGGTCTGATACGGCATCTGCCGACGCGGACGGGCGATGATCTTGTCGTCGATGAAGTGCGCCAGCTCGTCGAAGCGGCGCTGGTTGACCATCTCTCGCGCAACGGGGATGGCGTCCTTCGCCTCCGGGCTCACCGGATCGTACGGCCGGCCGGCCCAGACGGTGTCCTCGTTCAGTTGCAGCCGCTCGACGCCCGTCTCGCCGAACACCATCGCGCCGAGCCGGCCATTGCCGATCGGGAGGGCTTCGACCCATTCCTTTGCGGGCTGCTCGTACCAGAGCGTGAGAAGACCGGGATTGCCGGAAACGTCCGCCGGGCGATTGGATTGCGTCATGGTTCGTGCGACAGCATACCTGCCCACGTTTTGCGATGCTATTCGTCGCGCGGGCTGCCGACCGACTCCCTCTCGATCAGCCTGTTGTTCAGGATGAGCTGTTGCGGCTCGTCCTTGTCCGACAGCTGCCGCAGCAACACTTCCAACGCGCGGTCGGCGATCTCGTTCAGCGGCTGGCAGATCGTCGACATCGGCGGGCTGATGAACTGGCTCACCTGAGGCGATTCCATCCCCAGCAAGGACAGCTCCTGCGGCACCCGGATCCCCAGCACCCGCTGCAGGATGTACGCCGCCTCCAGCCCCAGGCTCTCGTTGGCGACGAACAATCCCGTCGGCCCGCCCTGGGCCGTCAGCCGGTGCAGCAGGCCGTACATCGCCTGGTGCTCGGTGAACGAGATCGTCGTGTCGTCGATCGGCAGCCGGCGGGACTTCATCGCCTCCAGAAACCCCGCCACGCGCTGCTCGGTG
>JBBCIV010000027.1:0-12978 GCA_037189665.1 Phycisphaerae bacterium | reverse complement strand
CGCGGCCAGGATCTGCTTAATTTCATTGAGCGACGTGTGGCCGAAGTTCTTGCAGCCGAGAAGCTCGTCTTCGGTGCGGGAGGCCAGTTCGCCGAGCGTCTGGATATTGAGGCGCTGCAACGCCTTTCGCGAGCGAACGGACAGTTCCATATCGGTGACCAGCTTATCGAAGATTTCCGACGGCACATCCCCTGCTGTCGGCTGCGAGCGGCGGGCCGGGGCGGCGGCGGCGGCGCCCGCGTTCTCGGCGCTCTGACCGAGTCGAAGGCCCTTGCTGCTGAGGAGTTGCTTGATCTCGTTCAGGCTGGTCTCGCCGAAGTTCTTGAAGCTCAGCAATTCCTGCTCGGTCACCCGCAGCAGGTCGCCCAGCGACTTGATATCCATCTTCTTGAGGCAGTTGCGGCTGCGCACCGAAAGTTCGAAATCGCTCATCGGGATCTCGAGCGCGGTGTTGCGGTTGCCCCTCATGCGGTCGTCTTCGTCGAAGAACATCGACCGTGCGGATTCGACGTCCTTCATGTAGAGGTTGGCGCGCGGATGATTGTGGTTGGTCCGCAGCACCGCGTCGAGGCAACGGCGGGCCTCGTCGTACATGTTGTTGTCTTCGTAGAGGATCGCGAGGTTCAGCAGCGCGTTGGTGTGAACCGGCTCGGACGTGCAGATCCGCTCGTACAGCTCGATCGCCTTGGCGTCCTCCGAGCGGCGATCGTAGAGCACCGCGAGGTGAAAGCAGGCCAGATCGTGGTCGGGATTCTCCGAGAGAGCCCGTTCGTAGAACTCGATCGCCTTTTCCTGGTTCCCGTCCTTCTCCGCTTCCTGTGCCTTCTTGAAAAACTCTTCGGCGGCGCGTTCGTTGATCGATGCGACGGTGGATTGATTCATGATTCAGCGAGCTCCATGGACACCAACAGTTCAAGCCCCGCGAGCAACCCGCGAGGCTCCAATCGAAAGGCCGGAGTGGGATTCGAACCCACGAATAAGGGATTTGCAATCCCTCCCCTTAAACCACTTGGGTATCCGGCCGGGGAGACAGACCAAAAAATGTAGCAGAAACCGGCCGATGCGTCAAAATGCTGTAAACCTACGGAAAATCAACACTTCCGCTGCGGAGCAAACCCCCGCGCACCCGCTTCCGTCCAAGGCGAAGATGAACAAAATCGGTTGTTTTTCGCCTAACAACAAGCGAATCATTGCAGGACGGCACGCCATGATTATCATGCTCCCCTTCGTGTTCGGTCCCCCGCGAGATCGCTGAAAGAAGTAAACTAATGAATCAAGTGCGTAACGATATCCGCAACGTGGCCATCATTGCCCACGTCGACCATGGCAAGACGACGCTGGTCGACGCCCTCCTGCGCCAGAGCGGCAACTTCCGCGACTCGCAGGTGCAGGACACCATGCTCGACAGCAATCCGCTGGAACGCGAGCGCGGCATCACCATTCTGGCCAAGAACGTCGCGATCACGTACACCGATCCGGAAACGAACGTCACCACCAAGATCAACCTGATCGACACCCCCGGCCACGCTGACTTCGGAGGCGAGGTCGAACGCGTACTGGGCATGGCGGACGGCTGCTTCCTGCTCGTCGATGCCGCCGAGGGTGCGATGCCGCAAACGCGGTTCGTGCTCAAGAAGGCGTTCCAACACGAGCTTCGCCCGATCGTGATCATCAACAAGATTGACCGCCAGGACGCCCGCGCCAGCGCGGTGCTGGACGAGGTGTTCGACCTGTTCGTGGAACTGGGCGCCGACGACGAAGCGCTCGACTTCCCGGTCATCTACGCCTCCGGCCGCGCCGGAACGGCGACGTGGGACCTCGAAAAGCCGAACGACAACATCAAGCCCGTCTTCGAAGCCATCCTGAAGCACGTTCCCGCCCCCCACGGCGACGCGGAGAAGCCGCTGCAGGTGCAGATCACCAACATCCAATACAACGAATACGTCGGCCGAATCGGCGTCGGGCGCATTTACAACGGCAAGGTGAAGACCGGCACGCAGGTGTCGATCGTGAAGCGCGGCGGCGAAATCGTGAAGTCGAAACTGCAACAGGTGCAGGTGTTCGACGGCTTCGGCCGTCGAAATGTCGAAGATGCCGCCGCGGGCGACATCGTGGCGCTGATCGGCCTGGACTCGGTCGACATCGGCGACACCATCTCCGAATTCCAGAACCCCGTCGCGCTCGAAGCCCAGGAAATCGAGCCGCCGACGCTCACCATGCTGTTCAGCGTGAACGACTCCCCCTTCGCCGGCCGCGAGGGCAAGTTTGTCACGTCCCGCAACCTGCGCGAACGGCTGTTCAAAGAACTGGAATCGAACGTCGCGCTGAAGGTGGAAGAAGCCGGCAACAAGGACGCCTTCAAGGTGTCCGGCCGCGGATTGCTGCACCTGGGCATCCTCATCGAAAACATGCGCCGCGAAGGCTACGAACTGTCGATCGGCAAGCCGACCGTCATCATGCACAAGGATGCCGACGGCAACCTTCTCGAGCCGATCGAGTACCTCGTCGTCGACGTGCCGGAAAAGAACCTCGGCGGCGTGATGGAACTGGTCGGCAACCGCAAGGGCGAGCTGGTCCGCATGGACAACCGCGCCGGCCAGGTTCACCTTGAGTTCACCATTCCCGCGCGCGGCCTGATCGGCCTGCGAACCCGCATGCTCACCGCCACGCAGGGCACGGCGGTCATGCACCACAACTTCCACGAATACGCCGCCGCCCGCGGCGACGTGCCCGGCCGCGGCAACGGCGTCATGATCTCCATGACCGGCGGCAAGGTGAACGCCTACGCCTTGGATAACCTCCAGCAGCGCGGCACGATGTTCGTCGAGCCGACCGACGACGTTTACGAAGGCCAGATCGTCGCCGAAAACGTCCGCGACGACGACATGGTCGTCAACCCCACCACCGCCAAGAAGCTGACCAACATGCGCACCACGTCGAGCGACGGCGTGATCATCCTCAAGCCGGCTCGCAAGATGACGCTGGAGGCCGCGCTGGAGTACATCGAAGAGGACGAACTCGTCGAGTGCACGCCGATCAACATCCGCCTTCGCAAGCAGGCCCTGACGGAGAACGAACGCAAGAAAATCGGCAAGAAGAAAGCCGCCATCGAGATAGCAAACTAGCACGCGGCGCGACCTGAGCGGCGCGCACGAACATCAAACAAACGCGACGCCCCCATGAGCCGCCCGCGCATCGGAATCACCGTCGATTACGTCACCGGCAAGCCGCACTACATGCTGCCGTGGACGTACGCGCAATCGATCGAATTGGCCGGCGGGCTGCCCTTCATGCTGCCGTATCGGGTGGACGTGTCGCTGGTTCGCGACTACCTCGGCCAGCTCGACGGCGTCCTCCTCGCGGGCGGCGACGATCTCGATCCGGCGATCTACGGCGAACAGTGGCACGAACAGGCACAGCGGATCGATCCGGCACGCCAGCAGTTCGAATTCGCCCTGCTGGCGGAAATCGAACGGCGGACGATGCCCGTGCTGGGCGTCTGCCTTGGCTCGCAGGTCATGAACGTCCATCGCGGCGGATCGCTCATCCAGTTCTTGCCGGACGTGCTCGGGCCTAACGGCTTCGACCATCGGCTGAACGCCGATTGGTCACGGCGGCATATGGTTGAATTGAAACCCGATAGCCGCCTGTCGCGGGAGTTGGGAAAGATTCATCTTTCCGTGAATACATCGCACAAGCAGGCGGTCCAAAACGTCGGCCGCGGGTTGCGGGTGACGGCGATAGCGACAGATGGCGTGATCGAGGGCACGGAAGACCCATCGCTCCCCTTCTACCTCGGCGTACAATGGCACCCCGAACGGCAGAACGACGAGGCCGATCATCTGCGGCTGTTTCAGATGCTGGTCGAAGCATCGAAGAAATAGGGCATAAACAATCAGGTGAAAGGGGCAAGTGAATGAAACATCACTTGCCCCTTTCACCTGATTGCTTGTGCCCCCCTCTCCGCTTTTATGTCTGGGGCGTTGGCTTGCTCATCACCACCAGCCAACGGTAGTGCGACGCCACCGCCGACCACAGGGTCTTATGGGCGTTGTATCGCACGCCAAATTCGCGACACGTCTCCTCGACCACCTTGCTCAAAGCCGGATAGTGAACGTGGCAGATTCGGCTGAAGAGATGATGTTCCACCTGGAAGTTCAGCCCACCCAGGAACCAGCACAGCACACGGCTGCCGCGGGCGAAATCGACGGTCGTCTCCAACTGGTGAACCGCCCAGTCATTTTCGATCTTGGCGGCGTTCGGCGGCACGGCGACGGGCTGGGGAAATTCAGCTTCTTCCACGCAGTGCGCCAACTGGAACACCACGCTCAACACCACCCCGCTCACGAACGCCGCCAGCGCGTAAACGCCCAGCACTGCGTACCAAGAGTGGAAGAGCATCGGAATGCCAAACGCCAGCGAGAAGAAGACCACCTTACCCAGGATGAAGACCACCAGGTCCCACCCTTTCGGCCGGGCGATCTTGTGCCCGCCGATCCGGCCCGTCGCGACGTTGAAGAAGTCATCGACGAAATGCCATTTGATCGCCAGCAGTCCGTACAGCACCCATAGGTAAATACCCTGAGCGCGGTGAAACGGCAGCCATTTTTGATCGGGCGAGAGGCGTCCGAAGATGCCGATGTTGATGTCGTCGTCGTGGCCGTGGATGTTGGTGTAGGTGTGGTGGATGGAGTTGTGCTTCCAGTCCCAGAGATAGCTGCTGCCGCCCATCATATCGAGCGTCATCGCCATCACCTTGTTCACCCACCGACGATCGGAATACGCACGGTGCCCGCCGTCGTGTTGAATATTGAACCCGATCGCTGCCGCCGCGAAGCCGAGCACGATCGCCAGCGGGATCACCAGCCACCAGGTCAGCGGGACGAACAGCAGGATGGCATATGCACCGAAGAACCAGGCCAGGATCGTCGCGGTCTTGAAATACATCTGCGCCGAATCCCGCTTTTTCTTACCTGTGGCTTCGAAATAGGCGTCCACGCGTTTTCGAAGCTCGCGAACAAAGCGGTCGCTCCCGCTGAACTTCAGTCGGGTCTGCGAGGGGTCTGCCAGCGTGGCCGCGTTGGCGGTCGGGAGGTCAGCGTTCAGTTCCATGAGAGAATCTAATTATAAAGGAAACAATCCGAGCCCGACAAGGTGTGACATCCGCATCGCACAGCATCCATGCCGGCCGGGCTTCGTTCATCCAAGTCATTCACAATAACAAGTGTATGATAGCCATATTTACGCCCAGTTTGCGCTAAATATGCAAAGTTGGAATGTTTATATCCATCCACTGCCGTTACGCAATGGGCCTCAGAGCCTTGCCCGCGCGGCGCAGACCGGGAATGACGTAATTCGTTGCCACGGCGTCCCAGCTCATCTGCCGCGCCAGCTCGTAGCCGCGCTCGATCAGCGGATCAAAGCCGTGCCGATCTCGGGGTAATACGTCGATGAGCTGACGTGCTACTTTCTCCGCGACGGCGTGTTCGATCGCATTCCTCTCATCTTTTCCGATCGACAGCAGTTGCGCCGGCCGCAGGTTGCTGGCCGTCGAAAGTTCCGTGTAATCCGCGACGATCACGTTCGGCGTCGGCTTGCTGCCCTTCACGCTGCGGACGAACCCCTCGCAGCCACATACGCTGGAGAAGATGCAGACCCCGCCAAAGCTGATCGGCTCGACCTGGGCGATGCCGAACGGCTCGTAGATCGATTGTCCGAACTCGACGTCGCTGCCCTTGCGGACGTCCATGAATTCCATGTCCGCCGGCATGCGTTCGCCGCAGACGCGCCGGTCGAATCCAAACTGGTTGATGAAAACGACCTTGATGTTGCGCGACCGCGCGTTGAATTCCTGCACCCCCTGATAATAGATCGCCTCGCCGTGCGACAAATCGGGCAACCCTTCGCGGTGCACCACCGGCCAACGATACGCCGCCTCCATGCTCCGCACGTCGTCCGGCCGGCGCGCCGGCACCTCCGTCGAAAGCACCAGCAACACCGCCGTCTCGTTGCGGGCGCGCATCAGCGGTTCGAGGTGTTCCAGCACCTTCAGGTCGCGCCATAACCCTTTGCTGGGGACAAGGCGTGTGACGTGGGAGAAAACGAAGTCCGGCTTGTGGCCCAGCAGGTTGTCGCAGTACTGCTGGAGCTTGGCGCGCGAGCGGAACTTGCCATCGGAATCGATCTTCCAGCACGGCACGCCGTTGTAGGCGATCTGCGCGTCGACCTGAAGGAAATCCGATCCCATGAACCGCAGTTCGCGCAGCACGTCGTCGCCGACGCAGAAGACGCCGTCGCAGAAGCGGACGGTTTTGATGACCGCGTGCTTGTAGAAGTCGTCCTGCGGGCCAAACACGTCTTCGACGAAGTGCCCCTCCTCCATCGCCCGCCGGAGCACGTTGTAGAACATCGTGTCGTGGCCGGGCCGGGCTTCGACGATGCGGCGCATGGTCGCCACCTCGTGCGCGTGGAAGACCGCGCGAAACCCGCGGTGCTTGTCCAGCAGGCCCGCGAGCGCGGTGGGCATGCCCATGTATTCGTGAGAGAGGATCACCGCCGGGTCGGCGGGGTTGTCGCCGATGCCGAGGGCGGTCAGGCACGCGATCGCCGGCGCGGCGATGCGAACCCACTGTTCGTAGTCGTAGATGTGCTCGTATCGCGCCGAGTCGAGCCCGAACTTCTCCCACAGTTGGAACTTGAACGCCCCGAGCGGCCCCTGGGCGATGTGGCTGACGTCGATCAGCAGGATTTCGGGGTTCGACGACACCCCCGTGTCCTTATCCACAAAACTCCGCCGGCCGTAGACGATGCCGACGCCGTATTGCTGCTCGATCTGCTGGAACGCCGGCGCCAGCGGCGATCGGTACAGCGCGTCGAGCGAACTGTAGAGCACCTCGTTCCCCGGCCCGAGCCGCTGCTCGCCGTGGCCGTCGCCGGGCCAGAAGGCGCCGACGAGGATGTTGCGATCGAACGCGTCAAGGTAGGCCCGACTGGTCAGCAATCCCGCCAGCACGGCGCCGATTCCGCCGATCTTCACTACCGCTTCGTGTGTAACGTGGACAACAGCAGGCATCTGGTTTCTCCGGACACTAAACTAATCGTCGCTGCGGAGCACTGACCATCAAGGAAGGATGGAACAACATGTCGCACCGCCCAATCGCACTGCTTGCGCCGCTGATTTTCTTATCGGCCTGCCTCGCCCACGAAGGCGAACATGCGCACGCCTCCCACGACGACGATAACGGGCTGGAATACGAGAACAAGGTGAGCGTTCGCGTGGAGCGCGACACGCGGATCATCGAGTCAAACGGCATTCCGAATCATCTTGCGGGGAAGTTTCCGAACCGCAACAACCCTCACACGATCAAACCCCAAAGTTATGCGTATCGCATGCCGGCCAAGCCGGCGGTGTCGAAGAAGACGACGCAACTGGGGATGTTTCCGTTCGGCATTGCGGTGAACGGGGTGGTGTTCGACCCGAGCGCGAACGAATTCTGGAATCGCGATCGAAACAGCGGCTGGCAATACGAGCCGTTCGAGATCGACGGCAAGCTGGGACTCGATGCCAGCAATGCCCACGTGCAACCGCGGGGCGCGTATCACTATCACGGCCCGCCGACCGGGCTGATCAATCTGCTGCTCGACGGCGAGAGGAAGCCCGTCCTCATCGGTTACGCCGCCGACGGGTTTCCGATCTACAACGACCTGGGCTACGCCGACCCCGACAACGCCAAGAGCAAAGTGCGGAAGCTGAAATCGAGCTACCGTTTGAAGAAAGGCGCCCGCCCCGACGGCCCGGGTGGAAAATATGACGGAACGTTCGTACAGGACTACGAATACGTCGAGGGCCTCGGCGACCTCGACGAATGCAATGGCCGGGCGGGCGTGACGCCGGAGTATCCGGACGGGACGTATTACTACGTGCTGACCGATCACTTTCCGTTCGTACCACGTCAGTTTCGCGGGACGCCGGACGAATCGTTCATACGGCGGGGCGGCGGCGGACGCCCCCCGCGCATCGAGGACGTCGAAGAACGAGGCCCGCGCGATCGAGGGCCGGACGGTCGTCGTCCGCCGCCGCCCCGCGATTGATCATTATCGCCGCCTGACGCAAACGAAGAAGGCCACGGGCGACAAACCCGTGGCCTCCTTCATTTCGTGTTTTGGCGAAACGATTACAGGCCGGTCGGACCGTCGCCATGCTCGACGAGATCGTCGGTGCTCGCAGTGACGAGATTCTGGGTCTTCTGAAGCTCGGCCAGGCCGCAAAGGTCTTCGCCACATGCGATCTCAGGCAGGCCGGCGGGCTGTGGTGTGGTCGGGCAATCCTGCGGCCGCACGGGAAGGCCAAAACCACTGCGAAGCGACCGGCGGTGCGTCAGGATCTGCTGTAGTTCCCTCTTCGTGCCGACCAATGGCGGCTGGTTGTCCACAGCGTTGTGCAACATGGCCCAACTGACCTCGCTGGCGATGGCGCTGTCGCGCGGCGTGGGCAAACCCAGATTCTTGCCCGCCAGCACCGATCGCGCGAAGACGTCGCACATCACGTCGAGCTTCTTGTCGTTGAAGAGCGCGGTCTTGTGCATGGTGGTGTTGACGCCGTGCAGGTCGATGGTCGCGTCTTTGAAGTCATGCCGCATGCGGGCGATGCCGCGCGTGCCGATGACATCGACGTAACAGTTGTGCGTTTTCTCTTTCGCAAGATGGCCGTAAACGAAGCCCTGGGTGATGTCGAACACGACGCCGTTCTCAAACGTGCCGTGACACTGCACCCACCACGGCTCTTCGTGCGACCACATGCGGATGCCCTGGGCGTGCCAGGTTTTGTACTCGCTCTTGGCGTACCAGCGGGCGACGTCGACGTAGTGCATGCCGCAATCGTGGAAAGGCGGGCCCTCGGGAGCGTGGCCTTCGGTGGGCATGTGGCCGGGCGTCATGTGGCAGACGCGGACGATCGCGAGATCGCCGATCTCGCCCTCGGCGATGAACGCCTGGATCTCCTTGTGATACCACGCGTTTCGGTTGAACAGGTTGACGCCGACGAGCAGGCCGGATTTTTCGATTTCCTCGACCAGTTCCCACTCGGTTTTCGAGTCGGCGGCGATGGGCTTTTCGGCCAGGACGTGCAGGCCGGTGCGCAGGGCCTGCCGGATCTGCGCAGGGCGAGCGTCGGCGAGGGTAAACAGGCCGACGGCGTCGAGCGATTTGTCGTTGAGGACTTCGTCCGGGTTACCAGTAGTGCGGGCGGTCGGAACCGTGCGGCCAGCCAGATCGCGGGTGGGCTTGTGGGCGTCGCAAATCGTGACGATCTCGTAACGATCGTCCATCTGCATGACGGAAACGAACCCTCTTCCCATGCGGCCGAAGCCGATCACACCGATGCGGATCTTTTTCTTCATGAAACCTCTGGCCCGCGACAAATCCATCGTCCGCAGGCAACTCCTGTGCCGAACATGTTGTCAAACCCACTCAACAGTTTCAAGATATTCCTTTTGCCCCACCCCAATTTACACGATGCCAGCCACCTCTGTCGGTACAAATCCACGAGTCGCCATTCCAATGTTCTTCAGAACATTGGAATAGTAGAAATGATAAGTATCGCGTCGGGAATTGTTTATGGAGTGGAGAGGTGGATTAATGCTTCAGCGAAGCTGAAGCAGAGGTTCTCGGAGAGCCGCAAGGGTGGCGATGCGGTTTTTAGCGCCAAAGACGGTGCTGCCGGTGACAAACCAGTCAACGCCGGCCTGGTAACTGGGGCCAATGGTGTTGGCGTCGATGCCACCATCGATTTCGATGCGCTGGTGTGGTTTCAGCAGCGGCCGCAGGATTCGAGCCTTTTCAAGTTGATCCGGCATGAACTTCTGCCCTCCGAACCCCGGCTCGACGCTCATGATGAGGACCAGATCAACGAATTCAATCGCTGGCAATAGGCGGTCGATCGGCGTGCCAGGCTTTAGCGTGAGCCCGACGTGGCAGCCGAGCTTACGGATCTCCTTTGCCGCCCCGACGACGTCCGCCGTTACTTCCGGGGCTTCGATGTGAAAAGTGACGTTGTTGGCGCCGGCCTTCACCATGTCCGGGGCGTAGCGGACCGGCTCGTCGATCATCAGATGGACATCTAAAAACAATTCCGGAAACGACGGCCGCAGCCAGCGGAACACCGGCGCGGCAAAGCTGATGTTCGGCACGAAGTGACCGTCCATCACATCGACGTGCAAAAAATCCGCCCCGGCGGCCAGCACGTCGCGGCAGTCTTCCGCCAGCCTCGAAAAATCCGCCGACAGGATCGATGGCAGGATCATCGGACGAGGATCGGCAAAGGGGTTCTGCATGCGGTGGTAGCTTAGCCGATCGCCAGCGTTGGAAAAGGCCGGCCGGCACGAACGTGCATTCACATCATCAATAGGAAGGAAAACGTAAATATGCTTGCGGATTATGCCTTGAACAGACCGTCATGCATTTTCAGCTGTTTTTCTAATAATCAAAATTTCTACCTTTACGCTCGCTCGGTAGGTTCAGCGAGCGCTGAGCGCCGCGCTGGTAGCACGAATGCAACGATGACACACCACGCGCGATCGCCGGAGCCACGCCCAAAACAGCTCGGCATGAGCGTTGTCATCGGTGAGAACGTACCGATCGCCGAGTTTCCGGGGCGGGCCGAGGCTGCGCGCACATCTGACCTCGCCATCCTTCCATCGGACGAGGCTTGCCTGGCAACGAGTTGGAACTCGACGTCACCGGCTCGGCACTTGGGTACAAAAATTCCAAACCGCGCGGCCGCCGCTATCATCAGCGGGCATGAAAGATCCCCGGTTTACCACCCTCGCTTCGCTGCTTGTACGCCACTCGATGGCGGTGCAGACGGGCGAGAACGTGCTCGTAGAAGCATTTGACATCCCGACGAATTTCACGGTTGAGCTGATCCGCCAGGTTGTCGCCGCCGGAGGAAACCCACTGGTGCAGACCTATCAAGAACCCGTCCGGCGAGAGCTGATCCGCAACGCCACCGCCGAGCAGCTCCAGTTGATGGAGCGGATCGACCACGAGCGCATGCGAAACGTGCAATGCTACGTCGGCATTCGAGGCAGCTTCAATACCGCCGAGATGAGCGATGTTCCCGCCGACCGGATGCGGCTGTACGAACAGCTCTATCAAAAGCCCGTTCACAGCGAGACGCGGGTGAAGAAGACCAAGTGGGCCGTGATGCGATGGCCGCACAGCGCGATGGCCCAGGCGGCAGGCATGAGCACCGAGGCGTTCGAGGACTTCTATTTCCGCGTCTGCGCCGGCGTCGATTACGCAAAGATGGCCGATGCGGTAAAGCCGCTGCAACAGCTCATGCGCGACGCCGATCGCGTTCACATCAAGGGTCCCGGCACCGACCTGCGCTTCAGCCTCAAGGGCATCGACGCCATCCCCTGCACCGGCGAGCGCAACATCCCCGACGGCGAATGTTTCAGTTGCCCCGTTCGCGACAGCGTCGAGGGCACCATCAGTATCAACGCTGAAACGATGTACCGCGGAACCGTCTTCAGCGGCATCAAGCTGACATTCAAAAAGGGGAAAATCATCGAGGCCGTCGCCGCTTCGACGGCGCTGACCGAAAAGCTCAACGATATCCTTAACGCCGACGAAGGCGCCCGCTACATCGGCGAGTTCTCGCTCGGCTTCAACCCACACGTGCTCACGCCGATGCGCGACACGCTGTTCGACGAAAAGATCGCCGGCAGCTTCCACTTCACGCCCGGCCAGGCCTACGAGGAGGCCGACAACGGCAACCGCTCGCAGATCCACTGGGACATGGTCACCATCCAACGCCCCGAGTTCGGCGGCGGGGAAATCTGGTTCGACGATGTTCTGATCCGCAAGGATGGGCTCTTCGTCCTCCCGCAGTTGCAGGGGCTGAACCCGGAGCAGCTCGGCGAGCATTGAGGCAATGCAGCCTGTCATCTACATAAGGGAGGACGTGACGCGAGTAATCCAGTGGACTACAAACGACCAGACGATCATCCTTCGGCCAGCGCGTCGGAGCGCATCTGCTCTAGCGTGCATTGGTCGCTTGCATTATCAGTCAACTCGTCGCTTCTCGGCGTTGCCGTGTTTTTCTCTATCTTCCGGTTTGTGCCCGGTGAAGCGGGCTGGCTGGTTCTGCCGGCGGTATGGATTTGGCTTGCCTGTTTCGGAGCGACGTTCATGGCCGGTTATGTGCTGCCGTTGATGACGACAAATCCAAGCGCAACGATAACTGGCGGATACGTTCTTAGTGCTCGATAGGGCATACTTGCGATCATGGTCACAGGCTGGGTATTGGGATGGTTCAGATGAAACGCCTTATTCTCATCATCCTCGAAGTGGGCCTGATCGTCGCGCTCGGCGTATGGGTCTACTTCTCGCTGACCGAAACCAACCCCATCCAGCGGCCGAACGGGGTAGAGGTGACCATTCAGTTGCCGGATGCGTGGGACAAGGCGATCCTGTATCGCGAAGGCGATCACTGGAAGTTCGCCATCACCCCCCATCGCGGAGAGGTGCAGGACCTGACCGCCGATGAACTGGCGGCCCGCATGCATCGCGACCGGACGGAGCGATCGTGGGGGCAGAAGCTGCTGAACGTTTCGAACCCGTTCGGCTATTTATGGGTTGGGCTTGGATTGCTTGGGCAGGTGCTGTTCACCGGCCGGATGATCGTCCAGTGGCTGGTGAGCGAGAAGAGCAAGAAGAGCGTCGTCCCGCCGATGTTCTGGTGGATGAGCCTCGGCGGTTCGACGATGCTGATGCTCTACTTTCTCTGGCGTCGCGACCCGATCGGCCTGCTGGGGCAATCGTTCGGCTGGTTCATCTACGTCCGCAACCTGTGGATGATCTACCGCCCGCAAACGCCGCATCACGATGCGATCATGGATGCCGAGGAAGCCGAATCCGCCAAGTCCGTTTAGCGTCGCGGCTTGCCGCAGGTTTCCGATCGAGTGGCGAAGGCCC
>JBBCIV010000026.1:0-9735 GCA_037189665.1 Phycisphaerae bacterium | reverse complement strand
TTTTATTCCAATGTTCTTGAGAACATTGGAATCATGATGACCGCTGGGCAGAGCTATCTGAACAGAAGCGGCGAGCGTTGTGCGATGGGCAGTGATTGTGTGGTCGCGCGGCGGGGCGAGGACAACGATGTTGCCGTCGCGGCCGCGAGCGATGTTGAGCGCGAGCGGTTGTGGGGGCATTTCGATCGAACGCCGTAGTTCGGCGAGCGGCCGAGCGCTGTGCAGTTCGGGATAGGACGTTTTCCGGTCCATATCAAAACTCCTGTGGTGCGTTACGTTTCGATTACTGGAATGCGAACGCGATTTCGTATTGGCCCGGCGTGAGTTCGGGCATTGCGACGACGGCGAAGGTGGTGTGCTTGTCTTGCCAGGTGTAGTAGCCGTTCACCTCATCCGGCCGTTGACGTGTGCCGTTGATGGTGATCTGCTTCACAAGCAGCCGATTTGCGACGCGCGCCTGGAAGCCGACGCCGGCGCGGATCGTCGGCCCGCGATAATCGATCTGCAGTGTCTTGATCGCGGGTTTTTCGGGGATGGCCGCGGAGAGCGACTGAAAGCCCGCGGCGTTCCGCCAGATTGCCACCCGGCTGGCGCGCCTCACCGCCGCCGTTACGCCGACAGCGACGACGCCGGCGTTGAACATGCCGGCCGCGCACCCGCAAGGATAGCCGGGGTAATACAGCCTCGGATGTCGTCGATTGCCCATCGCCAGCAGCGGCTTCAGCCGGCCGACGCCCGCGCGGGCTCGCGTCTTTTCGGGGTAGGCGAATTCGTTGTGCTCGCTGTTCTCGGTGAGAAATACCATCGATTTAAATTGCCGGTACATCCATAACGTCGAACTGGGCTGATCGAGATCGTGACCGCCCCAGCCCGGCCAAGTGAGAGGATGGACCAGGTGCGGAATCCCCGATCGCTCTCCCTCCGCTGCCATTTCAGATGCGATGGCGTGAAGGATGGCTTCGTCCTCGGTGTAGGGTTTGGCGGGCGGAAATAGCACCATGTCGTGGCTGCAACCCGCATGGCCTCGGGCGTGGAGATCAACGTAGAGCTCGGGTTGCAGTTCGTTTGCGATGGTTTCCAGTGCTTTCGCCTCCGCCGACACTGGGCCTGATGCGGCGTGATCGAGGTTCGGCTTGATGCCGGCGGGCGTTTCGTAGGCATCGCGGTCGGCGGCGTCGGGGCTGACGTTGGGCATCACTACAAACTTTTGCCGCTTGAGCAGCGGTCGGCCGTCCGCGCCAAGCAGGTAGTCGAGCGTTCGGAGCGCGACGAGGCGGGCGCTCTCTTCGTTTCCGTGCTGTCCGGCCACGATGAGGACATGTTGTTTGTCGTGATCAGGAAAGTCCGGATCGGTGACCGTCACGGCATCGATCGGCCGGCCTTCGGGCGTCGTGGCGACGGTGCGAACCGAAACGCGGTCGGGCTTTTTGCTTTGTAACTGGTAAATTCGTGAGCAAACGTCGTCGTTCGCAGGGTAAACACCGAGTCCGCAGCGAGGTGAGAGGGCGGCGCCTGGTCGCCCACTCTTTATTTTGCTGCCCGCGCGAGATTCCGGCATCGCGGCCCATCATAGTGGAGCGAACAAAAATGAACAGATAATATTTTATCATTGCAAGATAAACGATCATCATGGATGATCATTGGACCAAGGGGCTGGTGGCCGAAAGAAAGGGTGGTCATGCCGCATAGTGAACTTGTGCAATCCTTGCTCCGGGCAATGGATGTCATCGAGCTTGTCGCGCAATCCGAGCGTGGGTTGTCGCTGGGGGAGGTGTGTAATTCGCTCGGGCTCAAGCAGCCAACGGCGCACAACCTCATTCGCACGCTGGTGGCGCGGGATTTCGTTGAGAAGACGGTTAGTCCTGTCCGGTATCGCCTGGGGTCGGCGGTGGTGCGGCTGGCGGAGGAGCGGGCGAACCACTCCATCGTGCGGCAGGCATCGATGATCATGAACGATTTGTTCGACCGCTTGAAGGCCTACCTTCCGCCGCGACTTCACCCGCAGGAAGAGGCGACGATCAGCTTCTCCCAGCACGTTGGTGGCGAAGTGGTGATGCTGTTGCGGCTTCGCATGCAGCGTCCGGGCGTGCTGGAACGCCCGAAGTTCATGATGACCGCCTACCAGTCGGCGGCGCCGCTGTGTTTCCAGGCGTTCTGGTCGCCGGAAGAGCTGGAAGACTATCGCCGCCGGCATCCATTTCTGGATCAGGGGGCGCCCATTTGGAAGACGCAGGATCGACTCGACGCGTTCCTGGCCAAGGCTCGCGAGGCCGGCTTTGCGCAGCCGCCGATCTTCCCGCAGGGGCAGTTCCGCGTGGCCGTGCCTGTCTGGGGTGAAGGACATCGGCTGTTGGGCGTGCTGGGCGCGGGCATCTGGCTGAAAACGGTCGTGCCGGATGCGCGAAAGCTCATTAAGGAAATGATCGAGTCCAGCAAGCAGATTGGTGATACCTAGGGAGGGATGATGTCAGCCGACGGATCAGCAGTAATCCCTCCGCAGCCCTCCTCCGCTCGCCGCACGATCGTCGTCAACACGCCGATTCGCGATCTGTCGGTCTACCGTGCGCTGGCAACGATGGTCGCGCGCCTTAAGAAGCATGGCCGGGTTGAGATGAACATCTCGGCGCTGGCGGAAAAGAGCCGCCACGAGATGCCCGAGGGCGGCAGTCCTTGGCATGAGTACGCGTCGCTTAATCCCACGCCGGCCAAGTTTTTTCCGGATGCGATGCTCGCGCCATTCCTGCCCGAGTCGTTCGTCGCAAGAAACCGCAAGCTTCTGCTGGACAAGGCCGAAATCCTGCGTGAAATGGGACTTGGCGCGGCTTTTTGGAGCTACGAGCCCAACTTCCTTCCCGAGGCGTTCTTCGCCGCCCATCCCACGCTCCGCGGACCGCGAACAGACCACCCGCGCCGCAGCCTTGCCGAGGAGTTCGCCCCGTGTGTCGATGCGCCCGAGACGCGCGAGATGACCTCCCGCATGGTGCAGCAGTTGGCATCGGAAGTGCCAGAGCTGGGCACCTACTTTTTCAAGACCAACGATGCCGGCCCCGGCCTGTGCTGGAGCGATTGGCAGTACAGCGGCGCCAACGGCCCGCGCGACTGCCGTCATCGATCGATGGGCCAGCGTGTGCGCGGCCTGGTCGAATCGATCCAGCAAGGCGCCCGCCGTGCCGGGCGCGAGATCAGCGTGCACATGACGGGCAATTTTTCGCAGGACGAGATCCAGTCCATCCGCGCCCATCTTCCTGATGATGCCCATCTCCGGGAGGCCGGAGGAGGATCAATCAATATTTCGTCGTGTGCCGATCTGTGCTACCCGGCTCGCGGCATTCTCGACGTTGTCGGTACGCTCTGGTCGCTTCAGGCGATCAAGGGGCGCCACGTTCGCACGGTGTTCCTCGATCTGCGCACGTTCTACGATCGCGCGTATGAGCGGTTGGATACGAGCGAGAAGCTGATCGAAACAGTCGATGACTTCCTGGCCGACCCGAAATTCGGAACGGTGGCAGTTTATGAGAAGGCCCGGGCGATGTGTGCCAAGTGGGTGGGCGACGAACGTGCCGACGAGCTATTCGAAGTAATGGTCGAGTTGCACGAGGCCATCAAGTACAAGCGGGCCGCGCTCCCGCGGATGAACACCATCTACGGCGCCGTGTCGTTGCGATACATCAATCGTCCGCTGGTCGTGCTCCCCGATCGGCTGTCAGGTGACGAGGAGGCGTATTTCCTGCCTCACGTGTTCAACGTGTCGTCCGAGCGCGCTCGGTTGGATTACATCGATATCCATGGCACGCGTTTGAATCCCGAATGGGTATCGCTCGACGCAGAAGACCCGCGCGTGTGGGCGGCCGATACATTGCGGTCGCGCCTGATCGGGATTGCTAAGCGATTTGAGAAGTTCGGCGACGCCCCCGAAGCCGCCACGTGGGTTCAGATGGCCGGCGCGATTCGGTTGTATGCGAACATGCTGCGCAGCTGCGCGAACTTCTTTGCGATGCAGATCATCCGTGATCGCCACGCCGCCCGGTTTTCAGGAGGTCCGGTTGACGTGCCGTTACGGGCCTCGCTGCAGGGGCATCCGGATCTGGCGATCGCGAACGAGATCATGCGGGATGAACTCGATAACGCGATCGAGACGATCTCGTTACTAAAGCAGCACGGCCTCGACATCCTCAGCCACGCCGAGTTGCCTGCCGACGAGGATACGTTCCTGTTGGGGCCGGACATCGTTCAGCAGATCGAGCGCAAGTGCGAGGTGATGCGGGCGCACTGGCTCGACGCGGAACGTTACTTGGCGACGCCCAACAAGTGACGCGCCCGCGGGCAGACCGGACACCGTGGATGATCACACAGCAGTGCCGCAGCATCGTGCTTCAGCAGTTGAACGGCGGCGTCGATCACGTCGGCGGCGCGGAACAGCAGGCACGTCGCCTGCGCGACGCGCACGCGTTCGATCTGGCCGCGTCGGTCCAGTTCGCGTTCCACGACCGCAAACCCGTCGGAGCACGTCGGCGGGTCGATCGGCGGGATCGGCTGAAGCGTTCCGTCGGGCCGGCGAAGGTGCAACGTCTGGCCGTAGCCGTCGTACCACACCTTGCCGAGGTAGGGCACGTGCAGGATCGCCTCGGCGATGTGAACGGCGCTGCACGACGTGATCGGGCAACCAAGCATGAGGATTTTTGCCCCAGCCTCGGCGGCGCGGTGAAGCGGGCTGCCGGCGCTGAGGCCGCTAATCGATTCGTGTCCATCGAGCCATTCGGCGTGCTGCCCGATCGCCGCCACCGAGTGTGTCGGATGCAGGCTGCGCCGAACGCCGTCGCGCCGACGGAACGTTTCGGTGATCAGGCCGACGTGGCTCGGCGTGTTCGGCGGGTCGAAGATCGGATCCTGCTGTGGTTGGGAGAAAACCGGCATCAGGACGGTGCCGCCGGGGCTGACGGCGTCGATCAGCGCGCTCACGACGGCTTCCGGCCCACCTTCGACGGGCCCGAGCGATTTCATCGACGAATGAACGATCAGCGCGTCGCCCGCGGCGATGCCGGCGTTCTGAAGATCGCGGCGGATGGAGTCGGAAGTGTTGGTCACGTTGACGTTGATGGATGGAGTATGCACAGTTTGGCCGGTTGATGTAAAGGTGAACACGAATGAGCGAACGGAAGCGATACGCGGTGGTTGGCACGGGCAGTCGGGTGGTGATGTTTCTGGACGCCCTGGCCGGGCCGTACCGCGATGCGGGCGAACTGGTCGGCTTGTGCGATGTCAGCCCGACGCGCATGGCCTGGCACAACGCCCGGCTGGCCGGCAAATTTTCCCATCCGCCGTTGCCGACGTACACCGCGGCGGACTTCGAGCGGATGATCCGTGAGACGAAGCCGCACGCGGTCATCGTCACCACCGTTGACGCCGCGCACCACGACTACGTTATCCGCGCCATGAATATGGGCTGCGACGTATTGTGCGAAAAGCCGATGACGACCGACGCCGCCAAGGTTCGCGCGATCTTCGATGCCATCGAGCGCACCGGCCGTAAGCTGCGGGTGACGTTTAACTATCGCTACGCGCCGCACACCACGCTGGTGCGCAAGCTCATCCAGGAAGGCACCATTGGCCGGCCGTTGGCGGCGGATCTGCAGTGGTTGCTTGATACGTCGCACGGCGCAGATTACTTCCGCCGTTGGCACGCCGAGAAAGACAAGTCCGGCGGGCTGCTCGTGCATAAGGCAACGCACCATTTCGATATTCTGAACTGGTGGCTCGGCTCGTACCCGGAGGTCGTCTATTGCCTTGGCGACCTCAAGTTCTACGGCCGGTCCGGGCCGACGGAGGCGATGCCGAAGGACGCGTTTCGCTTCAAATGGGAAAACTTTCCCGACCAGCAGCAGCTTTACCAGGGCGCGGCGCTGGCCGACAGCGGCTATCAACGCGATCGCGACGTCTTCGGCCAGCACGTCACGATCGAGGATACGCTTTCGATTTCCGCCCGATACCGCAGCGGCGTGCTGTTGAACTACTCGCTGGTGGCGTACAGCCCGTGGGAAGGGTTTCGCGCATCGGTTACGGGAACGAAGGGCCGGATCGAGCTTTACAGCAAGCATGGGTCGCACATCCTCACCGCCACCGGCGACGCCGACCTCGCTGCCCAGCAGGCGAGCGGAGAGGAAACGAAGCTTACGCTCTTCCCGATGTTCGGCCAGCCGCGCGACGTGTCGATTCCGCAGGCCGAAGGCGCTCACGGCGGCGGCGATCCGGTCATGCTCGAGCAGATCTTCGCCGGCGATCCGCCGGCCGACCCGTATCATCGTGCGGCTTCGCATATCGATGGGGCGGCGTCGGTGCTGCTCGGCATTGCGGCGAACGAGTCGATCTCGACCGGCAAGCCGGTGATCGTCGATGAGCTGTTCAAGCTGCCGTCCTGACCGCGCGCGGGCGATCACGACGGCATATGCCAGCGCACGAAGCCTTCGATGGCCCAATATTGCGCCATGCCCAGTTCGTCGTAGAGGCGCGCGGTGCCCTTGTTGCGATCTTCCGCCCGCTGCCAGAACTCGCGGTCGTCGGCGCCGGGGAACATCGCCTTGTCCTTCTGCGACTGGTGCCGGAAGATCGCTTCCTTCTTCCGCTGCAACTCCGGCGGGCTGATCGGGACGGCCATGTCGATCTGTTCCGGTTCCCACTCCTGCCATGCGCCGCGGTACAGCCACACCTCGCATTCCTTGGCCCAGCCTTCGTCTTTCACGCGCTGCATGGCGCGGAAGATCGCGTCGAGGCAGACGCGGTGCGTACCGTGCGGGTCGGACAAATCACCGGCGGCGTAGACCTGGTGCGGTTTGATTTTGCGAAGCAGGTCCACCACGATCTGAATGTCATCTTCGCCGAGCGGCTTTTTCTTCACGGCGCCGGTCTCGTAGAACGGCATGTCGAGGAAGTGGCACCGGTCTTCGCCGACGCCGGCAACCAGGGCGCCGGCCTTCGCTTCCCCGCGGCGGATGATGGTCTTGATGGCCTGAACGTCGGGATGATCGGGCTGTCCGGGCGCCTTGCGCTTCAGCACTTCATTGATGCGTTCTTCGATCTTGGCGGTCAACTCCGCGCCGATGCTGAACAGCCGGTTGAAGTCGGCGGCGAAGTCGGCGAAGCGGATCGCGTCGTGGTCGAACACCGCGATGTTGCCGCTGGTCTGATACGCGATGTGCACCTCGTGCCCCTGGTCGGCCAAACGGATAAGCGTGCCGCCCATGCTGATGACGTCGTCGTCGGGGTGGGGGCTGAAGACGATCACGCGCTTCGGGAAGATGCGGTCGGTGGGGCGGCTGATGTCGCCCTTGCGCTTCAGGTGATCGGGCTTGCCGCCCGGCCAGCCGGTGATGGCTTCCTGCAGGCCACGGAAGACGCGGAGGTTGATCTCGCTGGCCGGGCCGTGCAGTGCGACCAGGTCTTGCAGGCCGTATTCGTTGTAGTCCTCGTCGGTGAGGTTGAGGATCGGCTTCTTCAGCGCGCGGGCCAGCCAGATGACGGCTTTCTTCGTGAGCTGTTCGTTCCAGTCGGCAATCGGGGCGTGCAGCCACGGATTTTTCATCCGCGTCAGCGCGGCGGCGGCGGCATCGTCGAGCACGCAGAGGGCGTCGGCGTGCTGCTGAAGGTACGTCGCTGGGATGCGCGAGGTGATCGGACCTTCGACCGTCTCGCGGACGATGCGGGCCTTGCCTTCGCCGAACGCCATCAGGATCAGGCGCTTGGCGGCGAGGATCGAACCGACGCCCATCGTAATCGCGCGGCGAGGGACGTATTGCTCGCCGAAGAAGTCGGACGCCGCGTCCTGGCGGGTGAGGCGGTCGAGCGTGATGAGGCGCGTGCGGCTGTCGGGCGGCGAGCCCGGCTCGTTAAACCCGACGTGACCCGTGCGGCCGATGCCCAGCAGCTGTAGATCAAGCCCCCCCGCGGCCTCGATCTTCCTTTCATACTCGCGGCAGAATTCGGCGACGTTCTCGATCGCGATCGTGCCGTCCGGAACGTTCCAGTTGCCCGGCGCGATGTCGATGTGGTCAAACAAATGCTCGCGCATGAACCGCACGTAGCTCTGAAGCGACGTGGGCGTCATCGGGAAGTATTCGTCGAGGTTGAACGTGATGACGTTCTTGAACGACAGCCCCTCTTCGCGGTGCATGCGAATGAGTTCGGCGTAAACGCCGGTGGGCGTGCTGCCGGTGGCGAGCCCCAGAACGCACTTCTGTCCGTCCGCGGCCTTGGCGCGGATGACGTGGGCGATCTGTTTGGCGACAAACCGGCTCGCCTCAGAAGAGGCGGCGAAAATCTGGGTAGGGATCCGTTCGGCAGAAGACTGAGCGGTCATGCCTTGAATATTTACATATTAGTGTAAAATATTGCAAGCGGAAAGCGATTCGACGATGAGACGACGCATGGTCAAACCCGAACCTGCGATCAACCTGCTTCCGCGCGACCGTCGTCTGGCGGGCGTGCTGTGGCGGAGGGGGGCGATGTCCCGGTCAAAACTGCACCGGTTGACGCATGTGCACCCGAATCTCGTCGGCATTACCGCGCAGCGGCTGATCGACCTGGGCGTTCTTCGGGACGCCCCCCCGGTCGTCGAAGGTCGCGGGCGGCCGAGCGCGGCGCTGGAGGTGGATCCGGTGGCGCGACACATCGTCGGCATTTCGATCTCGCCCGGCGGGGTGGAATCGGTCCGGCTCAACCTTCGCGGCGAGGCGATCTCGTCGCCGACGCTTGTTCCCATTCGTCGCGATACCGACATGATCGACGCTGCCTGCAAGGCGATGAAGGAGCAGGTCGACCGCAAGACGCTCGCGATCGGCCTGAGCGCGACGGGGTTGATCGACCTTCGCGCTCGCACGTTGTTGTTCACGTCGGCATTGCCGGGGGCGCGGGACGTGTCGCTCGCGCCACTGTTCGATCTGGCCGGCGACGTGCCGGTGGTGCTGGATAACGATCAACATGCGGTGGCGGCGTGGTGGTTGCTCGAACGACGCGTCGACCCGCACGAAGACGCGTTGCTCGTCAGCTTGCGCGACGGGCGTGTGGGCGCGTCAATGCTCGCGGGCGGCCCGCCGAACCGCGGATGTGTGCTGGCCGCGAACGAACTCGGTCATACGCGGTTGCCGGTCGAAACCGCCAATTGCTATTGCGGACACAAAGGCTGCTTGGAGCGGATTTTCAGCAGCGAGTATCTCGCCTCGCTCGGCGCATCGCGGCCGCTGGCGCAGGTGATCGCGGAGCCGGGCAGCGATGCGAAACGATTGTCGCAGTTGATGGATCTGCTGGGCTACGGCTTGGCGAACGCGGTGAACTTCATGCGGCCGCACCGGTTGGTGATCATCAGCCCGTTCGCGTCGCCGGCGTTGATGGAAGAACTCGACCGCGCGATTCGGCCTCGACTATTGCCTGCGTTGACCGATCGCGTTCGCATCGAAACCGCCCCCGAGCCTGCCGGCGAATCGATTGCGGCGGCGTGGCTGGGATTGGCGTGGGTGTTTCATCCGAGTTGGACGCAGCAGGCGGACGCCGATCCGACGCACGCTGCGCGGGAAGGGGCGCCGGTCGCAAACGATGCGATGGCATGAGCGTTGTCGAGTCACAGAGGAAGAGGATTGATGACGATTACTCCGGATGGAGTAATAGTGGCTGCGGGATGATCGTGCGGTCGTGGGATGCCGTAAAACAAAAAAGCCCCGGGCTGCTGTGTCGGCCAAACGACCCCCC
>JBBCIV010000025.1:0-12029 GCA_037189665.1 Phycisphaerae bacterium | reverse complement strand
TTTGATGTGACCCATGTTCATCGATGAAGCCATCATCCACGTAAAAGCCGGCGACGGCGGGTCGGGGTGCGTCTCGTTCCGGCGGGAAAAATACGTTCCCAAGGGCGGGCCCGACGGTGGCGACGGTGGCGATGGCGGCTCGGTTACGTTCATCGCCGACGTCAACAAGAACACGCTCCTCGACTTCGCCGGCAAGCACCACTGGACCGCCCCGAAGGGCGAGAACGGCATGGGCAAAAAGATGTACGGCAAGGGCGGCGCCGACCTGCTGGTGCCCGTGCCGGTGGGAACGCTGGTTTACGAGACCGATCACGGCATTCTGATTGCCGATCTTGACGAGCCGGGCCGCAAGGTCACCGTCGCGCGCGGCGGGAAGGGCGGCCGTGGGAACTTTCACTTCCGTAATCCCAGCAACCAAGCCCCGCGCTACGCTGAGCCCGGCACGCTTGGCCAGGAACGCAACCTCAAGCTTGAACTGAAGCTCATCGCTGATGTCGGCCTCGTCGGCATGCCGAACGCGGGCAAGAGTACGCTTCTCCGCGCCTGCAGCGCCGCCCGGCCGAAGGTGGCGGACTACCCGTTCACCACGCTCGAGCCGCAACTCGGCATCGTCGAACTGGTCGGCGACCGCCGGCTTGTGATGGCGGACATTCCGGGGTTGATCGAAGGCGCGCAGCACGGCGCAGGACTCGGCCATGCGTTCTTGCGGCACATCGAGCGAACGAAAGTGCTCGTCCACCTGATCGACCTCTACCCCGTCGATTTCGCCAATCCCGCCGACAACTACCGCGCCATCCGCGCCGAGTTGGAAGCGTTCTCCAGCGATCTGGCCGCCAAGCCCGAGATCATCGCCGCGAACAAGACCGATCTTTCGCTCGATGACGAAGCGCTCGACAAGCTCCGCGCCGAACTGGCCCCGCTCGAAGTGCTTGCCATCTCCGGCGCGACGCGTCAGGGGCTCGATCCGCTGCTCGAAGCGGCTTGGCGCAAGCTGCATCCCGCCGAAGACGATGATCACCTCGCCTGATCGTCCATTCGCGCCTACACTCGGCGGACCTATGGATTCGCCCTTCGATAACGTGTCGGCAGACTGGCAACGCCATCCCGACAGCCTGAAGTGGACGCGCTTCCCGTCCGACGTGCTGCCGCTGTGGGTGGCGGACATGGATTTTCCGCTCGCGCCGTCCGTGCTGTCCGCGCTTCAGGCCCGCCTTGAACGGCCGGTCGGATATCAGTCGATTAAAAATGATCTGGCCGAACTGCTGCAACAAAAGTTGTATCGTATCGGCATTCCTGAGCTGCCAAAGAAAGGCGCCATCTCGTTCCTGACCGGCGTCGTCCCGGGGTTATACGCCGCGGTCGTCGCGTTGACGCAGCCGGGGGAAGAAGTGCTGACGTTCACGCCGATCTATCCGCCGTTCCTGTCGGCGATCACCGATCACGGCCGGGTGATCAAACACCTGCCCCTGATCAGCCCCGGCGAAGGCAAGCAGTGGGCGATCGATTTCGATTCGCTCGATGCGGCGGTCGCGCCGGGGACGCGATTGCTGATGCTCTGTCAGCCGCATAACCCGACCGGGCGGGTGTGGTCGCGCGAAGAGCTGACGCGCCTGGCTGAGTTTGCGAATCGACATCGCCTGTGGGTGGTGAGCGATGAACTTCACGCCGATCTTACGCTTGACGGCCCGTTTATCCCCTTTGCGGCGGCCGCGGATGAGGCGCTTCGGCAACGCACCATCACGCTTACCGGCCCGTGCAAGGCGTACAACACGGCCGGCATCGGTATTGGTGCGATGATCAGCCACAACGTTGAACTCATTACGCAGTTGAAGAAAGCCGGCGCCGGGCTGCTCGGGCACGCGGGCACGATGAGCATCGCGATGTGGCGTGCCGCGCTCAACGACGACGGCGCGTGGCTGGAATCCGTGTTGTCGTACCTGCGGTCGAATCGCGACTTTCTTGCGACATTCGTCCGCGAGCGATTGCCGGCGGTCGATTTTGCGCCGCCGCAGGCGACTTATCTCGCGTGGCTCGATTTTCGCCGTCATGCGCGGGCGGCGGATATCGACAAGCTGTTGCTCAACGAGGCGAAAGTAGGGGTGGTCGACGGGCCGGCCTTCGGGCCGGGTTATCAGGGGCTGGCGCGGCTGAATTTCGCCACCAGCCGGACGATTTTGACTGAGGCTTTGGAACGCATCGCCCGCGTCGCGGGATGATGTTTTCGCCCGTGGACTACCTAACTGCTGCTATCGCGATGCTTTAGCACTCTGACCAGGTTTTTCACCGCTCGGATTCGGGTTTTGTTATAATCCATTCCTCGTAGTAGCGGCGCAGAGTAGCTGAGTATCGGCCGCTTGGGTTTGTTTTGTTTTCTACCGACATGGATGTCGCCCCGCCATGCAGCATTCGTCGTCCCCGCGATTATTCGATCTTCCGATCTGCGTGCTCGACGTTGAGACAACCGGCGCGTCGATGGATTACGGCGATCGCGTGACCGAACTGGGCATCGTTCGCCTCGAAGGCGGGCAGGTCGTTCAGCGGTTCGAGCAACTGGTCAATCCCGGCCGGCATATCAGCGGTGGGGCGAGCGCGATTACCGGGATCACCGACGAGATGGTCGCTGGCCAGCCGTCGTTTGCCGATGTGTGGGAGTCGGCGCGATCGATGCTGACAGGCGCGATTCTCGTCGGCCATAACGTGGCGTTCGACCTGGCGTTCCTCGCCGGCGAGTGCCGACGACTCGGCTCCGGCGGGCTATGCGAGCTGCTCGGCGACGGCCACGTGCTGGATACGGTTCGCCTTGCCCGCAGGCAACTCGGGCGAGGGGGGAATGGCCTGCAACGGCTGGCGGGGCGGCTCGGGTTGTCGCCGGCCTCGGCGCACCGGGCGCTGGTCGATTGCGAGACCACCGCCTTCGTTCTCCACAAACTGCTCGAGCCGCACGGCGGATGGCAGGTTTTCCTTGACCGCGCCTGCGAACTCCAGGGCGGCGCATGGCGGCTCGGCGATGTCCGCGCCCAGCGATCGGCGCTCCCGACCGAAATATCGGAAGCCCTCATCGACGGATCGGCGGTACAGATTCGCTATCTTGACGCGCGGAACAATCGTTCTGAACGCGTCGTGACCCCACGATTTGTTCGCCGGGTGGGCGGTTCGCTCACGTTGATTGCCCATTGTCACCTCAAGAACGAACAGCGGATGTTCAAGATTGACCGCATCGTGTCGGTTACGCCGTCGCCAGCGGTTGGTCTGGAGCTTTTCCCGCCTATAATGCCGCGCAATGTCGAAGCTGAAATTGCGTGAACTGGGCAAGCAATCGATCCTGACCGACGCGCAGGTCGATTCGCCGCGAACGATCCTCGAAGCGTTTGATAATCCTCGGCCGGAGCGGGACTACGAGATCAAATTCGTCTTTCCCGAGTTCACCAGCGTATGCCCGGTGACCGGGCAGCCCGATTTCGCGACGATCACCATCACCTACGTGCCCGACCGGCATTGCGTGGAGATGAAAAGCTTAAAGCTGTACTTCCTCGCGTACCGCAACAAGGGCATCTTTTACGAAGCCGTGGTGAACACGATCCTGGACGACCTCGTCGCGACGCTGAAGCCGCGTCAGATGACGGTCGTCGGCGAATTTGCCGTCCGAGGCGGAACCGCCGGAATTGTCACCGTCCGACACGAGCCGAAGAAGCGTATAAAACGTTAACCGCTGCCCGGCAACGGGGTCTTTAATTTCGGACAGGTGCGCTAACGAGCGAAGAGCCCGAGAATATCCGACCTTTTTCGCCCATGCCTGTGTGAAATTTGCTCAGGATGGGTGATCGAACGGGGCTAAAACGGGCCTGCCACGGGCTTTATCGCTTCGCAAGAGCGGGATGTGACGTTATAATTAATTGTTGATCTTTTTCGTTGAGGAAATGACAGCGAATGACCCCGACGCCATCTCCCAACCTACCGCCGCCCTTTCCGCCCCCGGGGCAGATGCCGCCGGTCTATTTTCCTCCGCCGATGTACTATCCGCCGCCGCGTGAGAGGGGTGGGTTTGCGCGGGCGATTTTCACGACGCTGGCGGTATCAATCCTCGGTTTTTCGATCACGCTCAACATCTATCTTCTCATTGCCCAGGGCCTGTTCAGCGGCGGCGATGGGACGGGCATTAAGAAGGAGACGCTGACCAAGGGCAACGCGCAGTCGGTCATTGCGGTGGTGCCGCTTGAAGGCGTCATCTGGGGGTCGGCCGCGGAAGACGTGGATGCGCTGCTCGACGCCGTCGAGGCTGATCCGGCAGTGAAAGCGGTCGTCCTGCACGTCGATTCGCCTGGCGGCGAAGTGACGGCATCGGACGAGATCTACAACCGCCTGCTTCGATTCAAGAAGGAAAAGAACGTGCCGCTGATCGTCTCCATGCGGTCGATGGCCGCCAGCGGTGGGTATTACGTCGCCTGCGCGGGCGATCGCATCGTCGCGCAGCGCACGACTGATACCGGGTCGATCGGCGTCTACCTTGGCTCGCTGAACATCTCCAAGTTCATGGAGAAGTACGGCATCGAAGACAAGACCGTCACCGCCAGCGGCAACGACTTCAAGCTCGTCGGTTCGCCTTACCAGCCCATGACCAAAGAGCAGGAGGCCTACCTGCAACAGCGGGCGAACGCCGACATGGAGACGTTCAAATCCGTCATCATGGCCGGCCGTAAGCTGGACAGGGCGAGCGTCGATCGGGTGTCGACGGGCGAGGTGTTTAAGGGGCCGGATGCGCAGAAGCTGAAGTTGGTCGACGATATCGGGTTTCTGGATGACGCCATCCAGATTGCATCGTCGACCGCCGGGGTCAGCGGGGCGCAGGTTGTGCGGTATTCGCACGAGACGTCTTTCTGGGATGCGCTGTCGGGCAAAGGGCAGCAGGGGCGTCACGGCAGGACGGCGGGCATGCTTCAGGCCGAAGTGGGCGATGTGAAGCTGAGCGTCGATCCACGACAGCTCAGCGAACTGCTGCGGCCGAGGCCGATGTTCATGTATCGCGGGCAGTGAGCCCGCGCACAACATAGGTTGCGGAGGATCGTCTAATGTTGTTCTCTACGGGCCGTTTCTGTCGTCGTGCAATCATTCCCCTGGTGCTGGCCTGCGCGGCCGCAGGTGTCGGGGCGACCGCCTCTGCCGCCACGCCGGAGCAGATCGAGGAAGCGATTCAGAAGGGCGTGAAGTTCCTCTATTCACGGCAGAACCCGCAGGGCAATTGGGAGCAGGTTCAGGCTCACCCCGGCGGCACCTCCGGCGCCGATCAGGGGCAGTGGGGCGGGCGCACGTCGCTCGTCACCTACGCGCTGCTGGCGGCCGGCGAAAAGCCGCTGAACGAAAACATCGTCAAGGCGACTGCCTGGCTTCGTTCTGCGCCGATCACCGGTCACTACTCCCTCGGCGTCCGCGCCAACGTGTGGCTGTACCTCCCCGAAACTGATGTCAACAAGCAGGCGATGCTCAAGGAAGCGCGCCTGTTGCTTAGCGGCATCTCCAAAAGCGGTGCGAACAAGGGGTTCTATGATTACCAACCCGGCGGAGGCCGCATCGACATCAGTTGTGCCCAGTACGGCGTTCTGGGGGCGTGGGCTGCGGCCCAGCGCATCGAGGAAATCCCACAGCCGTTCTGGACGCTGGTCGAAACCGCCTGGCGCAGCCAGCAGGGCGACGATGGCTCCTGGTGCTACACCGGCAAGCCCAAGCCCGGCGGCACCGGGCACGGCAGCGCGACGATCCAGATGACCGCTGCCGGCGTGGCGACCCTGTTCATCACCCAGGAATTCCTGCACGCCAACGATGGCATTGAAGGCAACAAGGGCAACATCAACGACCCTTGGATTAACAAGGGGCTTGGCTGGGTGGCGAAGGCCTTGCCCGAACTGATTGCCAAGCCGAACAACTACGCGATGTACGGCATAGAGCGCATCGGCGTGGCGAGCGGCTACAAATACTTTGGCGCGGTTGATTGGTTTTCCGCGGGGGCCGACGCGCTGCTGAAGTCGCAGAACAAGTCGACCGGCGCCTGGGGCGACGAGATCAACACGTCGTTCGCGTTGCTGTTCCTCTCCCGCGGACGTGCGCCGGTGATGATGAACAAGCTGCAGTACAACGTGACTGCCCCGAAGACGACGCAGTCCAAGGAAGCCAACTGGAACCAGCGCCCGCGCGACGTCGCCAACGCCACGCGATGGGTTCAGGAGAAAACCGAACGCACGCTGAACTGGCAGATCATCAACCTCGCCGTTGCCAACATCAACGATCTGCACGACTCGTCGATCCTCTACATCTCCGGTAACCAATCGCTTTCCTTCACCGATAAGGAAAAGGCGATGCTGAAGCAGTACGTCGAGGAAGGCGGCCTGATCATCGGCAACGCCGACGTCGGCCGGGCCGATTTCGCCAAGGCGTTCCGCGAACTGGGGACGGGGCTGTTCCCCGGCTACGAGTTCCAGCAACTGCAGGACAAGATGGACCACCCGCTGTTGTCGAACCAGCAGTACAAGGCCAGCGAGTGGAAGCGCAAGCCCCGCATCGAGGCGCTGGGCAACCGCGCGCGGCTATTCATGGTGCTGATCCCGAACGACGATTTCAGCCGTTCCATGCAGCGCCGCGACAACAATCGGTCGGAGGTGTTCGAGTTTTTCGCGAACGCGTTCCTGTACTCGATCGACAAGACCCAGGCCAAATACAAGGGCGAAACACACGTGGTCCGGGTCGATCCGAAGATCAATCCCTCTACGACAGTGAAGGTCGCTCGCCTGAAGTATGACGGTTCCTGGGACCCGGAACCAGGCGGCTGGAAGCGCCTGACGGCGGTGATGAACAACCTCGACAAGGTGAAGCTGGACGTGCAGCCCGTCGAGCTGGGCAAGGATTCGCTCAGCGATTTCAAGATCGCCCATCTCACCGGCACCAGCCAGTTGAAGCTCTCCGAGCCGCAGCGCAAAGCGCTAAAGGAATTCATTACCGGCGGCGGCCTGCTTGTCGTCGATGCGGCGGGCGGGTTTGGTGAGTTCGATACGTCGCTTCAGTCGGAATTGTCGATCATCCTGCCGAACGAGGTATCGCAGATCGCCGAGCCGTTGAAGAGAGACCACCCCATCTTCAGCGCTGACGCTGCGATGAAATTGGAGCCGAAGTATCGTGTTTTTGCCCTGCAGAAGCTCGGCGGCGATGCCACGCGGTTCCGCATCCGCGCTATTACGGTGAAGGATAAGATCGGCGTGATCTACAGCCCCGACGACCTAAGCGTCGGCCTCGTAGGCAACGCGATCGACGGCATCATCGGCTACGAGCCCGAGGTCGCCACCACGCTGATGCGCCGGATCATTACCCTCCGTAACAGCGGCAAGCTGTAGTGCGGGCGGACGGCGATGCCCGCGCGTCGCCCGCCGCCGCGACGATTACCAGCCGAGGTCGGCGCGCGGGGTCAGCGGGTGATTGCGCGATAGCTCGTGAATCTGCGCCTGTTCGTTTTCGGTCAGGTTTTTGGGCACGACGATCTTCAGCACGCAGAATTGATCGCCTTGCTCTCCCGATCGTTTCACGCCTCGGCCTTTGATGCGCAGCTTGCTGCCGCTGCTGGTGCCCGGCGGGATCGTCAGCGTCACCTTGCCGTCGAGCGTGGGCACTTCCACGCGCGTGCCCAGAAGCGCTTCGTATACGCTGATGGGCAGGTCGAGCAGGATGTCGAGCCCGTCGCGGCGGAAGAACGGGTGGGGGGTGACGGATACGACGATGAACAGGTCGCCCGGCTCATGGCCGGAGCGGTCGCCCTTTCCGCGAACGCGGACGCGGCTGCCATCCTTCACGCCGGGGGGGACTTTGACATCGATGGTCTCGATCTGCCCGCCCAGGTTGATGCGCAGCGGCAAGCTGGTGCCGCGGGCGGCCTGCTCGAAGCCGAGGGTGACGGGATATTCCACGTCCGACCCGCGACTTGGCCCCTCGGGGTGCCGCCGGCGTCCGCCTTGCCTGCCGAACGGCCCGCCGCCGCCGAAGAGCTGGTCAAAGATGTCGCCGAACTGCCCGCCGTACTGTTGCTCGAAATCCTCGGGCGAGACGGTTTGCGAGCGGGCGCGATGGGCGCGGCGCATCTCGTCGTACATGTCCGGCGAAACGCCCGCCGCGGCGTGGCCGAACTGGTCGTACTGCTTGCGTTTGCCGGCCTCGGAGAGCACGTCGTAAGCTTCCTGAACTTCGGCAAATTTCTCGGGGGCGCCGGGTTCTTTATTCACGTCGGGGTGAAACTGCCGGGCGAGCTTGCGGTACGCCTTCTTGATGTCGTCTTCCGAGGCATTCCGGGCAACGCCGAGCACCTCGTAGTAATCGCGCTTGGTCATAGATTTGGGCAATGGTATGCGGATTTGGCCGGTTCGTGTAGTGGTGGAACGGGCCCGATATCGCGGTTGGTGGCGACGCGAGCACGGACATTCGACACGGCCGCTCGCCTTGCGGTAGGCTGGCGCGCGTGCGTTGGGCGATTCCCCTCCTGATCCTCTCGATCCTCGCCGCCGTCTGGCTCGGCTATGGGACAAATCCAGCGGTCGCGGTCGAGTTCGGCGGGCTACGGATGATCACGCTCACCCGTCGCTTGCAGTGGCTGCTGCTGATCGCCGCGATTGTTCCGTGCTTGGTGTTGATCGTGCTGGTGGCGATGAACCGGGCGCGCGTCTGGTGGCTGCTGGGACTGTCGATCGTGGTGGCGATGCTGTTCGTCCGTTTTGGCTCCGACGCCCGCCGGCCGGTGCGCGTGCTTGAGTCGCCAGCGATGCCGACACTGAGGGAAACATCGCTGCCCACCGAAGACGAATTGGTCGTCGGCGTCGTGTTTGAAGGGCAGGCCTATGCGTTCCCGTATCGATCGCTGCTGCGCACGCCGATCGTCCAACTCACCGATTTCGACAGGCGGCTGCTGCTGATCCATTCCCCGTATGCCAACAGCGCCACGGCGCTGGACGTCACGCGGGAAATCCGCGCGGGCGATCTGGAGTTCGTCGCGTCGCCCGGCAATAGCACCCTTGTTTACAACCGAAAATACGGCCAGTACATCGTTGGGCTGACGGCCAAGACGGATGCGGGGGACACGCCTACCGGCGTTCGCGCTCGCGTGCCTACTTGGCGCATGCCGCTGATGCTCTGGCGAAGGCTGTACCCGGAGTCGAAGCTGATGGTTCCCAACGCCGCCGACGGCGATTCGCCGGGCGTGGAAATCAAGATGAAGTATCCGCCGCGCCTGGCGGACACGTCCTTGCCCGCCGAGACGCCGATCGTCCTGCTCCACACCACCCCGTCTGCGGCGTTGCTCAGCGGCGACTACGACCGGCCCACCCACACCCGCGCCGGCGGACAGCCCATCGTGCTGTGGCGCGACCGCGGCGTGCTCCGTGCCTTTAATCGCACCGTCGACGGCGACCTGTTCCTCACCTTCAAGATCGCCAAGGACAAGAAGGGCAAGGATCAACTCGTCGATAACCAGACCGGCTCCATCTGGAATTACGACGGCGCGTGCCTTTCCGGGACGCTGGCGGGCAAAAAGCTCGCGCCAGTGATGGCGGAAGAGGGCGTGTATTGGGGCGTCAGCCGCGAGTGGCACCTGGACCTGGAACTGATCCGGCAGGAACGGTGACCTACGACTCTTTCGGCACCTTGCGGGCGAGCGAGATCGCACTTTCGATGCCGTCGAGGCTTTGGATCGCCTTCTCGGCCAGGCTGTAATCCGGATTGAGGTCCAGCGCCTGACGGAACTGGCGTTTTGCTTCGAGATAGCGACCCTGGGCGCGAAGGACGTAGCCGAGGTTAAGCAGGGCTTCGTCGCGGTTGTCGTCGCCGAGCGCGATCGCCTGACGGAAGCATTTTTCGGACTGTTTGAACTGTCCGTGGCTCGACAGATTTGATCCGCGCAGGATCCAGAACCACGCCTGCTCCGCGGCCGCCTCGTCTTCGGCGGCAAGCTCGAACCAGCGTTCGGCTTCGACGTGGTTGCCTGCATCCTTATACAAGTGGGCGAGCGTCAGTTGCAGCACCCAGTCCGGACCGGGGGCGAGCTCCACGGCTTTCAGCAAGGCTCGTTCGGCTTCGTCGGTAAGACCGAGGACGCGCAGCGAGTCGCCGAACAGGAACCACGCGTAGTCCTCATCCGGACGACGTTCGAGATACGGCCCCAGCAGTTCGGCGACGACGGCCTCGCGCTCCTGCTCGTGGGCGAGTTTCGCCTGACGGAGAAGTTCGTCCAGCCATTCGTCGTTGGAGTACGGCATGCGAACCACATTATTCGTCCAATCTTCTTGCGGAGCAAGTAAAAATAAGGACTTGCGACTTTACACTGAAACGAGCGTCGCAAACGTGCAGGGCATCGCTTCGAGGTGGACGCAGCGAATGATAAAAGGGGCAATTCGGGAGGATCGTACGCGATATCAAGTCCGGCAATAGTTGCCCCGGGCGTTCAGCCGAAATACAGTTGTAAGTTCAGAGGAGACGGCAACATGCGGAAAGCACTCGCGACAGCGGCAGTGGTGTTGATGGCGGCGGGCCTGGTGTGGGCGGCGGGGCGTCCTGGCATCGTGAAGTTGAAGGACGGAACGGTCTACGACGGCACGATCGAGGAGAAGGACGACACGGTGTCGGTCACCGTTCGCGGCATCACTACGGGTCTTCCGCGCGACCGCATTGAATCGATCGTCTACGGCGAATTTGAGGCGCGCTGGAACGACGCCTATTCCAAACTCGCCGCCGACGATGCCAACGGCCGCGTAAAGGCGGCGCGTCGGGCGTTCGACGAGCGCCGGTACGATCTGGCGGAAAACGCCCTGCGTGATGCGCAGGCGATCGATCCGAACAACGCCGAGGCGGCGGAGCTGCTTCGCCTGACGCAGAACCAGCGCCGCCTCGAGCGCAACGCCGCTGCCGGTCCCGGCAATGAGCCTCGTGATCCTGCCGCGCCCGCGACTCCGGGTGCCGGCCGCATTACGTCGCCATGGAAGACGCTGACGCCGCCGGAGATCAACATCATCAAGCAGAAGGAGCTGGTCGAAGGCGATTCGAAGGTCAACTTTGCGTTCAAGAACAACGTCATGAAGAAATATCATGACTCCGACCCGAATACGCAGATGAACTTCACGCAGTTCACCCGTCAGCCGCCGCTGCAGCGGGCGCTGATGATCATCCGCAACGGCGGGGAGCTGGCGAACGACGTCGAAGTGATGAACGACCCGGCTCCCATGCTGGCCTTTAAACGCGACGTTCAGCCGCTGATCCTGCAAGGCTGCGCCACCAGCGCCTGCCATGGCGGTAACAATGACTCGTCGAAGAAGTTCGCGCTCATCACGCCCGCCCCGGGCACGCCCGAGGCGTACACTAATTTCTACGTTCTGCAGATGTTCAAGAAGAACGTGAGCGAGGGCGTGATCGACGGCGTGTTCAACCCGGCGTTCGCCCAGATGATCGACCGCACGCAGGTCGATATGTCACTGTTGCTCCAGTACGGCCTGCCGGAGCAGAACGCCGATTACAAGCACCCGCGTGTTCGCGGCTACAACGGCATCTATCCTCGCGGGAAGGATGATCCGAAGTACTTGGCCGTGCGGAACTGGATCACTAACCTGAACCGCCTGCAGCCGGACTACGGCTTCGACTTCAAACTTGAACGCCGCGCCGCCGCTGAGATCGCCCCGGCCACCACTGGTCCGACGACTGGTCCGAGCGTCCAGGGCGCAGTTGATGCGGTGAGGAACTTGGTGAAGTAACGCCCCGCGCGCGTGCGATTAATGCGATCGTATGTCGTTTAATCACTTCCACCTTCTCGGCGTCGCCGTTGTGGCGGTGTTGTCGATCTGGCTGTTGGATCGGTGGGCGCTGCGGCTGCGGACGGTGCGGCTTCGGGGGCTGGCTAAAGAATTGAAGCTGCGTTACAGCCCGGATGATCGCTTTAACATCGCCAGTCGTATTTCGCTATGCCTGCCCGATCCCGGCGCCGCCGACGTTCAAGTGCGCGACCTGATGTATCGCACGAC
>JBBCIV010000024.1:0-2602 GCA_037189665.1 Phycisphaerae bacterium | reverse complement strand
AACGAGGGAGTTGACGTGGAGGCCGGCCTGCTGGCCGGTCCTCTCGAAAGCCGGGGGCAAAAGCGCTTTGCCGTTCCGATTCGCGACACCGATGAAAACCACGCTGAGGCGGGCATATTTTCGCCGGACAGTCGCAGGAATGGCCCCGCCATTGCGTTCGCGCCGTGGGGGCCTATCATGCTTCCTTTTCGCCCGAAAAAGGAGCCAGAATCATGCAGTTCGGAGTTTGTGCCGATCAGAAACACGCCGACGCCGCCAAGGCCGCCGGCTGGGACTACCTTGAGGATAACGTCCAGAGCCTGCTCAAGGGCCTCGAACCGTCATGGACCGCGCCGGCGATCGACCTCCGCACACCTTCCGCCAACTCGATGGTGCCGGGCAACGTGCCGATCGTCGGCCCGAACGCCAGCGAGGAGCAACTCACCTCGTACATGACCGCCGTCCTCGAGCGTGCGCCACAGGTCGGGCTACACACGATCGTGTTTGGCTCCGGCGGAGCGCGCAACGTGCCGGACGGGTTCGATCGCAACAAGGCGGTCGATCAGATCACCTCCTTTCTTCACCTGATCGCGCCGATCGCCCAGAAGAACGGCGTTACCATCGTCATCGAGCCCCTGAACCGCGGCGAATGCAACATCATCAACTCCGTCAAAGAGGCGATGACCTACGTGAAGGCCGTCGATCACCCGAGCATTCAGTGCCTGGTGGACAGCTACCACTTCTGGCTCGAAGACGAGCCGCTGTCGAACCTCGAAGAAGCGATGCCCTGGATCGCCCACGTCCACGTCGCCGACAAGGACGGCCGTGTCGCGCCCGGCGAGTCGGGCACGAGCGACTACAAGCCGTTCTTCAAGGTGCTCAAACAGGGCAAGTACGACAAGCTGTGCTCCGTCGAGTGTCGCGGGTTTGATTTCGCCGAGCACGGCACGAAGGTGCTGACGCGGCTGAAGGACGATTGGAATAACGTATGAACGCGTCGATGGTGAACCCTTCACTCGACATTCGCCATTTTGGAGTTCAATGACCATGCTGATGAAATACCGCCTGTTCACCCCCGGCCCGACCAGCGTTCCCGAAGCAACGCTGCTGCAATTGGCCAAGCCTGTCACGCACCACCGCACCGCTGAATTCCGCAAGATCTTCGCGGAACTGCAGACGTTGTTGCAGTACGTCTTCCAGACGAAGCAGACCGTGTACACGATCACCGGCTCGGGCACCGCCGCGTTTGAGGCGGCGTTCAGTTCCACGATTCCCGCCGGCGCGAAGGTGCTCAACGTCACCAACGGTAAGTTCGCCGAGCGATGGGCCAGCTACGGCAAGGCCTTCGGCGTGACCGTCGAAGAGTTGAAGCTCCCATACGGCGAACACGCCTCGGCCGAGCAGGTCGACGCCGCGTTGAAGGCGGGCGGCTTCGCCGCCGTCGTCCTCGTGCACAGCGAGACGTCCACCGCCACCGTCGCCGACCTCGAGGCGATCGCCAAGGTCGTCCGCAAGCACGGCGACGTACTGCTGATCGTCGATGGCATCACGTCGATCGGCGCGCTGCCGTTCAAGTTCGACGAGTGGGGCGTCGACGTCGCCATCACCGGCAGCCAGAAGAGCCTCATGCTCCCGCCGGGCCTCGGGTACGTCGCCCTCAGCCCGCGCGCCGAGGCGGCGTTGGAGAAGAACAAGCAGGCCAACTTCTACTTCGACCTGAGGAAGTACAAGAAGAGCATCGCCGACAGCGACACGCCGTTTACGCCGGCCAACACGTTGATCGAGGCCCAGCTCACCAGCCTGCGCATGCTCAGGGAAGAGACGATCGAGGGCGTCTGGAAGCGCACCGGCGGCAGTGCCGAGGCGTTCCGCGCGGGGGTGAAGGCCCTGGGCTTCGATCTGTTCAGCAAGTCGCCCGCCGCCAGCGTGACGGCGGTGAAGTACCTGCCGGGCATCACCGACAAGGACTTCCGCGGCACGCTCAAGAACGACCACAACATCCACGTCGCCGGCGGCCAGGGAACGATGGAAGGCCAGATCTTCCGCGTCAACCACATGGGCTACAGCGACATCTACGATTGCCTCGCGGTCGTCGCGGCGATCGAGCACACGCTCAAGAAGCTCGGCAAGCCGGTGCAGTTTGGCGCAGGCGTCAGCGCAGCGCAGCAAGCGCTGTCGAAGCTTTTCTAATCGGCACAGGCCAAAAAGTCTCGATATAGAGCAGGACGACGCCCGGAGAGGCTTCCCTCCGGGCGTCGCCGTATGTTGGCGTCAGGCGCGGCGGTAGTGCCCAACAAGATCAGGTATCGAGGACGATCGAATCGAAGTCGACCGGGATCGGTTCTCGCAACTGAAGCTCGTCGAGTTCTTCGGCCCGCATGAACAGCGGCGACTCATCAATATTGGAGTTATCGACGAATTGCTCTTCCTCGTTCAACACCACCAGCATCAATGACATCAGCAGGACGCCAAGCACGGGCGCGGCGTAGCTCAGCCGCGGGAGCGAGCGGAAGAAGCCGTCCCACTGGCGGCAAAACCATTCGCTGATCTGGGCCGCCACCCACACGCCGAGAATCGAGAGGATGGACGCGACGAGCCACGGATAACGGGCGACGTATTCCAC
>JBBCIV010000023.1:0-20334 GCA_037189665.1 Phycisphaerae bacterium | reverse complement strand
CAGATGACTGGCGTGACCGGCTGCGAGCAGAGTTAGCATATCACGGCTGTGTGACACTAACGCAGTTTGTACGAATGCACGAAGCCGCATCTTGGTCGAGATTAATCGAAATGCTAGGCAAAGGATTTGCACCAGTACAATTGCAGTGGGTCCTCGAAGAGGAGATCAAGGATCAGCGCGACTACGACTATTTTGTGCGAACGGTTCTTGTGCGAGAGATTCACGAATGTTCTCCAGGGGGATGGAATAGCAGAGGGCATCCTAGAGTCGATTCTGGAATCGGCACATGGGCAAATGTGATCGGCCCTCATACAGGAGCCCCCCACACATGGCTCAAAGTCGCACGAAGGCTTCAAGCTAGGACTGATCTGTCGCCTGAATGGTTACCAAGTGGCGTCAACGACCCTGTCCTATTAGAGGCGTTCGAAGGCGTACACTTTGAGTGGCGACCAGATTTACATGAAGAAAATATTCAGCAACGCCAACAACTATGATGATTAAAAATCGCCATGAAACAGCCCACCGCAGAAGATAAGTGGCTTTGTTCGGCATGGACGCTAAAGAGGTCGCAATGGCAGATCAAGAACATCCTTGGGCGGATAAGTGGCGAGAGCGATTATTAGCAGGGCTAACGTACTACGGAACGACGACGCGGCCGGCCTATACCTCACGATCTATACCGTCCAATTCTGAACAGAGTGCAGCCTATATCACCTAGTAATCCGCGTCGCGCGTTTTATTTAGAAGCTGCCAAGCAATGGAATGATGGCCTATGAACAATCACAGTAATTCTACGAAAGAAGGAACAATATTTTATGTTCCAGTTGCAACTGGTTTTGCAGTGGGAGTTATCGCAAGGTCGGGCAACCAAGGGACTTGTTTAGGTTATTTTTTTGGGCCTTTAGTTCAAGTAAAAAACCTTTCTGTAAGCTATGTCAAGGCGCTTCGTTTCGATAATGCAATTTACACTGCTATTTTCTCTGCTGATAAGCTAAAGAAAGGATTGTGGACTACTTGGGGGATACATCCGAACTGGCAAAGATGTGAATGGCCAATTCCTGTTTTCAGCCATCAGGATGTAGTCAACAAGAAACATTTTTTGCGGTTTTACGACGATGCTCTCAACTTTGTAAAGCAGCAAGAGCGCCTAGATGTGCCGTTGGCTGACCTTCCGAAAGATGGGTACGCATATAGCGGATTTGTTGAACTCCGCTTGGCGCATTTGCTTGGCGAAAAAACGACTGAGCCGGATCCATACGCGTCTTTACCCGAATCCGCAGCTGACGATCCGCCACAGCACTACCTTTACTTCCACGACGAAGAGCTAGCCAAGTACGCAGGCGAGGAAGTGCGAAAGCTCGGTTTCGATCCCGCCGTGATACTCTCAGTCGGTTCAGGTTCCCAGTGGCTCTTGCTGGCGCGTCATCCAGAAAATCGGCTTGTAGCAGAGGAGCAAATGGAGCAAGAGGCTGAACAGCTCGAAAAAATGGCCGAGGAACTTGGCGGTGAATACGACGGCTGGGATAAACCTTCATAAAATCGTCAGGCGTCCAAGGTTGGAATAACACACCTTAGCTTAAAAATAATCATCTGCGACAAGAGCATCCCTCGATTTCGTAATTTTCCCACCGCTTCTCCAGACGGCGATGATAGAAATGGCTCGTTGTCGCGTGTGGATTTGTCCTGTGCACTGCGAGCGCCCTTTGTTGATATGGAAATACCGCCCTTGCCAGGGCGCGCGATGACTGCCGGGTTTCCTCATGCAAGCTCTCCGCTTCTCAAACGACTTCGCCAAGCGCTCGGGAAAGTCGTTTGAGCGCTCAAGTGAACCTTTCGAACGCTCGAGAGACTCATTTGAGCGCTCGAGAGGGTCGTTCGGGCGCTCAAGAGGGTCATTTGAGTGCTCGAATGGACCATTTGAGCGCTCAAGAGAGTTGTTTGAGTGCTCGTATGGACCGTTCGAGTGCTCAAGAAGGTCGTTCGAGCGCTCGCGAGGCTCATTTGAGCACTCGAATGAGCCGCTCCAACGGAGATATGCCTTGATATCAACCTGAAAACAAAGTTTCTCGCCCGATTATGATGCGACGACCGGTAATCTACGGCGGCGGCAGGAGATCATGGACAACCGGCGGTATGGGCTTCACCCACCCCTGTAGAGGAGATGTCGCAATCGTATCTCGTCGACGGCTGGGACGCCTTCGGCAACGTCGTCCGGCAGACGTGGGCCGCGACGGACGCCCAGAACCCCGCGCTCGACCTGCAGTACTGGTACGACGCCAACGCCAACCTGCTGGCCCGCCAGGATCACGTCACGGCCGGGATGTCGGAGATCTACCACCCCAGCGGCGGCGGGGACGAGAACGCGTACGACAAGCTGAACCAGATGAAGGCGTTCGCCCGCGGGACGGTGAGCGGCACGACGTCGTCGGGGCGGCCGAACAGCGTCGGCGGCGACCAGCAGGCATGGGGAACCAGCAGCGAGGGCAAGCCTCAGCGGAACGGGCTGCCTGGGGATGTTGACCTCCGCGTGACGTTTCAGGAGAACTCGATCGAACTGCAGATCAAGGCCTTCATGGATGAGCGGTACCTCGTCCCCCCGCCCGGCGATGTGGCCGACGCGCTCAGCGTCGTGTTTGACGGCTGGGGCAATCTGACCAGGCTTCAGGAATTCCACGGAATGGACTTCGGCCCGATGGCCGGCGGCTGGGCGGTGAGCAAGGAGAACGAGCGTGTCTTCGCCTACGACGCGTTGAACCGCCGCAGCGGCGAGACGTACTTCGGCGCCGGGACGACGCTCTACCTCGATCTGGCCGGCAACGTGATCGAGGAACGCAAGTGGGGTCAGAACACGACGCAGAACGTGTGGAGCCCGGCGACGGGCGAGCTGATCCTGCGCGATCGGGACAGCGACGACAACCCTGCCACGCAGGCGTCGCATGTCCCATCGGGCATCGACGAGCGGCTGTGGGCGCTGTACGACGGGCAAGGCAACGTCTCCGCCATCACGTCGGACACGGGGGCGGTGGTCGAGCGGTACTTCTACACGCCCGAAGGCCGGATGCTGATCACCAATGCGGCAGGCCAGACCCTTACCTCGACGCTGTACGAGTGGCGCTACACGTTCCAAGGAGGCCGACAGGACGGGAGCGGCATCTACCGGATCGGCAACGCCGAGTGGGACTACCTCTCCGGCGGTGCTCTCAAATCAAGCCCCGATGCCTACTGGAGCCAGCAGCTCGAGATCAAGCCGCCGAGCCTGAACGCGTACGACCAAGTTGTATTGGCGGTAGCCGCGCCGGCAGCCGGGATCGCCGGCTTCTTCGTGGGCGGCCCTCCCGGCGCATTCCTGGCCTACGCGGGCGTGGCCGGCGCACGCAGCGTGACATGATCGGGCGCGAGTTCGATACGATCTTTGAGGCGCAGCGCAAATTTCATCTCATGCTGCTGACTGACGAGCGGCGGAGCCGAACAACCCGATGGTGCGAGCCGCGCTGTAAGAGTTGCGCTGCGTCATCAATGCGATCCTCCGCGAGTACGGCAAACCCGACGCGATCCACGTCGAGCTCGCGCGATCGCTGAAGATGAGCCAGGAGAAGCGGCCGGCCATCGGAACAATCCAGCGTTTGGTCAGCATGGAGGCCGAACTGGATCAGCCTCTGTCGCTGGCCGGCGCGCAGATCATTGATTGATAGTCCAAGCCACGCTCGGAAAACCCGACCGGCAACGTTCGGTTTTCCACGCCGGCCGCGTCTAGCGCGGCCGGCGACGACCCGGGCGTTGGGGACGATCGAGACGCTTCGTCTTCTTAGACGCCTTTGCGTTGTCCAGATTGTTGGCGGCGCGTTTCTCGTCGCGTTCCTGCTTTTCGGCGAGAGTTTTTCGCAGTGATTCAACCTCACGCGGCGACAGCATCCGAAACTCGCCTGGCTTCAGTCGGCCGATTTCCAGGGGGCCAATCTTGACGCGCGTCAGCTCACGAACCTTGTGCCCCACCTTCGCCAGCATTCGGCGCACCTGTCGATTGCGGCCTTCCTTGATCGTGATCTGAAGAACGCTGTTCTTGCCTGACCGCTTCACCACCTTGATGTGCGCCGATCCGGTGCGGAACCCGCCCTTGCTCGGGTCCGCCAGCCACACACCGCCGCCAAGACGCTCGACCGTTTCGGGCTTTACGAAGCCGTCCACCACGGCGGTATACGTCTTCACGACGCCGAAACGGGGGTGCGTCAACTGCTGCGTCAATTCGCCGTCGTTGGTCAGCAGCAGCAGCCCGCGTGAATCCGCGTCCAGCCGCCCGACCGGGTACACGCGGTAGTTGAAGTCCGGCGGCAGCAGGTCGATCGCGCGGCGCTGCTCGCCCTGAGCGACGTTGGTGCAATAGACGCCCTTCGGCTTGTTCATCAGCACGTACACGCGGTCTTTGCTGATGCGACGCTGCAGTTGCACGCGTTCGCCGTCGACTTCGATGGAATCGACGTCCGGATCCACCATAACCGGCAGCCGGGTCACGATCTGCCCGTTCACGGCGATGCGTCCCTGCAGCACCATTTCCTCGACATGCCGGCGCGATTCCACGCCCGCCTCGGCGAGGAGCTTTTGAATTCGATCTTTCATTGAATCGCCTAATCTACCGCCGATCGCGCGCCGAATCACATGCGGGCAAACCGGATTGATTTCCGACACACCGCCGCATCACTTCGCGGCCACCGGGAACGTCACCTCGAGCCACACCGCGTCGCCGATCGCCTGCACCACCGGCTGTTGCATCGATGCCGGCAGTAATACGGTCGTGCCGCGCGACGCCTTGACCGGCGCATCCATGTTCCGCACGCGGATCGCCACCTCGCCGTGAAGGACGATCCACACCACCGGCTGGTCGTACGGGATCGCCTGTTCGACGCCGTCGCTCATGCGTACCTTCTCGATCGTGAACTGCGGCGCCTGCACCAGCCGCGTCACCTGGGTAAAGACGCCCGCCTCGTGCTTGCGCGGCTGAAGCGGCTGCTCTTTCCCGGAAAAATCGATGCATTCCAGTGCCTGTTCGACGTGCAGCTTGCGCGTCGAGCCCGTGCTGGGATCGACCCGGTTGAAATCAAACACGCGATACGTCGTATCGCTCGGCGTCTGCACTTCGGCCGCCAGGATGCCGGCGCCCAGCGCGTGAACCGTGCCGCTGGGCAGGTAGAAGCAGTCGTCCGTCCGCACCTTGATCGATTGGAGTTTCCTCTCGCACGTGCCGTCGAGGATGGACTGCTCGAACTGCTCTTGCGTCGTTCCCGCCACAAGGCCCTTCAGCAGCCGTGCATCTTTTTCATGCTGGAGGATGTACCAGGCCTCGTTTTTCAGGTGTGCGCCCGGATGCGAGTCGGCGTATGCCTGCGGCGGGTGCACCTGCACGCTGAGGTCTTCGCGCGCGTCGAGAAACTTGATCAGGATCGGGAACTGCCCCCGCTCGCCGACCAGCTTCACGTCGCCGTGGAGCGCCTTGCCCTGCTCTAACACCAGTTCGTGCAACGTCTTGCCTGCCAGCGGGCCGTTGGTAAGCGTGGCGCTGACCCATTCCGGCGAACCTTCCACCACGCCGGGCGGAAAATCGTACAGTTCCCAGCTCTCGCCGATCGGCTTTTCGGCCGGAATCGGCTTGCGGAGGTTCGTTTCAAGCTTGCGGCCGCCCCACATCTTCTCAACGTAACGGGGTTGAAAAATCATCGGATAAAGCATGACGCCCGTTGTATCCGAAAGTGGCCCGGTTGATAATGCGGGCGTTGTACTCACGCGGGCGTCGGAGTACGCCCGCTCAGTCCTGACAATGGATGGTCCGCTCAATGTCCAGTTCCTCCTCCTCGAAGTCCACGACGACAAAGACCTTTGTTCTCGATACGAACATCCTGCTGCACAACCCGAACGCGATGTTCATGTTCGCGGACAACGAGGTGATCATCCCGTTCGACGTCCTGGAAGAGCTGGATAAATTCAAGAGCAACTCCGACGATCTCGGCCGCAACGCGCGGCAGGCGATCCGGCATCTCGATCAGCTCCGCACCGTCGGCAACCTGCACGACGGCATTCGCGATCCGAAGACCGGCGGCATGGTCCGGGTCGTCATCGACGGCGACATCTCGCACTGCCCGATGATGACCGTCAACTCGCCCGACAACCGCATTCTCTGCACCGCCTACACCCTTCAGGCGGGGGGCGGGCGGGTGGTGTTCATCACCAAGGACATCAACGCCCGCATCAAGGCCGACTCCATGGGCATCAAGGCCCAGGATTTCGAGGCCACCAAGGTCGACTTCGAACACCTTTACAACGGCTGGCGCGAGATCGTCGTCAAGAGCGATCAGATCGACACGCTCTACTCGCAAAAACAGCTCGTTCTCGACACCGAAAAACCGCTGTTTGCGAACGAATTTGTCCTCCTTCGCGACGAGTCCAACTCGGACCACACCGCCGTCGCGCGATTTAAGGCTGACGTCGGCGGGCTCGTGCCGCTAAGGCCTCGGCGCGGGCCGGTCTTCGGCATCATGCCGCGCAACCTGCAGCAGCAGATGGCGATGGACCTGCTGCTGGACGACTCCGTCAAGCTCGTCTCCCTCATCGGCTCGGCCGGCACCGGCAAAACCCTGCTGGCGCTGGCGGCGGGAATGAACAAGGTGCTCAACGACCAGACGTTCGTAAAGCTCCTGGTCGCCCGGCCGATCATGCCCCTCGGCCGGGATATCGGCTACCTGCCCGGCGATAAAGACGACAAGCTCAAGGCGTGGATGCAGCCGATCTTCGACAACATGGCCTACCTGCTCTCCAACCGCCTCGCCGGCGAAAGCAACGAGGCCCGGTCGCACGCGCAACTCTCGAACGTCGAACAGCGCATGCAGCAACTGGTGGAGTCGGGCCAGGTCGTCATGGAACCGCTGACCTACATCCGCGGCCGATCGATCCCGCACCAGTTCATGATCGTCGATGAGGCCCAGAACCTCACGCCACACGAAGTCAAAACCATCGCATCCCGCGTGGGCGACGGCACGAAGCTCATCCTCACCGGCGACGCCACCCAGATCGATAACCCTTATCTGGATAGTTCCAGCAACGGCCTGTCGTACATGGTCGAACGTCTGAAGGGCAAACCCATCGTCGGCCACATCACGCTGGCGAAATCCGAACGCAGCGAACTGGCGAGCCTGGTTACCGCGGAGCTCTAGGCGCGGCTTGCACAAATGAAGTAGCGCCTTGTTGCCAGCCTTGCCGCCGCGGGCTTGCCGCGCGTCGGGGTTCCGGCGTCTTCTGCTCGTGAAATACGGGGGAAATTCCGGACAAACACGGCCGATCTCGTCTCATTTCGGATGTCCGGTTACACCCGTAGCACTCTTGAACCGCGAACGAAATCCTCGTCAGTAAAACCTAACGCCTGTTTGATGCGAATATCGCGTTTCAGCCAATTGGGTTCGTCAAGAAGTTCGAACGTTTTGCCCACTCCCAGCCGCACGGGATGCGGGACGGGCAGTACCGGCCAATCACTGCCGTGGATGATCTTGGATCGCACCACGGGGTCCGACAGGATGGGCTTATACGCGTGCCAACGGGTCGGCAGGTTGATCGCGGAGGAATCGCCAAAGAAGCGTTCGTGATCGTGGCACATGCGCACGAAGGAGGAAAGGTAGTCCGGCTCGGCGAAGGTGGATCGCGTCGCACAGTGGGCGGCGATCACCGTCACGCCGCGCCGCAAGGCAGGCATGAGCAGTGTGGGATCGGCCAGCCGGTTCAGGTTCGGCAGCATCGTCTCGCCGCCGGTATGCGAGAGGAGTGGGACGCCGTGATGCGCCAGCGCTTCGTAAAACGGATAGCACTTCGGGTCGCTCGGATCGATGCCCTGCGTGATCGGCAGCCACTTCACCAGCGCCGCGCCGGCTTGCACGCATCGCTCGAGTTCTGCGATAGCATCTTTGCGATAGGGGTGAATCGACGCGCCGAACAGAATTTTCCGATGCCGGCCCGCCAGATCAATGACGTAATCGTTCTCGACAAACAGGTGCGTATCGGCGTCAAGCCGGGTGCCCTGCCTGTCGTACACCGCATCGAATGCCAACACGACTGCGGCGTCAAGCTCAGGGCAGTCATCGAGTTGGGAGACGAGCAGCGACTCCAGCTTGGCGTCGGTGGTTTCGTCGGGCTCGCCGAGTGAGAAGTTCCATCGCAGAAAGCGAAATGGGAACGACTTAAGCAGCCGTGTCGACATTGAGCCGTGGCCGGGCTTCAAGGCGGAAAGGTGAACGTGACAGTCGATTCGCATAGAAGAAAGTTGTTTAGCCGCAGGCGGAAGTTAGCCGCAGATGGACGCAGACACACGAAGATGAAGACAGGAAATGTTTGTTTTTCTCATGACTCTGCGATTCTGCGTTTGAGTTGTCGCTTCGCTTAGTGTGGGTCACGGGTTGAAAACCCGTGACACCCTCCTCAATCGAGGGTCATCAGGCTATTTTTCTTCTCTTTTCTGCATCTGCGTCCATCTGCGGCTAACCCTTCTTCTGGATCGCCAGAAACCGCTCGTAATGCGTATCGGCGGCCGTCGGGTCTCGGGGGTCGTAGCGGTTGACGGGAAAGCTGTTGCGGACGATTTGCCGGGCTTCGGCGATGTCCTTTACGGCGCCGGTGGCGATCGCCTGCACGAGGATATTGCCGATCGCCGTCGCTTCGACCGGGCCGGCGACGACGGGTTTCTTGCAGATGTCCGCCGTCAATTGGTTCAACAGTTCGTTCTGCGTCCCGCCTCCGACGATGTGGATGGTGTCGATCGTGTATCCGATGATCGCCTCCAGCCCCTCCAGCGTCTGCCGGTACTTCAGCGCCAGCGAATCGACGCACGCCCGGATGTAGGCGCCGCGGGTCGCCGGTTTGGCCTGGCCGGTCTGCTGGCAATACTGGTCGATCTTGCGCGGCATGTCGCCGGGGGTGGCGAAGGGGGCGAAGTCGGGATCGACGAGCACGTCGAACGGCTTGCTCTCGCCTGCCATCTTCGCCAGTTCGGCGTAGCTGTGGTCATGGCCTTCCTTCTGGAAGTGCCTGCGGCATTCCTGGATGAGCCACATGCCCATGATGTTCTTGAGGAACCGGATCGACCCGCCGATGCCCCCTTCGTTGGTGTAGTTGTAGGCGACGGATTTGTCGTTGATGATCGGCTCGTCGAGCTCCACGCCCATGAGCGACCACGTTCCCGACGAGATGTAGCACCACGCCCCACCCGCCGCCGGCACCGACGCCACCGCCGATGCGGTATCGTGGCCGGCGGTCGCGATGACGGTCGCCGGCGTCACTTCGCATTCCTTCGCCACGCTCTCCAGCAGCGGGCCGAGCACCGTGCCCGTCGGGATTATCTCGGGCAGGAGGCGCGTGGGGATGCCGAGCTTTTCGAGCATATCGGTCGCCCAGGCGCGCTTTCGCGGGTCGTACATCTGGCTGGTGCTGACGATCGAAAACTCCCCCTTCGCCACGCCGGTGAGCAGGTAGTTGAACAGGTCGGGCATGAACAGCATCTGCCGCGCCGCCGCCAGTCGCTCGGGGTGCTGTTTGACCAGCGCCCGCATCTGATACAGCGTATTGAAGAACATCACCTGGATGCCGGTGGTCTCGAACACGTTCTTGTCGCCCACCACCGCGTTGACATCGTCGATCATGCCGTCGGTGCAGCCGTCGCGGTACATGGTGGGGTTGCCGATGACGTCGCCAGACGAATCGACGAGTCCAAAATCGACGCCCCAGGTATCGACGCCAATGCCGTCGAGCCGGATGCCCTTGGTGTTGCGCAAGCCTTGTTTGATCTGTTCCCACTGCCCCAGCAGGTTCCACTGAAGCCGGCCGCGCATCTGGCCCATGGGATTGGCGAAACGATGTTTCTCCTCCAGCGTCAGCTTGCCGCCCGACAGCGTTCCCAGGATCGCCCGCCCGCTCTCGGCCCCGAAATCGAATGCCAGGTACTTCTGCTCCGCCATATCCTTCACCTCTCTTGTGACGGCGGATGGTAATGCGGATCAAGTCGGGCGCGAAGCACGCCGCACCATCCGAGGCGGACTATCGTATGATGGATAGGACCGCCCGCCGCCGATGGTGTCGGGCGGCGAAGGATCGTGTTAGATTTGCCGTTTTGAGCACGTCTGGTTCATTGTGATGCAGCGTGCCGGGAGCGAGTGTTTGTTGGAAGGCACAACCGAGGAGCTTGTCGCCCGCGCGCGCCTGCACGACGCCGACGCCTTCGCCGAACTAATTCGTCGGTACGAAGGCATGGCGTTATCGGTGGCGTACGCGCGAACGCGGAACGCTTCCGACGCCGGCGACATCGTCCAGGAGGCGTTTCTCCGGGCGTGGCAACGGCTGGATTCGCTCGACGACCCGTCGCGGTTCGGCCACTGGCTGTCGCGGATGATCCGCAACCTGGCGATCGACCAGGCCCGTCGGAACCGCCCCGGCTCGCTAGACGACTCCTACGACCCCGCCGCCGACGACCTCGGCCCGGCGCCGATGGAGATCGCCGAGCAGAAGCGCCAGATCGACCGGGCCCTTCAGGGCCTCGACGAGCTGTCGCGCGAGTGCGTCATCCTGAGGTATTACGAAAACATGTCGAGCAAGGAGATCGCCGAGGCGCTCGACATCACCCCCGCGGCGGTGGACATGCGTCTGTCGCGGGCAAGAACGCAGTTAAAGCAACGCTTAAAGACGCTGGTGGAAGAGACATGAGCCGCAACGACCTTGACAATCTTCTTCGCGATCACCTCGCCGACGAGCTCGGCCCCGAGCGTGGGCGTGCCGAAGCGGCGTTCCGTCGTCGCGTCACCGATCCGATGCAGCGCCGGCTTTCCGTCCCGAAGAAACGCGAAGTCGTCGATTCGCCGTGGTCCAACCGCATGGTGGTGGGCTTCGCGCTGGCGGCGTGCGTGGCGCTGGGCACGGTGCTGCCGCGCTTCCTCGCCTACCCCACCCACGGCCCGGCCGACCTGCCGTCGTCCGACCGCATTTTCGACACCACCACCGCCGGCGATCGCAACCCCGACCTTAACGACCGCGACGTGCGCCGCGATCAGTTGTTGATTCCGAAATAAACGCGCGTTCACGCCTCGACCAGCGGCGCACCGTTGGCGATCGCCTTGTCCACCATCTGCTGATAAAGCGTGTCGGCGGCGCCATTCTTCCAGGCGTTGCGGCGTTTCAGGTCGTCGAACACGCGCTTCGCGCCGGTCGTGAAATCGATCGTCGGGCGAAACTCCGGCACCTCGCGCATCGCCTTGCTCGAATCGATCGGGCCGTGGAACTGCGTGATTTCCTTCAGCAGCCCGAACCGCTTCGGATCGTGTGCGATCGCCCATTCTGCCGGCACCATAAGCAACTGAGCCTTCTTCCCGAGCGCGGCGGCCGCCTCGCGGTAGTAGTCGCGCCAGGTAAAGATTCGGTCGATCGTCGCGTTGTACGACTGGCCGAACGTCTTCGGATTCGTCGCGGCATAGGCGAACAGGGCGCCCACATCATCGCGGTGCGTGCTGTTCCACAGGCCGAGCCCGTCGCCAGTGCAGAGGATGGGCAGACCTCTTTCGACGCGATCCCAGGCGCAGGCGTCGAATTCAAGCTGATCGATGAGCGGCGAACCTTCGCCGTAGGTGTGGCTGGGACGGATGATGGTAGTCTTGAAGTCGCCGCGGTCCTGCGCCGCGAGAAACGCCTGCTCGCACACCACTTTATTCCGGCCGTAGGTGCTGATCGGCTCCTGCGGGAACGATTCGTCCACCGCCACGCATGGCGGGACCTTCACGCCGTACGTGCACACCGTCGAACAAAAGATGAAATGCCCGCACTTGCCGGCGAACGTTTTGACCGACGCTTCGGCCTGCTCCGGCGTAAAGCAGATCATGTCGATCACCGCGTCCCACGTTTTGCCATCCTCGGTGCATTGGGCAAAGGAGGCCGGATCGTTGCGGTCGCCGACGAGGATGGAAACCTCGCCTTCGAGGCGATTATCCCGCTTGCCGCGGTTAAACATCGTGATGCTCGCCCCGCCGCGTTGCTGGAGGTGTTTCACGATCCCCGTGCTGATGAGCCCGGTCCCGCCGATCAGAAGGATGTTCATGAAGGCTGTTCTCGCCGGACAAGTCAGGATTGGCAAGCAGCGTGCGGCGGGCCGCGTCCGACGCAAACCGCGATTTGCGGAAGAGGTCCGCATCCGGATCAGGCTCGGCCAACACGATTCCCGCGAGCACTTTGGACGCGATCCAGCTGGCCGTCAGCCCGCTGCCGCCTTGACCGAGGACGTAGGCGACGCGGCTCAGTCCTGGTGCGCGGTCGATGATCGGCAGGCCGTCTAGCGACTCGGCGATCTCTCCGCACCAGGTCATCGTCACCTGCACGTCGCGCAGTTGCGGCACGCGCAGGCGCAGCGTCGACAGCAGTCTCATCGAAGCGAGCGTCAAATCCTCATCCGACGCGCAACGGCCGTAGTCGAGGTCGTTGCCGCCCATCAGAACACGGTTGTCGGGCGTCAGTCGAGCATAGAAATACGGGTCGTTTGCCTCCCAGAACATCGCGCGTTCGGACCAGAGCTTCAGCGGATCGATCGGCTGCGACACCGCGGCGAACGTCGTTCGCGTTCGCACGACCGTGTAATCCGAAAACTCCGGCGACCGCGCTCCCGTCGCGAACACCGCGAACTTCGCCCGGATCGCCTGTCCGCGGCGGGTGGTCAGCAGCACGCCGTCGCGATGCGGCTCGGTGGCGACCACCTCGGTCCGCCCGAACACCCGCACGCCACGGTTGGCGGCGGTGTGCAAAAGCGCGCGAAGCATGCGGACCGGATCGATCTCAAACGCGCCCGGCGACACGATCGCGCTGTCACCGACAATGCCGAACCGCTTGTAAAGCGTGTTCCCGTCGATCCACTCGCATGAGATGCCCGCGGCCTGTCGGGCGCGCGATTCCGCCCGCAGTTCGCTGGAGTTCATCGATGCCCCGGCGATAAACACGCTCGGCCGTTCTTCCAGATCGCACCGATCCGACAGTCGGCGAACCGCCCGGCGGATTTCCACCAGCGACTGGGCATATCGCCTGTAGACCGACATGCCCGCCTTCGTGCCATACAGGTCGATTAACTTCAGGAGCGGAGCATCCAGTTCGTACTGCAGCATCGCGGTGCTGGCGGAGCTGGCGCCGACGCCGGGCTGGTCACGATCAACAAGGATGACGTTCATCCGCGCCCGGCTCAGCTCGTACGCCAGCATCACCCCGCACAGCCCGCCGCCCACGATTGCCACGTCGCACAGGCCCGCTGATTCGAGAGGCGGATAGCTCGAATGGCTCGAGCGACCCGTAGAAGATTCGTTAACTCCCGACCAGTACGAAACTTGCTCTCGCCCTGCTGCCGGGTCAGCCGTCCCCCGATGATTCTGGCCGAAGGTGTACATCGACCTTAGTTTTTGCCGCCCGTCGTGAGCGCCCGGTTGCGGGAGCGTGAAAAAGCGCTCACACCGCGTTCAGGCGAATAATTTCCAGTTCATCCTGAATTTAGCATCCCTTCCCTTTGGCCTTGGAATGATATCGCATCGAGATCGGCATAGGGCCGGTTGGATCGAAACAGTGGTGAAAGGAGAACTGAAATGGCTACGCAAAACAGGTCAGCCCGCGACATTCAGGACGCAGCCCGCGACATTCGTGACGACGCGACCCGCGCCGCCTCAAATGCCGGCGAGGCGATCCGCTCTGGCGTCGAGTCTGTCAAGGAACGCCTTCACGACGGCGCCGATGCCGCCAAGCATTATGCAGAAGATGCCTATCACAAGGCGAGCAACTATGCCCACGACGCGTACGACGCCGCCCGTGAACGCAGCGGTGAAGCGATCGACTCGATCGAATCAACCATCCGCGCCAACCCGCTTGCCACCCTGGCGGTCGCCGCTGGCGTTGGCGTGCTGATCGGCCTGCTGGTCCGCCGCCGATAGTTTCCCGCACACGCGTGCGTGCAGCGTAAATGACGCCCGCAAGCGTGTGCTCCTTCATTCATCGCGCTGACGACGCCGGCCAACCCCTGGTGTCCGTCGGCATTGGGAGGGCGAGCGACTTCGCGGGCAATATGGCCCGGTCTGGAGCCTCGCCTTCCCTTCAGCTCTTTAATCATTCCTTCGAGAGGAAGGGCTCTCATGGAAGCTATCGCGAATTTGGTCATCGCCGCGTTTGACCTGGCGGAGGCCGAAGGGCGCGCTGCGCATCGCGGCGTTATTCGGCTGGCGGTGCGCGTGTTGGCGATCGTCATTTCGGCGTTGCTGGCGATAACGGGCGTGCTGCTGGTGGCATGGGCCTGCTTCGGAGCGATCGCGCTGGCGATTGGCGGACCGTGGGGACGGGTGTGGGCGGCGCTGATCTGCGGCGTCGCCCTGCTTGGCGTTGCCACGGCCGCGTATGTCTACGGACGAATTTCGCCGAAGGCGGCCGATCCGTCATCCCGCGTCGTCAAGCCGCCATTTGACTATGAGAGTGCCGACCCCGCCGGAACGAAGAGGGAACCCCGAAATGGACCGATACCTTCCGTCAACGCCGCGTAAAGAACACGATGTGGAACTGGCAAAGTCGCGCCTGCGCGTGGCCGCCGTTCAGGCGGGGCCTGCGGAGATGGTGCGGAACCATCCGTGGGCCTCCGTCATCGGCACGTTTGCCGGCGCATTGGCGCTGGCCGGCCTGTTTGGCGGTCGAGGACCGAGCAGGGCGCCGGATGGAACGAAACGCCGCTCCCAAGGCGGCCTTCGCCTCCCGCCGGGGTTGGTGCAGTGGGCGATGAGCATGGGAATCCAATTCATCCAAACCCAGTTGAACAAGCGCGCGGCGGAAAAGGGCGTCGAGGCGGCGGACGACCACGCCGACACCGCCCGTCGTCAGCAGGACGAAGCGGGCACCGCTTCAGAGGAGCATTCGAATGCCGTGGGTTGAACCCATCGCCCGCCGCGCCGCTTGGGTAACCATCGCGGCGGCCGTCATCCTGTTCCTCGCGCTGGCGAAGGATTTCGTACTCCCCCTCGCGCTGGCGATCTTGTTGGCCTTCATGCTCTCCCCCATCGTGCGATGGCTGGGCAAGCGGATCCGCTCGCGCCTGATCTGCGTATGCGTCGCCACCGCGGTCGGCGGGGCCGTGCTCGCGGGGCTTGGCGCGATCGCGGTCTACCAGTTTGTCGATTTCGCGTCCGAGTTGCCCGGCTACCGCCACACGATTGCCGCCAAGCTCATCACCCTTCGCAGCAGCGGCGACGGTCTGATCGAGCGCGTGATGAAGACGGTGACCGACATCGAACAGGACGTCGCCCACGCCGCCACCACCCTTCCCGCCGCCGCATCCAGCGCCCCGCCGGCGCAGATGCCGGCGATCCCGGTCGTGCATCGCGAGGAAACAACTCTCCTCGAATCGACCAAGGCCGTGCTGGAACCGGTGGTCGAGCCGGTTTTGGTCAGCGTCGTCGTGGCGGTGCTGGTATTCCTGCTTTTGCTCTACGGAGAAGAGCTGCGCGACCGCGTTGTCGTGCTGGCGGGCACGCAGCAGATCAGCGTGACCACACAAGCGTTGGAAGACGCCAGCAAGCGCATCGGCAAATATTTGCTGATGCAGGCGGTGGTCAACACGTTCTTCGGAACGTCGATCGGCATCGGGCTGATGGTGATCGGCCTGCCAAACGCCCTGCTGCTGGGCCTGCTGGCGGGACTATTGCGGTTCATCCCGGTGCTGGGGGCATGGCTGGGCGCGGCGGTGCCGATCCTGTTGGCGATGGCGGTGTTCGATACCTGGGCGCAGGTGTTTTACGTCGCGGGCGTGTTCATCTTCTTTGAGTTGGTCGTCAACCTTGCCCTTGAGCCTTACCTGTACGGCCACAGCACGGGTATTTCGGGCATCGCGGTCATCGTCGCGATCCTGTTCTGGACCTGGATCTGGGGACCGATCGGCCTGCTGTTGGCGGTGCCGATCACCGTCTGCCTCGTGGTGCTGGGCAAGTACATCGAGCCGCTGCGCGTCTTCTACATTCTATTGACCGACGAGCCGATGCTCGCCGGCGAACGCCGGCTGTATCACCGCCTTGTCACCGGCGACGTGCGGTCGGCGGAAACGCAGATCGACGAGGCGATCAAATCTACCGGGATCGCCACGACTGCGGATGCGCTTCTGCTGCCCGTCCTTCAGACTGCCCGTCAGGATCACGAGCGAGGGGCGCTGTCGGAAGAGCGGCTGAACCTGGTGAACGACACGGCCGAATCGCTCGTGGCGGAGCGGCTGCGGGAACTGGCCGTAGACTGCGTGAAGTCGGAGTACGCCTGCGTTCCCATCTCCCCCGCCGACCGCCCTGCCAGCGTGGTGACGGCGGCGGTGATGTCGGAACACCTCAAGTGCGCCGTTCCGGTCATGGAAAGCTCGATCCAGTCCGACTTGCTCCAGGCGATCGAGTCGGGAAAGACGCGCACGTTGGCGCTGGTGACCGCGAGCCCCGAATCCACCGCCCGCGCCCGGTTGCTGGCCAAATCGCTTGCTCGACGGGCCAGGGACGTCAGCCTGCTGCTCGTCCATTTCGACGGCCCGGCGGGCATCGGCGACATAACGAACGAATCAGAAAGACTGACGGTCGTCTACAGCGTCGATCAAATGATGTCCCAGGTCCAGCAAATCGTCCGCCGACAGGCCAGCGTCGCCCCGTCTCCTTTGCCCGAGACCGGGGATACGACCGGTAACGTCCTTCCTGCGGCTGCCGGATGACATCACATTTATACTACTGATATTTGAAAGGTGCTATTGGCCTGTAGAATTGGTGCGGTAATCTTATCACAACTCTGAACAAAGGACCGATCGCACCATGGCAACAGCAGTCATCACCGAAGAAAAACAAGGGCACGCCGCCCACACCAAGGCCGCCGACAGCCAGGAGGGCCTGAAGGGCAAGATCACCCGTCCCATCAACGTCACGTTCATGGGCGCGGGATCGGGATTCTGTCCCACCCTGTGTAAGGACGTGCTCCTCATGCCCGGCGCCGACCGCGGCGAATTCCGCCTCGTCGATATTGATAAGGATCGCCTGGGCATGATGCACCAGGTGATCGCCAAGCTCATCAAGCAAGCCGGCCGCGAAGAAGGCTGGACCGTCCGCTCCAGCACAGACCGCCGGGAGTTGCTCAAGGGCACGACCTACGCGGTCTGCTGCGTGGAAGTCAGCGGCACGGCGTGCGTGGCGTTCGACAACGACATCCCTCTCAAGTATGGCGTTGACCAGTGCATCGGCGACACCCTTGGCCCGGGCGGGCTGTTCAAGGGGCTGCGCACGATCCCGGTCTTCCTCGACATCCTCCGCGACATGCGAGAGCTGTGCCCCGACGCGATCATGCTCAACTACACCAACCCCATGAGCATGATGGTCCTCGCCGCCGGACGCGCGGTGCCGGAAATCCAGCTCGTCGGCCTCTGCCACAGCGTGCAGGGCACCAGCCACCTGCTGGCCGGCTACGCGGGCGTGCCCTACGAAGAAATGGAATGGGAGTGCGCCGGCGTCAACCACCTGGCCTGGTTCACCACCCTGAAGCACAACGGCGAGAACCTGTATGACAAGGTCCTCTACGCCAAGTTCCGCAACGAGATCGCCGAGGCGATCGGGGAACACGCCGCCGGCATCACCAGCATGGACTCCCGCAACCACGGCGGCGAGGAGCCCTGGAAGCACAAGGATCTCATCCGCAAGGACATGTGCGTTCACTTCGGCGCGTTCATCACCGAATCGTCGGGCCACCTTAGCGAATACCTGCCCTACTACCGAAAGAGCGACGAAGGCAGGAAGCTGCTCCGCACCAAATATGACGGCGGCAGCCGTTTCTACGCCACCAATTGGCCGCAGTGGCGCAAGGGCGCCGACGAACACCGCGCCAAGCTCGTCAGCGGTGAGGCGACCACCGAACTCAAGCGGTCCTGGGAATACGCCTCCTGGATCATCGAGGCCCGCGAGAAGGACAGCCCGGTGCGCATCCACGGCAACGTGATGAACCACGCCATCGCCCCGGGCAAGCGCAACGAAGGCGAGGCCGGCAAGCTCATCACCAACCTGCACGGCGACGCCGCCGTCGAGGTGGCGTGCATGATCGACCGCAACGGCATCAATCCCACCCGCTACGGCAAGCTGCCGGCGCAGATGGCGCACATCTGCGCCAGCCAGCAGGCCTACTTCGACCTGGCCGCCACCGCTTGCGTCGAGAAGAGCCGGGAAGCGGCGATCCACGCCCTCATGCTCGACCCGCTCACCGCGGCCATCCTCACGCCGGGACAGATCCGCCAGATGACGAACGAAATGTTCGAGGCGGAAAAAGAATTCCTCCCCGGCTACAAGTAGCCGGCAACATCGTGATCGCAGGCGATTCATTCGAGGCCGCCCGGGCGTTCCCGGGCGGCCCGCCGCTTTTTGCGCCCGCGCGAATCAGCTCTCGCCCGACAGGCAGCCGTTTTGAGGTTTGGCCGCCTTGACGGGTGTACGCGGGACCGACGGCGCATAGACTACGGCCGGTCGCCTATGAGCAAGATCCAAGCCTCTCCCGTCCGCTCCGACTCTCCCGCCCGCGACTCCCTGCGCATCGCCGCGATCGACGTCGGCTCCAACAGCGTTCACATGATCGTTGCCCAGATCGATTCCGATGGCAGCGTGACGACCCTTTGGCGCGTGAAGGAGATGGTCGGGCTCGGGCGTATTTCGTTTCCATCGAAAGCGCTTTCGATCGAGGCGATGGATCGCGCCGTCGCATCGTTGGCGCGGATGAAGCAGGCCGCCCGCATGCGCGAGGCGGAGAAGATCGTCGCCGTCGCCACCAGCGCCATCCGCGAGGCCGACAACGGCGGCGACCTCATCGAACGCATCAAGGCGGAACTGAAGCTGTACGTCAAAGTCGTGTCCGCCCGAGAGGAGGCGCGGCTCATCTACCTTGGCGTTCGCAACGCTCACGACCTGGGCAAAAAACCGCACCTCATCATCGATATCGGCGGCGGCAGCGTGGAGTTCATCGTTGGCGATGCGAAAGAGGCAAGGCTGCTGGAAAGCCGCAAGCTCGGCGCCGCCCGAATCACGGCGCAGTTCGTCAAATCCGACCCGATCAGCAAGGAAGACCTCGCCTCCCTGCGCGCGCACTACGAGAGGGAGCTGACCCCGCTGGCGGCGCGCATCAAGGCACTCAAGCCCGTCGAATGCATCGGCACCAGCGGAACGCTCGAAAACATCGCCGAGCTCTGCGGCGGCGAGCACGTCATCGAACTGGCAAAGCTCGAACGCCTCGAGGATCGCCTCATCAAGACCACCACCGAAGATCGCGCCCGCATCCGCGGCCTGGACGACCAGCGCAAGGACCAGATCATCGCCGGCGTGGTGCTGGTCGGCACGTTCATGCGGATGTTAAAGCTGAAGCAGGTCAACCTTGTCGGCGCGGCGCTTCGCGAGGGCATTCTGGCCGACTACCTGTCCCGTCACATCCCGGATCTGCAGATCCGCCGCGAAGTGCCCGACCCGCGACGGCGATCGGTGCTGGACCTGGCGAGGCGGTGCAACTGGTATGAGTCGCACTCCACGCACGTCGCGAAGCTCACGCTGCGGCTGTTCGACGACCTCAAGCCTATCCACGGGCTCGGCGACCGAGAGCGGGAGCTGATCGAGTACGGCGCGATGCTGCACGACATCGGCTGGCACATCGCCCCTCGAGCGCACCATAAGCACGGCCAATACCTCATCGAGCATGGCGACCTGAAGAACTTCGACCCGGCGGAGGTAAAGGTGATCGCGGCGTTGGCGCGATTCCACCGCAAGAAGACGCCCGACCGCCGCAAACACCGCCTTTATGCCGGCCTCAGCCCGCTGGACCGAAAGATCGTAGACGTCGGCACGGCCTTCCTCCGCATTGCCGACGGGCTCGACCGCAGCCACGCCAGCGCCGTGCAGGACCTCAAATGCCGCATTGGCAAGAAAAAGGTGACCGTCGGCGTAACCAGCGCGGTCGACATCCAGCTTGAACTCTGGGGGGCGCGGAAAAAGCGCGGCTGGTTCGAGAAGGTCTTCAGGCACAAGCTGTCGATAGAACGATCGTCCGCCAGAGGATGACGCGCCGCCATTATTTTTCATCGAATTTTCCTGTTTTTTGACGATGCGCTGCGCGTTTGTCATGACGAATGCGCAGCGCGCCATGTCTATATGGAGGGCACGCGTGTTCCCTCGCCCGCCGCTCTTCCGCACGGGGGTAGCTCTTTGACAACCTGGATGGATATGAAACTGGGCGACAGCGACGCGCTCTTTGTTGTAGCTGCGAAGCCAGCGTCGCCCA
>JBBCIV010000022.1:0-13822 GCA_037189665.1 Phycisphaerae bacterium | reverse complement strand
CACCGAGCAGCGCGTGGCGGGGTTTCTGGAGGCGATGAAGTCCCGCCGGCTGCCGATCGACGACACGACGATCTCGTTCACCGAGCACCAGGCGATGTACGGCCTGCTGCACCGGCTGACGGCCCAGGGCGGGCCGACGGGGCTGTTCGTCGCCAACGAGAGCCTGGGGCTGGAGGCGGCGTACATCCTGCAGCGGGTGCTGGGGATCCGGGTGCCGCAGGAGCTGTCGTTGCTGGGGATGGAATCGCCTCAGGTGAGCCAGTTCATCAGCCCGCCGATGTCGACGATCTGCCAGCCGCTGAACGAGATCGCCGACCGCGCGTTGGAAGTGCTGCTGCGGCAGCTGTCGGACAAGGACGAGCCGCAACAGCTCATCCTGAACAACAGGCTGATCGAGAGGGAGTCGGTGGTGACGGTGCGAGGATAGAGGGGTGAAAGCGTGGCCCTTGTTTTGGTCCCAGCTTGAGACCAAAGCGAAGGGCTTGGTTCGTCATGTCGGACTAGTGAACGATGCGGAGGACGCATGCGGAAAGTATTAATGACGCGGTCGCCCGCCCGGACACCAGGTTTCACGCTGGTTGAATTGCTAGTGGTGATCGGGATTATCGCGATATTGATTTCTCTGTTGCTGCCTGCCCTCCAAAAGATGCGGGTGCAGGCGCAGCAGATTAAGTGCGCCAGCAATCTTAGGCAGATCGGGTATGGTTTCGCGGCCTATCTCTCTGCAAACAAGGGCAAGTTCCCGGCGATGATGAGCCGGGGAGATGTGTACGGAAACAGCGTTGGATGCTACGAAAAGTATCCGCTGGAAGTTTTGCTTTCGTCGTTCATCGGTCCCGAGACGCTCAGTTGGACGAATGTGGAGGTGAATGTGAAAGTTGCCGGCGGCGTCTGGATTTGTCCATCATCTGACATTTACACGTACAGGCCGGGTGCTAATAGTCGTCACTATACCAACGCCGCGGGTACGCAGTATCGAGATTACAATGCCTACGCGGGCCTTGCTTATCATGGGGGAAATTCTGGAGGGGTTAAGCCGACTGGCTGGAAATCTGGTGGTGTTTATCCCACCACGCCAGCTACTTTTTTCGCCAACACAAAGCCGATGTGGAATTTGAAGTACTTCCGACGTAACGGAGTTCAGACTCCGTTTCAGTGGTGTTCGGTCAGACAGTCCGGTTCGCTTGGCGGCTTTGTACCAGGCACGACGACTCCAGTTGGATATGACGCACAGAGTTGGCACTACGCTCAGCGCGGCGGGCGTCCGACGCTGTTCATGGACGGGCATGTTACTGTGCTCAAGAACAAGTACTACGCCGGTCCCTATCAAGCGATTATGAATGCCAATTTCGTTACGCCGGTGACCGGCAACCCGCCCAATGTATCGATTCATGCCTATGGCAGGGCGTTCGAAGGCGTCTACGCCAACGAGAATCCGTTTGGCTTATCGGAGTATTGATTCGACACATCGCGACTAAGCGAGGGGGCTGTTCGTTTGCCTGAACGCAACAGTTTCACATCAAGGTGGATTTTCGGAGGAGAGTAAATGAGGAACGATATTCGATTCGCAGCTTTGTCCGCTGCCGTTGCCGGGATTGTGCTGGTCCAGTCGGCGAGGGCGGCATCGTATACGTGGACGCCGACGTCCGGGACGTTTCATTGGCCGACGACGTCCCAGAACAACTGGGGCACTGGCATCGGCGGCGCATTTCCAAGCGCGCCCGGCGATGAAGCGAATCTGAGCCTCAACATCACCGGCGCGCTGACGGCCAACCTGAATCAGGGGATCACGATCGGCACGCTGAACATCGGTGACACCGATAATTCGCATGGCACTAACATCAACACTGGCACGGGCACGAATACGTTGACGTTCCAGTCCGCCACCGCGGGTGGCCAGACGCACATCAATGTCGGCGGAACCGGCAACGTCTTGAACGCGGTCAACGCGAACGTGGCGCTCGGCGGGACGTCGCCGTTGCAGATAAACACGGTTGTTAATACGCGATTTCGGACGGCCGGTGGCGTGACGACCAAGGGTAATTCCATCAGCCTGACCGGTGGACAGGCGCAGGTTACGGGATGGGAACTAAACGGCGATCTCGTGGGAGGCGGCGTTGTCACCGTCAATTCTTTGGGCGGAATAAGTATAAACGGTACGAAGACTTATACTGGAAAGTTCGTCCTCAACTCGGGGGTTACGGGTCCAAATAACGCCGGGTCGCTTACCGTGACGACGGGCTCGATCGCGTCAGCATCGGAAGTGGTCCTCAACGGATATACCAGTGGAACGGGTGTCGGACAGGCCGGAGGGTCGCTGCATGCGGGCAACGGTGCCGACGCCGCTTCAAATCCCGGGCAGCGGTTCACGCAAAACAAGATTACCTTCAACGGCGGCACCTTGAGTGCGGGCGGGCAGAAGACCAACGGTACGTGGAGCACTGCGGTGCAGGACACGATTGCCGATATCCATTTCAATTCGGCGTTCAGCACCACGGTGATGGGAGTCGGCGGCGGCTCGGCGGGAACGGTGTTGGACGTGGCGGAAGTATCGCGTAGTCAGGGTGCCACTGCCTACGTACGAAGCTCAACGCTTGCCGGAACAGCCCAGTTCAAGGTTGGCAACGGCAACGATCTGTTGATCGGCGGTGGTGGCGTGCCGGGCAGCACGACGATGGGCATCATTCCCTGGCTGGTCGCCGCCAACGCCAACGCCAACGCCGCGACCGCGAGTGGTTTTGCGACGTACACGGCCAACGGCTTTCGAGCGCTGGAAACGGCGGAGTATGCCACTTCTCTGACCGCAGGTGATACCGCGAATTATAGTGGTGGTGGTGCGGCACTGGGGAGCGATGCCGCCATCAACTCGATTCGCATGACTGCGTCCGGCACGATGAACGTCGGTTCCGGCCGGACGCTTACCGTTGTCAGCGGCGGCGTCTTTTTCGCGCACACCTCGGCTTCGATTGGCACGCCCGGAGACACCGCCGCTGGCTCGATCAACTTTGACTCGGCGGAGGGCATCTTTTGGTCGCCTAATAGCGGTGTGAACGTTGTCGGTGCGGTCATCTCGGGCGATGGCGGGATCACAAAGTCAGGTGTTGGTACAGTTGTCCTGGCTGGTACGAATACTTATTCAGGCGATACGCATGTCTCCGGCGGGACGCTTCGTGTTGGGAATGGAACAGTTGAATCCAATCTGGGCGTAACTGGCGACGTGTATGTTCATAATGGCGCGGTGCTCGAAATTCTCTCTTCCGATGCGATCAACGATGCCGAATCGCTCAACCTTCTGGCTTATGGCCTGCATAACGGCAAGGTCAACGTTGGCGCCGGACTGATCGAAGTGGTCGGCGGGCTGACGCTCGGCGATCTTGTCGCCGGAGCGGGCTACTACGGTTCGACTGCGGCATACGCGGCCAATCCGTCACTGCAAAGCCAGATCACGATCAACGACGTGTTCTTCGCCGGAAACGGCTTAATACAGGTGGTTCCTGAGCCCGCATCCCTGGCATCTCTTGCGCTTGTCGGAATGTTGCTTGGCCGACGAAGAAGTCGTTGAATTTGGTGAATCGTCTATTCTTTTCGAATGATCGTCGTCGCAGGCGTATGCTGTTGGAGGTTCGTGACGTGTCCAGATTTTCAAATGTGATTGCCGGTGCGGTGTCGGCGGTGATGCTCATGGGGGGTGGGTCGTTATTTGCCGGGATGGTGAAGCTAGACCCCTCGATGGTGACCAACGAGGCGGCTCATGGCAATCCGGAGGCGATGGTTGACGAGCAAGCCGGATTGAGTTTGCCGCCGTCGGGCAAGGCGGAGTCGGGGTGGGCGATTCCATCTCAACATGCGAAGACGACCTATCCGGCCAGCGCGTATATCGACCTTGGCAGCGAGCGATATTTGTCGTCGATCTGGATCTACGACACCAACGGCAAGGGCGATGTCATCATCTCCGGAGGAACGCCCGGCCAATGGACCGAGGTGGCCACTTATGATTGCAACGCGTACTTGAAATGGGTCGAGGTTTCGCTCGTGACCAAGACGCGTTACCTGCGAATTACCCGCAATGATGGCGGGAGCAACTTTGGCGAGATCGCGCTCGTCGAACAAACCGAGAAGGAGTTCGCCGCCGCCAAGGCGAAGCGTGACGCTGAGGCCAAAGCCGCGGCCGAGAAGGCAGAGGCGGAGGCGAGGCGGGTCGCTGAACGGGATGCGGCGGTGGCCAAGGCAAAACTGGAGGTCGGGAGCCGAAAATCGGTCGATCTGGGCGAGCCGTTCGGCACCGTTACGCTGGTCGAGGAAATCGACGTCGGAGCGGCCGAGACGCCGAGGCTGTTCAAGGAGTATCCGGCCGGCGTGTCGAAGGTCGAGACGATCCTTGGCCAGCAGGCGCGCGTGCTCGGCAAAACGCCCGGCGAGTCGGCGCACATGACCTTTCGCGTCGGCCAATACAAGCTGCTCAAGCCCGGCGGGGCGTACGTGCTGGAGATCGAGTATCCCGAGGACGCCCCGCGAAGCATGGCGGTGCTGAACTCGGGCAACGAAAGCTCCCTCGGCTTTCATACCGGCGAGAGCTTGGGCGATGCGTTCCATCCCAAGTACGTGAACAACAACAACGAGTCGATCGCCACGCCGCTATCGGGCAAGTACGAACGGTGGCGGATGTTCTTCAACCTCCACGATCACTTCGTCGATGAAACCTACGTTCGCGGCGACGGCGAGCGTCCGCTGACGACCGACGATGGCTTCACGGTCACGATCGCGCAGTGGTCGGCCGAGAACATCCCGGCGTCGGGCGGGGCGGCGGTGTCGAAGATTCGCCTGTATGAGATCGCAGATGAAAAGAAGATCGCGGCCGTCTATCAACTGCCGCCGAAGGAGTTGCCGCGCCGGCACATCTTCTGGCGCGAGGAGATGGCCGACAACGTCATCAGCGCTGATAAGTCGGGCACCGCAGGAGTGAAGGACCCGCTGGACTGGTACCGCTTTAAGGCCAACCAGATGCAGTTCCTCGGCATCAACACGTTCTCGAAGGATCTACTGGAGTTCGGCGCCGTTCAGCACTGGGACTCCAGCGCGCACGGCGGCAATCGCTGGGCATACTACAATGCCAAGGCCGCGCCGCTGTGGGGACAGATCGTCGAACTGATGGGCCAGCGCGGCTACGACATCCTGCCGTACTACGAATACTCCGGCAGCAAGGGGCAGGAAGGCCTCGGCCCGCAGCGGCGCGCCAAGCCGCTTCGCCGTGACGACGCGTTCACCCACATCAAGTGGATCGAGAGCGCCAACGCCGACATCACCGACCCGGACGCGATCGAAGATTTCAAGAAGATGCTCGACATCACGATCGTGCGGGAGAAGGACAAGGCCAATTTCCTGGGTGCCTGGCTTCGCCCGCGATCGCAATTGCCGATGAGCTTTGCCGACGCGACGCGCAAGCGATTCGCCGACGAAGTCAACAACGGCCGCGAGGTGACGAAGCAGCAGTTGCGCGAAGACGCTGCGTTGTTGGCCAAGTACGAAGCGTGGTGGTACGGCAAGCGTCGTGATTTCCTCGCGGCCATGCGCGATTACCTGCGCGAAAACGACGTGAACGATGCGATGATGCTCTTCACTGCCTGCCCGGCCGAGCCAGGCGTGTCGTTCCCGACGTGGGACCCGATCCTCGTCACTGACGACGTCGCGAAGTGGGAACAGCGGCTGAGGGCCTCGTCGATCGAGAAAGAGCAGAAGACGACGGTGCTGAGCGTCGCCGACGTGGTGCAGCGGAAGATGTACGCCGAGGCGCTCGTCACGCCGCCGAAGACTTGGGGCGACTGGGAAGTCGATCACGCGGCCCCGCCGTCGGACCCGCAGAACTACAAGGACGCCGACGGACTGTTGGTGAGCTATGCGTTCAACCGCGTCTACACCGTGGCCGCGCCCGAGCCGCTGGAGCAGTTCCGCGCGCCCGGCGGGCTGGCGATGATCCGGCACTACACGCTGAACGAGAACATGATGTTCGACAAGGCCGACAAGCCGACGTTGGGTTACTTCTGCGCCGACATCGAGCGCGCCGGCCCATACTGCATGATGGCCGAAGCGCTCGCGATGGCCAACGGCGATCCGCGTTACCTCGGCTATCTCACCGGCCGCGTGTACGCCCGCGGGTTCCCGCTGTACGTGCGGAACTTCAACACCGCGTTCCTCTCGCTGCCGGCGCTGCCGAGCCAGCGATTGGAGGGCGCCAGTTCGGATGAAGCGGTGGTCGTCCGATCGATCGTTACGCCCAATCACGGCACGTATCTTGCGGTCGTCAACACCGCGATGGCCGACAAATCGAACGTGACCATCAAGCTGCCCTCAGGTGGAAAGGTGACCGACGCTGCCACGGGCGAAGCCATTCCGGCGAGCGGCGGATCGGTGACGCTGTCGATGTACCCGTTCCAGCTTCGGTCGCTGCGCGTGGAGTGATGAGCCCATGATGCGACGACGAGGTTTCAAACAGATTCTGCTGGCGGCAGCATTGCTCGGCGGCGGCGTGGCAAGCGGGAATGAATTGGTGAAGCACGATGGTTCGAGCGGCGTATGGGTTCGCGGGAATGCGATCGAGGCGTTCGTGGCGACCGAGCCGCGATTCCGCGTGCTATCGATCCGACAAGTCGGCGAGGAGTCGATCATCGCCGGCAGCCAGGTGTCGGATCAGGGACTGCGCGTCGGCTTCATGGAAGCGAACCAGCCAAAAGAGGCGTTCGCGGTCGGCGATCAGCCGGCGGACGTAGTGGAGCAGTCGGAAACGCGAGTAAAAGTGCGCCTGCGGCCAGCAGGGGGCCTGCAATACACGGTCGCGATCGACGCCGACCCTTCTGCACCGCGCCTAAGATTGACATACGAACTGGCAAACATCGGTGACGCCGCTCGTCCGCTCGCGTGTTGGAGCGTGATCAGCTATACGCGCGAGGGGTCGATGATCGTTCCGCTCGGCGACAAACCTCGGCCGCGAAAGCGGCTGCTCATTCCGTGGTGGACCAGCCTGCCGCAACCCAGCATCCACGCCGGCCGCGAGGCGCTTCGCGTCGATGCGGGTGGCGAACTCGATGGGCCGGTGAAGATCGGCGTGGTCACCGAATGCGGCTGGGTGGCATTCGTGCGCAATCAGACGGCGCTTGTCAGCCGCGCTCCGTTCGATCCCGGCGCAACTTATCCGGAAGACGGGGCGAGCATTACGCTTTTTCAGATGGGCCCAACCGACACTGGCCGTAGCGAAACCGAACAGGTTGGCGTCCTCCAGCAGATCGCCCCTGGCGATGCCGCCCGCCTTGTCGAAACCATCGATCTGATCACGCTCCCCAACCCACTTCCTGCCGCCCCCGACGCCGCCCGCCAAACGCTGGAACCTCTCCTCGCACTTCCCTGACCGCTGGTCCTGCGCATCACGATCGCTCAGCCGCTGCATTCCGGCATGTCAGAGTAAACGGCGAGCCAAACACGTGATTCAGCTACAACGCGCTGACATCCGCCGACAAAATCGCCACGTCAAAGCCACTTTCATCCTTCAAATACCTCGCCATTCAGGCTGGCTGTTTCTGCGTGGCGTTGCCCATCAGGAAGCTCTTTCCTGATCTCAAAAACCGCTATTCCCATATTCTTAAGAACAAGGGAATAGCGGTTTCTGAAATTAAAAGCCGTGCTTTTATGGGACGATCAACAGGGAATGACCAGATTTCAGGGGTTCGCTTATCGATCGATGGCGCTTAAACCTTACTTGATATTCTCCGTAACAAAATAGACCATAATTGGTATATTCTCGGCTGATTGGATTTTTGGCGGTTCTTGGATTTACACACCATGGCAGCTCTTACGACACCCAAAACGCGCGTGCATTTGATTCCCAATGCTCACCTCGACCCGGTCTGGCTGTGGGATTGGCGAGAGGGGATGAACGAGGGCATCCAGACGTGTCAGACGATTCTGGACTTGATGGACGAAGACCCGGAGTTGACGTTCATCCGCGGCGAGTCGTCGATTTACGAGCACATCGAGCGTGAGGCGCCGAAGGTGTTCGATCGCATTCGCAAGCAGGTAGAGGCGGGGCGGTGGGACGTGGTCGGCGGGACGTACGTGCAGCCGGACACCAATTTGCCCGCGACCGAAACGTTCTGCCGGCATTACGAAGAGGGGACGCGGTACTTCAAGCAGAAGTTTGGCGTTGATGTTACCGTTGCCTGGGCGGCCGACTCGTTCGGGCATGCGGCGGGGTTGCCGACGATCATGGCGAACGCGGGCATCAAGTATTTCGCCTTCACCAGGCCTTTCCCGAAGCAGTTTTCGCTGCCGTTGCCTGTCTTCTGGTGGCAGGGGCCGAACGGCGCGAAGATCCTTTCTTACCGCCCGGCTGCGGGCTGGTACGGATCGGATCGCGACGAGACCGAACGCCGTCTCAACGCCGTGCTCGACAATGCTGTCACGTTCAACCTGCGCAACGTCGCCTGCTTCATCGGCCTCGGCAACCACGGCGGTGGAACAACGCGTCGGATGCTGAAGGAAGTCCGCGCGTGGGCGGCGGCGCATCCGGAAGTGGAAATCGTTTTCTCCGGCCTGCACCGTTTCTTCGGTGACCTGCATAAGGAGATCGACTCGCGCAGCGATCTCGATCTGCCCGTCCACCAAGGCGAGCTCGGCTTCACGCTCCGCGGCTGCTATTCATCGACGGCGCGGTTCAAATTCGCCTATCGCAAAGCGGAATCACAACTCATCCACGCTGAGCAGCTATCGACGCTCGCCAGCGATTTTTCTAAACAACCGCCGGCGGACCTGTCGGGTGCGTGGAAGACGCTTTTGTTCAACACGTTTCACGATGTGCTGCCGGGCAGCAGCATCGAGCGGGCGATGGATGAACAGCTCGGCCAGCTTGGCGGCGTCATTCACGCCGCGCGCGACGGAGAGCTGCGCGCGATCAATCAAATCGCCTCGCAGATCAAAATGCCGCGCACGCCCACGCCGGACGATTCGCCCGAGCCGGTGCGTTTTCTCGTCGTCAATAATTCTGCTAAGCCGTTCGCCGGGCCGGCGGAGTTTGAGACGTGCATGGATTATCGCCCCATCCTGCCGCACTCGCCCGACGCGTCGCAGTTGCGCGTCGTGCTGCGCGATGACCAGGGCACAACGATCCCATCCCAGGCGATCGGCACCGAGCACACCGCCATGCGCAATATACAGTGGCGTCGGCGCATCGTGGCGAACCTCGAACTGGCGCCGTTCGAGTATCGCGTTTACACCCTTGGCATCGACGCTGCCGGCGTCTATCCCACCGGCTTGCCGCCGGCAGCGGATTCGATCGAGTCGGGAAACCTGCGTGTCCGGGCAATCGCAGGTTCCGACGTCGTCGAAATAACGCGCGGCGGCAAGCCGCTGTTCGGCGGCGGCATTCGGCTCATCACGATCGAAGATCCTTATGGCTCTTGGGGCGCGATGGACGACACGGCCGAGTCGTACGTGCTCACGCGCGTGCGTCATCGGTGGACGGTCGATCAGGCGATCGTGCTGGAAAGCGGACCGGTGCGGCAGACGATCTGGGTGCGGCTGAGGGGGGGGCAATCGCGCGCCGACCTGCGGATTTCGCTTGCCAAGGATCGAGACGCGGTCGACGTCTTTACCCGCGTGATGTGGGATGAGCGCAGCGCACGTCTGAAGCTTGCCTTCAACGGCTGCGGCGATTCGGCGACGTTCGACGTTCCCGGCGCCACTATTGCTCGCGGCGATGGCTGCGGTGAGGTGCCCGGCGGCCGCTGGGCGTTCGGCGAGGGTAAGAACGGCTCTGCCGGTTTCGCCAGTGATGCGCTCTACAACTTCGATCTTGTCGAAGGCGATTTCCGCGTCACGGTCGCCCGTGCGTCGCGTTATGCCGACGACGCCGTACTGACGCCGGATAAGGAGCCGTACACGCCTGCCACTGACGTTGGCGAACTGAAGTTCAATTTCTTGTTGTCTACCGATGCCAACGCGCTGCCCGTGCTGGCGGAGCATGCCGATTCGCCGTTGGTGGTGCAGGCCGTTCCGATGTCGGAGGGAAGCGCGCCGGCACGCGGCACGCTGGCATCGCTCGAGCCGGCATCGGTCGATCTGCTGTCCTTGCGGCGGCAGGCGGATGGGAGCGTGTTGGCCCGCCTGCGTGAGTTGGCCGGCAAGCCGGCTGACGTTCGATTGCGGGTCGGGTCAATCGAATCGAAAGCGACGCTGAGCGGCCATTCGATCGTCGATCTCAACACAATATCGCCTGGCCGTTGAGGCGGGGCGTATCGCGGACACACTGATTTTTCGTACTGATTGGCCTCCAGCCAGGAGCGACACGTGATCTCTCGTCTCAAGCGATTCTTCGTGGCCGGTTCTTCCTTCACCTTGTCTTTCGTTGTTGCAGGCGTCGCCTTGGCGCAATCGCAGCAGATAGATCCGCGCGACGATAACAGCCCGTTTGCCATCGCATCGGGTGCGGAGTGGGCCGGCGACTATCCGCGGTTCAACCCGATGCTTCAGAAGGCCGGCGTAAGATGGCTTCGGATCGCGGACGAATGGCAGACCGTCCAGCCGAAGCAAGGCGAGTGGAACTGGAGCGGCATGGATGCCAAGCTCGCCGATGCCAAAGCAAACGGCATGCGTCTGACGGGCGGCTTCTGGTTCTTCGCACGCTGGTCGTCCGCCAACGGCGACACGCGCACCAGTCCTGTAAAGGATATGCAGTTCTGGCGCGACTACGTTTACGAATCGGTGAACCGATATAAGGTGGACATCAAGTACTGGGAAGTGTGGAACGAGTTCAACGGCAGTTTTGCGAACTCCAGGAATAAGCCGAAAGAGTATGCCGACCTTGTTCGCGAAGCGTACATCGCCGCCCGTAAGGCTGACCCGACGGCCAAGATCGGCATTAGCTGTGCCAATTTTGACTTGGGTTTTTTCGATGCCGCCATCAAGGCCGGCGCGGCCGGCCACTTTGATTTTGTTTGCGTGCATCCGTACGAAAACCTTGGCATGGCGATTGAAGGCAACGAGTCGAGCTATCTCAGCCTGGTCGGCAGCATCAAAAAGATGCTGGCCGACAACAATCAGCCAACTGACATGCCGCTGTGGATTACCGAGATCGGCGTGCAGGCGCCGGTGGCGCCGCACCCGAAGAAGGACGCGGAGCAGGCCGACGCGCTGGTGAAGGCGTATGTGTTGTCGGTGGTGCAGGGTTTCGGCAAGATCTTCTGGTTCGAAGCGCGCGGCCCGGCGTACGGCCCGGGCACCGATCACGGCCTCATCCGCAAAGACTGGACGCCTCGGCCGGCATATGATGCGATGAAAGTGCTGAGCGAGACGATCGGTGTTGAACCTGTTTACGCCGGCTGGTTGAACCTCAACAACACTTACGGCTTTGTCTTCGACAAGGCGGTAAGCGACGGCGCGGTGCTCGTGATTTGGGCTCCGCCTGGCGAGACGAGGACGGCGTCGTTTGGCGCCGACGTCAAGGTCGTTGATCTTTACGGCGTTGTCACTGCCTTGCCGGCCCAATCGCCGCTGAAGCTTTCCCGTGTGCCGACCTACGTCGTCGGCGTGCCCGCCGACCATGTGGCGACCGCCAAGGCGAACGCGGGCAAGCCGTTTCCGTGGGGCGGCGATTTCGCGAACGTCGATGTTGTCTCCTGCCGACTTGCTGCGACCAACGTGGACAAAGGCATCAAGCAGGTGAAGGAGGGCACGACCCAGGCGGTGAACTTGCTCGACCAGTCGTATCGGCGATCGGATATCGGCAACGCGTCGCTTCGTGGCGAAGGCCATTACGCGTACTTCCGGGTGGACCCGCTGTTCGCGAGCTTTGGCAATAAGGAACTGAAGATCACCGTGGTGGCGAAGCGGACCGATCCGAAAAAGGCGTCGTCGTTCGGGATCACATACGAATCGCTGAGCGGCTACAAGGGCGCTCCCGACGGCCGCTGGACGGTGCCGGCGGGCGACGAGTGGCATGAGCACACCTGGACCGTCACCGATGCCAACTTTGTCGGCGGGTGGGGATGGAATTTTCGAACCGACGCCGGCGGATCGCCGGCAGACGTTCTCTTCAAAGAAGTGCGCGTTGAGCGGCCCGCGAAGACGGAATAACGTGCGACATGCACACGCAGGCATACGGATGAAAATCGAGAAGCGCGCTCTTTGGGGTGGCCAGCGCGCCGACTTCGCCATATCTGCCTGACGCCGCCGCTGGAATGCGACGGATTGCCGTAGTACAAATGTGATATGTCGTCTCCTCGTCGGCCGCCGCCTGATCCGTTTATGCGCAGCCCCGAGCCGTTGTTTTGGCTGGGCGAGGCGGCAATGGAGATCCGCCGTAGCGAACAGTATTACTACAACTGTCGTAATCGCATGGACCGGCCGCACATCGTCCTTCAGATCACCCTCGAAGGCTGCGGCTTTTACACTCGTGGGCCGAGGCGCGAACTACTGCCCCCCAACACGGCCTTCATCGATGCTATCCCAGGCGCGTTTGAGTACGGCTACGCCGCCGAATCAAGCGTGCCGTATCGCCTGGCGTTCGTGTCGATGGCGGGGCCGGTAGCGATGAGATGGATGCGACGCATCCACATGTTGTTCGGCCGCGTGCTCCACTTCGGCGAAGATCGCACCGTCGCCGATCAGGTCACCGCTTTGGCAGGCCAGGACGACCGGGGCGTGCGGCTCGATCGTTACCAGTCGTCGGCGCTGGCTTACGCACTGGTAATGCAGATCCACAGCGTGCTGATGCGGTCGCGCATCGAGCAGGCCACCCGTGTTCGCCGAGCGATGGCGATGATCGAACAGGATGGGCGTGATCCGAATTTCGGAATCGCCAGGCTTGCCGAGGAACTCGAATGCAGTCGTGAACACCTCACGCGCCAATTTCACGACGCGACGGGTATTTCGCCATCGGCATACCTTTCCCAGCACCGACTGGCGCTGGCTGCCCGCGATTTGCGTAGCGGAACCGAAAAACTCGACGTCATCGCTCGTCGCTGTGGATTCAGCGGCGCAAACTACTTCTGCCGTGCTTTCCGCCAGCGATGGGGCATCACGCCGGCACAATACCGCGCCGCGCCGGGGATGATGCTGCTGCCTTGATATCCAGGCCGGATCGGACAGGTTTGAGTTCTGGGCCGTCTGACCAGCCTCGGTCGTAAGCCTCATTGTTCTGCGGCAGGAACCACACAAGCAAAAATGAACGATCGTCATCATGGCACATGAGTTAGAAGAAGCGAACGTCGTCACTTGTCCCGATGGAAACCCGACGATCTTCGGCCGCACGTCTGTGAATGGCTGGGCGTAGATCGCTTACCTTGTCGTCTGCCGGCGTTCTTCCAGAACCGCTTCCTGCTTTCAACAAATTCTAGTGGTAGCGGGTTGTCTTTGATGAAGCGGGCCGCATCGCGGAGAAGGTTAAAGAACGCGTCGAAGTCCTCGGAAAAAATGTTCAGCCGTGTCTTGCGCACCTCGCCCGATTGCCTATCACGGCGGCCTTCGGTGAGGACGAGATAATGATTGCCATTCGTGGCGACCTTCAATTGTGCCGCGTACGTTCTGGGGCCGATGGATCTGAAATACTGCTGAAAGAGAATTTCATGATCGGGCTTTTCACGAGCATGGGTTTTTGCTCTCGTTGCGGATGTCACGGGATCAAAAGTGACGGCTTCGCGGCTGTTCATGTCCTGCGGAATTGCGCTGCGTTGCGGTGAGGCCGCTATTTGCTGAGGCTGGGTCTCTTGATAATGAACTGCGCCTGACGATGCGTCAGTAGATCTGATAGCAGGTCTAATCGATGGTGTCGGCTTGGGAT
>JBBCIV010000021.1:0-3161 GCA_037189665.1 Phycisphaerae bacterium | reverse complement strand
GGAGTGAACTGCTACTACACCGGCGACCAGCGTCGCCATCGTTGACATCTTCATCGGTCGTCTCTCCTCGCTTAGTATCGGCCTGCGGCTATGATACACCGGCTTGGATCACCGTGAAGGGAAATCCGTTCTTTATGGGCGGATAAGTGTTAAGTGAAGCTGACTTTGCGAATCGTAACATGCCTAAGAACGTCGCCCTTTTCATCACCTGTCTGACCGACCAGTACTACCCCCAGGTCGGCGTGGCCGTCACGCGAATTCTCGAGCGGTTCGACTGCAAGGTGGAGTTCCCGCAGGCCCAGACCTGTTGCGGCCAGCCGTTCTTCAACAACGGCTTCCACGACGAGGCGGGCAGGCTGGCAAAGCGTTTCATCGAGATCTTCGAGCCATTCGACTACATCGTTACGCCGTCGGGGTCGTGCGCAGCCATGGTGCGCGAGCAGTTTCACGAACTGTTCCACAACGATCCGGCCTGGTCAGAGCAAATGGAACGAGTACGGGCGAAAACGTTCGAATTCGTCGAATTTTTGACGAAGGTCTTGAAGGTCAACTTGAAGGACGTGACCCTGCCCGAGCCTGAGACCTTCACCTTTCACTACACCTGCCACGGCCGGGGCATCGGGCTGAAGGATGAGGCGGTGCAACTGCTGAAGAAGGTGGGCAACGCCACGTTCGTCCCGATGGAGAAGACCGATCAGTGCTGCGGCTTCGGCGGCACGTTCGCGATCAAGTATCCGGAGATCAGCGAGGCGATCGTGGACGACAAGGTCAACTGCATCAAGGCCACCGGCGCTCACACCACCATCTGCAACGACGCCGGCTGCACCATGAACATCAGTGGCATGTGCAATCGCAAGGGCGTGAAGACCGACGTGAAGCACATCGCCCTTGTATTGGCCGAGGCGATGGGGATCGAGACGGACAAGTTTTAAAGGGCCGATTTCGCGTGTGTCGGGCCGGCAATGGTCATTCTGAGCGTGCTTGTGTTTGCCCGACACGTACTCGCGAAGAATCCACTTTCTCACCGGGCCGGTGTATTCTTCGCGAGTACGCTCAGTGAATGACACGCCCGCCAACGGTGTGATCCACCCAATGAACGTGGGAAGTTCGCCTTCTTAGCTGGCTTGGAAAAGTGCAAAGTCGGAGATTACTTCGCTGTCACACCGGTCGCGCTTTCCGCCCAGTCATCGTTGATCCAGACAATGCAATATGGCGCGGCGATGGCGGCCCCGAGGGTCTTCCAGATCCCTTCGCCTTCGGTAAACAACATGCGGATGCCCTTGTCGGCGATTCCGGGATGACGCTCGTTGAGGACCAGCGGATTCGGATAGTAGCCCGTCAACTGGTTGTGGATCTTGTCCGGCGGCTGCTTGCTGTCAAAGCAGGCCTCGTAGTAGCGGTCCAGGTAAGACAGGTCCAGGCCGTGCCCCGGCTTGATCCGCAGGGTATTGGAATATACGGCAAACACCGTCCCCATTTGGTGAAAGGAGTTATAGGCGACGCTGTTGCTCGGATAATGCGTGATCCCGTCCTCCCGGATGTTCCCGTCCATCGTGCCGGGCTGGATCATGCCGTCGGGCAGGTACGGCAAGGCAAAGTTGATCGGCTGCGCCAGGATGTTCATGCCGAAGGTCTGGTTGGGGTATGCCGTCGGCTTGACGTTGTTCAGGTAAAACAATTCCTTCCAGGTCGCGGCCTGATCGGGAAACGGCAGCCATGTCGCGGTGGTGGCGGCGCCGTCGAAACCGCTCGTGCCGTAGTACGGGGTGCTGTACCCGGGCATCGCCATCGCGGCGACCATGGAGTAGACCGACCGGCTGGCCATGGTGATGCCCATCCCCGGGTGCCACAACATGCACTGCCGGTCGTGAAGCGACAGCAGGATGGACGACGCAAGCATGTCGCGGATTTTAAGGTCCTCGATCGGCGTAAATCCGTCCTTGTACGCCGGCGCGCGGTACTTGTGGATCAGCAGGTCGTACGCGTGCGCCATCGCCATGATGGACTTGCCGTTGTAGTAACCCAGTCCGACCCGCTCGCGATGGGAGGGGATGACCGAAAAATTCATGTCCAGCTCGTATCCGACCGGGTCGATCAACAGCTCATTTTCGAGCAGCATCTCCCTGGCGGAGCGGGCGAACTCCGGGCGCTTGTCGATCCCCTCCAGCACGGCGATCAGGGCGCAGGTGAAGGGATAGACGTTCGGGGTTAACGCAACGCGCTTCCCCGACCGCTTCTGCTCATCGAACCAGGCCCGGCCGTTGCCCCACTGGGAATGGTTGGTCGCCAGAATCGAATACCGGTGGCGAAGCGTTTCCTTGACGGGCGTGACGGGGTCGGAAAAAAGGCGGTTCCGAATCGCCTGCAATTTGTCGTCGTTTTCCCAGAGCAGGTATCCATGCCCGGTCCCGTCGGCAAACCGATCCTGGTCTGACGGGAAGCCGGGGTTTTTCACAAACTTTCTTTGACGGACCTTGCCTTCGGCGTAATAGCACTCCAGCAGATGCTCGCCGTCCGCCATCGCGTCGACGTTGATCGGGCCGGCGTACTTCTGGAACGCGCCGCCGTCGATGCGGTAGAAGACCGCGTCGTCGGTCATGATGTTCGCCAGGTGGATCGATACCCCATCGGTGAGATAGCTGGTCTGCTCGTAAAGCCTCGGAATGAAGTAGGCCTTCGGCGGGGTGGTGTACCATTGGGCGTTCGCCTTGTCGCCCGAAAGCCAGATCGCCGGCGTTTTGGGGTTCACCACGAAGTAATGAATTTTTCCGTCCGACCCGACAAGGCGCATGTTGTGGATGGCGTTCACCACCGCGTTCTTGTCCATCAATTCGGTATCGTCGTCGCCGACGGTAATGGTGTGCCACTCGTCACCGGCGGCATCGACCAGTCCGCGATACCAGTGCTCCTTGTACGATTTCAGGGACATCTCATACGTGGTGCCCGGGACAGGGCCGGTGGAGCCCAGCACCGGCATGTCCGGGTGTTCCGGGGCGTAGGTGAGCCGGTCAAATGAAATCGGCCCCTCGTACGCCGGCAGTAGCTGGAACGGGTGACGTTCGAGGTTGAGAAAACGCAGCGACCAAAGGCTGCCGTACGACAGATCGCGGTCCACCTTATAACGAATGGCGCCCGCGACGGGGTCGTTTGTCTGGTTGATG